>WSZT01000163.1 GCA_013139985.1 Candidatus Methanophagales archaeon | reverse complement strand
TATTTAAGCTATTTGGCATCACTCAGCCGGCGCTGCAGATTACCGGCGGGATTATCATCTTTATAATTGGCTATCATATGTTGCAGGGGTCTGGTTCTAAAGTCCACACACCAAGTGATGATGATATCGAATCAAGCCGTAAAGCGCGACTCAATGTTGCAATTTCACCATTAGGAATTCCCTTATTAGCAGGTCCGGGCACTATTGCAGTGGCAATGGGCTATGCAGCCGGTTTTGAACTGATACAGGTTATCCTCTCTCTGCTGGCTTTTGGGGTGATCTGCGGGATTACGTATCTCTGCTTTCTGGGATCCGAAGAGATCGTCGAACACGTGGGGGAAAACGGTCTCAACGTGATAACGCGTTTGATGGGTTTATTCTTAGCTGCTATTGGCATGGGTATGATTCTGAGCGGTCTTGGCGCAGACATCCATACATTTATAGCGACTCTTTCTTAACTTTTCGGTCTGTTCTATAATACGTGTACACGCTCGAAATAGCTTTCTTTACCAAAAATGTGCGCCGATTTATCAGTTCCGAGAACACAAAACTGGGTCTCAAGTAGAAGCTGATATAGGCCCAGTTAAACAACTTCTTCAATTCCTCTGCCGTAATACCTGGAATATTCATTATCGGTTCCACTGTCGTATATCTCCGCCAGTCGCTACTTATTAACATCCCTTTCTCCTTCGCCAGCTCGAAAAGCCTCGTCCCTGGATATGGCGTACATAACGTGAACTGCGCGTATTTCGGATTTAATTTTCTCGCAAACTTTATCGTGTCCTTTATCATCGCTCTCGTCTCACCCGGAACACCGAGTATAAAGGAAGCGAGGGTATTTAAACCCGCTCTTTTCGTCGTCTCTACCGCTTTCTCTATCCTAGCCAGAGTGGTAGACTTTCCAATGAAATCCAGAATCCTTTGCGAACCCGACTCAGCACCGATAAAAATATCATGACAGCCTGCCTTTTTCAACTTATTCGCTAATTTATAGTCTATCGTGTTTGCATGTGCAGAGCAGCTCCATGAAATGTCCAGATTATCTCCTATTATCATATCGCATATCTCATT
This sequence comes from Candidatus Methanophagales archaeon, assembly GCA_013139985.1. GTDB lineage: Archaea > Halobacteriota > Syntropharchaeia > Alkanophagales > Methanospirareceae > Methanophaga. Next base: position 3,231 of record WSZT01000163.1, on the reverse strand, counting down.
CGCTCTTGTGTTGCTCAACGTGAAGGTGTCATCCATGAATTCTATCTCTCTGACACCGAACTCATCCTTAAGCATTCTTAACTCCTCTATTACATTCTCCGCAGACCGTGCCCGCCATTTCTTACCGCAGAGCAAGGAAGAAGCGCAGAAAATACAGTCGTATGGACAGCCCCTGCTCGTCATCATCATTCCATACCTGCGATCTCCCAACCTGTATTCATTCATAGGCAGTAGGTCGTATGCAGGGAACGGGATTTCATCGAGATTCTTTATGTACGGTCTGCCCTCTGTCTCTTTTATTCCTCCGTTCTCTCTGAAGCATATCCCCGCGATATTTTTAAGCGGTGTGCCGTTCTCAAATGCATCTGCCAGTTCCTTAAATGTGTGTTCTCCTTCATGCCTTACCACCACATCCAACTCAGGGCACTCGTCAAGCGTTCCATTTGCCGTAAAAGTCGCATGCGGTCCACCAATTACCGTCTTAACATCCGGATTGAACTCCTTTGCAAGCCTGGCAACATCATACGCACCGTAGATTGCAGGCGTGGTCGCAGTTATGCCCACAACATCTGGTTCGTGTTTCTTCAACTCCCCTTTCAACTCCTCTGTGCCATAATCCAACGTCAAAGCGTCTATTATACGGACTTCATGCTCCTCTCTGAGTGCGGCACCGAGATATGCCAAGCTGAGAGGCACGCCTGTGGTCCCAATTACTGTTTTAACTGCTGATGCCGAATTTGGCTGCACAAGCATTATATTCATCTCTTATCTTTTCACCTCATCATTCCAAAATTTTTTAGGTCCGGTATGTCCGGATTGAGCCATTTACTTACTTCGGTTCGGTCAGTAGGAGACTCACCCCTTTTCATCTGCCCCACATATTTCTGCAATGCATTAGTTATATATTTTGCGCCAGCCCTGAGCAACAAGCTTTTGATTGCGCCACTACTGCCAGTCTTGTATATACGGATTAATTCGGGCACAACCTTTAAATCGTGATCTATGCATTCGCCGAAGAGCTGCCAGTGCTCCGGTGTCATCTTCTTCATAGTGAACGTTTCCTCGTCATCCAGCGCAGAACCACGCATTGACACGAAATTCATCGGCACCAGCAGGGACCGGGTTCCTTTCAGATCCGCTACCAGTTCTATGCTTTTTAGCACATCATCGGTAGTTTCACCCGGAAGACCATTTATCAATGTGGCAGCACAAATACAGTTGTTGTCGTCTAAGATACCGAAAGCTTGTTTGACTATCTCCGGCCATTCCTCCGGGGGCGCAGGTAACACCTTACCCCGCATGTGTTGCCCAATCAGCCTTACACTTCCGGTCTCTAATCCTGTTTGCGCACCCGTCCAATCTTCGTCGAGCATGGAATAGCATGTTTCTGATACCGCAGTAACAAGACCGGGATTATGGCTGACGGTGGAGAGTGCTACATGGCTCATACCTATACTCTCAATTCCCTCTACGGCGGCAACCTGTCTGAACAGCTTCAGAACTCGCTCATCATCTGGTGCTATCCCCTTCGCGCCATAACGAAGAACATCTTCGGAATGTAAACAGATAGAACGCTGACCCACATCTACATTTGTCTTTACATCTTTTACAATGTGCGCTATGGATTGAAAGCGAAGCTTCTGCATATTTGGCGTGCAGAAAGCGCAGCCTCGCCCACAGCCCCTAGCTATCTCGACCAGACCGTGAATGGTAGCACCCCGGATGTTAGGAATCTCATCAATGCTTGGCACTCCCCCTTTTATTATCCTCGGCAGTTTCTCGCCCGCCAGTATAGATTTAAACATCGCGGGCACACTAAGTTCTCCTTCTCCCAAATGGACATAATCAATATTCAGCTTGTCCATAATCGTCTCATCTGCCAACTGCCATGCCGCTTTGCCTCCTGCCACCACTATCTTCTCTCTCATCACCGGCTTTTTCATCAGTTCAAAGAACTTCACACGGTTATAGGGCGGGCCGGTATTTACCATCTCAACGAACTCAGAAGTTGGTGGATTGATGCCTAAGAAATCATGCCCTCCAATACCTATTATTTTCGTCCTTTCACCTGCTACCGCTTCTAAATCGCTGGGATGTACAACTGCAACTTCTGCCTCGCCAAAGACGTTTACTAGACAAGCTTCCATAATCCTGAGTCCTGCATCCGCATACACAGCTCTATTGCTCTTCGTCGGCCCTGGCGGTGACCACACACTAAAAAAAACCAGTCCGGGATAATACCCTTCGGCATGCAGGTAGAGAATCCCACAAATATACCCCAGCGATACTTGCTCATCATTGTCTCATCCGCAGTAAGCACTATCCTAGGACTTTCATCCGGCTTTTGTGCCAAAAGTCTAATTTTATTCATCTTTTCCTCTCTTCTTCCGATGCCCGCTGCTTCATGCCTCCTCAGATAGGGTACATATGGTACATAAAGCAATACTACCTAATGAATATGGTCGCTTTATATCTAGCCTAGTGTCTCTACAATTTAGTTCTTATACATAATACTTGGACAGTTTCTTATCAGCCTTTTCCCTCGTGAACTTCCAGTTGATCTTCTTTTCATGGTCATTCCTTCTCTCAGTCCATGCAGCTACTTCTCTGGCCAGTGTCTCCAAGTCACCAATCCGTCTACCAGTGCATTCGATATCCATCACATTAATCTCAATTTCGGCGGCATTGAGCCAACTTGCATGCTTTGGTGTGTAATGGAATTCAATCTTACCCTAAATCCTTTCTGCCTCTTCCTTGCTGAACGTCTCATAAAATGCCTTTCCCTTGTGGGTATTGAGGTTATCGGTGACCAGCCGGATGACTTCGACATCGGGGTATTCGTCAACGAGCATTTTCACGAACAGTGCGAAATCCTTCATCGTTCTTCTTTTTGTGACTTGCGTCACACGTTTTCCTGCTTTGAACTCGACTGCTACGAATATGTTTGCCGTACCGTTCCGGACGTATTCATAATCGTATTTTTCAGGGCTTCCCGGCTTCATGGGTATGGGGACCCTCTTATCTCCAAGAAGTTGCTTTGGTTTCTCATCAAGATTGACGAGAGGTCTTTTCGGGTCGTATGGTTCTTCATACAGGTCAAGGATATCGTACATGCATGCTCTGAATATTGCATCAATCGTCTGGATGCACCACATCCTTCTCAGCCACGGCTTTGTTTTGCTTTTTTAAAAATAAGCCGGATGCTCTCACGATTTATTGTTTCAAACCCTT
>WSZT01000128.1 GCA_013139985.1 Candidatus Methanophagales archaeon | reverse complement strand
ACGTACATCTCTCTGCCCGGATTCATCATGAATAATGTTAGCAGCTTAACCCGTGTCTTAGATGTGAACAACTTCTGAAGCATGTATAATAATAGTATTCATTTGTATAAATATGTTACTCAATATCTTCCTTTATCCAGTTATATATTTTCCCCTTTAAAAACTCCATCGCAGCGATAATCGTAGATACAGCAAGCAAGCGATAGCCAATAAAGGACCTAATGAGATCAGGTAGTTGTTTTGTTGCTGTATATCAGGTTCAAAGACGTTATGAACAGTCCTAACATGAATCCAGCGACCGCGAATATGCCGTCTATTGTAAGAATATCTTCCTTCTTTATTTTTATTGCGATTAAGGCGCAGATGATTACGGTGGCGGTTATTACGTAGGGGGCGAGTTCTTTAAACATTGCTAAATCTTCCTATTTGTCTTTTTAACCACAGATTACACAGATTCCACTGATTTATTTTCAATCACAAAAGCTTTCGCTAAAGGTAAGCCTACGTAGCCTAAACCTACGACACATACAATTTTATCGTTCATGGTTAGGTTATATATATCACAAAGTCTTGTAGATTTACTGGTATCTCGAATTTCATGCATTTAGAAGGTGGCATCATACCTCAGCCTGTAGGTACTTCCTATTACATCCAATCTCTTTAATTTCTCCCGATCCATCAGGCTTCTCTCAATGCCTCTAAGTCTATCCACAACCCCGGGGGGATAATATCGCTCCCCACATTCTACACATACACCCGCTCTGAGATTCTCTATTACCACAAAGTCGTTTCTGATTTTTACCTCTTCGCTGATCTCCCGTTCTTCAACTTTTCCTCCACATATCGCACACCTCGAGACAATCATTCAAACCCTCCTATTTCTATAATCTATCCACATATTTATACTTGGTTCGTAGGTAGTTATAATTATTGTTATGTTATCCTCTTTTGAATACGCACAGACCGCATGTATCGGCCTTCTTTCCTTTGTTCTCCCAAATAGGAGACAACTTGGAAATGGCTTATCATTGGGGTACTCCTCTATTATTTCTCCATTCAATATTGCTTCAATCAACTCTCTTTCCGATATATCGTCTTCTTTTGGGCTCATCTCCTCTCTTGCATGCAAAGTGATATTATAACGCTTTTTAGATGCAGCTCTCTTTATGCTTTCAACTATTTTCATTGCAACGCTCCAGCACTTTTGTTATCTTCTCACTCGCATCCCCACTCCCAAAAACATCCCGCTGCTCATTTGTAGGTTCAAAATCATTTGCCATCTTAACGATTTTTTCTTTATTTGCACCAACCAAAACATTCCAGCCATCTGCTACTGTCTCAACCCATTCTGTGTTTTCTCTTAATGTAATACAAGGAACTTTTAATATATACGCTTCTTTCGGAATGCCACCAGAATCCGTCAGTATCTTTTTCGCGTTCTTCTCCAACATAAGCATATCCAAATATCCAACAGGTTTTATAACTTTTACTTTCATAGTTAGCTTATTCCAAAGCCCAAATTGCTTCAATAATTTCTCAGTTCTTGGATGACATGGAAAAACTAAATTCTCTATCTCACAAAATGCATCGACTACGCTCTTCAATCTCTCAGCATCATCAGTATTTTCTGCTCTATGAACAGTTGCTAAATAATACTCCTTTGGCTTTAAATCTATTTCATCGAAAATCCTTGATTTCTGCTCTGCAATTTCAATATTCTCTTTTAAAGCATCTACCATGACATCTCCCGTAAGATGTACACCTTTACTAATTCCTTCCCTCTTTAAATTCTCAACCGCCGTTTTAGTAGGACAGAACAACATATCTGAGCAATGGTCTGTCAAGATTCTATTAATCTCCTCTGGCATTCTTCTATCGTAGCTTCTCAGGCCCGCCTCAATATGAGCAACGTTGATATGTAGCTTAACAGCGGCTAATGCACCTGCTAATGTGGTGTTCGTATCACCAAAAACCAGAACTAAATCAGGTGCTTCTTTTATTAACACTTCTTCTGTTCTTTTCAGCATCTCCCCTGTTTGTTCTCCGTGAGTTCCTGACCCAACACCTAAATGATAATCCGGCTCTGGTATTTTTAACTCATCGAAAAACACTTTATTCATTTCGTAGTCGTAATGCTGCCCGGTGTGGATCAAATTATAACTTCGTCGAACTCTTTTCTTAATTCCTTTGACACAGGTGCGCACTTGATGAAATTCGGTCTCGCGCCTACTATTGATGCGATTTTCATTTTTACTACCTTTTATAACCACAGATTAACACAACACTTTTTCTTTTTTCTAAAAAGAAAACCTGTGCTAAAAGAAAAACTCAAAGCCTTTGCACCAAACCCTTCGATTTCTTCCTTGCTTAATAAAGGAACATACCCATAAAGGGCAACACAAAATCCCATCATTTTACCTTTTCTAAAAGTTGGAAATAGCGTTCCCTGCTCATTCCTGCCGTTCTCATATTTGTGCGGATATGTGTTACAGGCACACGTTTTGGGCTGCTTTTTATCACCAGTGGACGTTTAATCTCCCGCTTTGTCATTATTAATCTCCAAGCTAATTCTAGACATCCTTTTCTCCTCTCCTTAATTCTATCATACTCTCCTATAATAAAAATCTTTCTTCTTCGCTAAACATCCCTCTTACATCAAGTAGAGTAGGAGGAGGTCTTACGACCTCCGTCCCCTCATCGAACCGTACGTACGGATTTCCCGTATACTGCTCTCCTTTGGCGTTGCCCCATTGCAAGGAGTGAGATTACCACTCAAAACTTTTTTGCTTCGCAAAAACCTTTACAAAACTTTTAAAAAAAGTTTTATCAAAAAAGCTTCACAGAAAACCTTGTTTCTTTGGTAAAGCTTTCTTTTCTAAAGAAAGGTTTGTAGATAACGATTTCAAGCCCAGATTTTTCAGAGAATCGTTCCTTATACGAGTGTTACTGAGATAACTCTTCTTCTTCTTCTCTTTAAATGCTCTCAACCTCATTCTTGTCCAACTATCAAGTCCCTTGTAGAGCCAATTGACGTTTGCTATCTTGAAATAGTTCCCCCAACCGACAGTAATCGGATTGAGCTTCACGATCACCAT
>WSZT01000145.1 GCA_013139985.1 Candidatus Methanophagales archaeon | reverse complement strand
AGAAGAAGTTTTGATTAAAACCAAATTTAAAGAGTATTGAAGGAATGGGCGAAGAATGTTTACCGGATGTATGCTATTTTGGTTTAATATTTATAGTGCAAGCACAAAACAATAAGGAGAACGTGCTGGATACGAAGCTATGAATGCCCATGCCAAAGCTAATATTTACCCATTACGCATCACGGATTACCGATTACGTATCACCCATCACCCAAAAGAACGAACTGGAATATTTTGATATGAACGCAATGCCAAGGGTAATCCCTATGTGTCCAAATATGAACATGGTTATATGTTATGTCCGCATAATAAATATTGATTTATTAAAATCGAGAAACATGAGAAACAAAAATATAAAAGAGGGACTGAGGTGATAGAAACGAAGAGTGCTCACAGATTACGCATTACGGATCACGCATTACGCTTTGAACCTGATCTACAGCAACAACTACCTGATCTCTTTGGGTCCTTTATTAGCTATCGCCTGTTTGCTGTACCTTAGATTCAGAGATAAAATTTGTAATTATGTTGAGGATAGTGCACTTCACACAAACATGAAAGCGTTTATTGATATAAAATTTACATATAATCGAAGTCAATATGATATTGGTGATATGAAATGGATGAATTGGCGATAACTGTTAGGGTTAGAGGGGCTACTGCAAGGATGTTAGAGGAACTTGTGGAAAAGGGATATTATTCTACAAAGGCGGAGGCACTCCGTGCTGGGATACTTCATCTTGCAGAAGAGTATGGTATGATAGGTTCTCCTGTATACTACCGAAGAATGTTGAAGTCGGAAATCGGGCGGCAAATAAAGCATGAAGAGATAGAGAAATTGTTAGAGGAGATAGAAGAGTGAATTTACGTGCATATCTGGATACAAACGTATTCGTTTACGGGTTACTTGAAGATTGTAATTCCTCTGTTATATTGTCAACGGCGGAAGCCGGGGATTTGGAAGTAGTAGTTTCGGAGTTGGTAGTAGAGGAAGTTCAAACGGTTTTTAAACGGCTCGCCGGAAGAGAGGCGGGATTTTATGCCATGAAATATGTGGAGACATTGGCTGCAAAGATAGTGAAGAGAGAGGAGATGAAGATCGAGATAGCGGAAAATAGAGGTAAGATAAAGGATAAAGATGTGGAAAATGTAGCAGCGGTAAGGCATGAAAATTTAGAATTCCTGGTCGCTTATGACAGGGACTACGAAGGTGCGCTGGAATACATCACACCAAAGGATTTTATTGAAAGATTGGGAATAGGAATAAGAGAGTATGATATGGAATATTGAGAGCTCATAAATACACATAGCAATGATAAGAGGCGGAAGTATTGACACAGGCAACTATTGCCTTTGAAATAGGATATATCCGGAAAGAAACATTTAAGGAGATAGAGACCGGATGTATAGAAATATCAAGTCTGGAATGCTCTCAAATTCAAAATTAATATCGGCACGGTCGAAAACCTTTTGCCCTTAGCCCTTTATTTGCCTTTCTCCCTTTCCCTAAGGATAAAATGAAAGCCCCCATACCAAAGAACAGAATGGAGATTAAGCACTTCCCAAACGACCTTGCCCTCGTAATCTTCCTCACCCTTTTATGCATACCCTTTGTCCTCATCGCACCCCTAAACGAAATTTCGCCAATAAGAATTATCCTCGGCTTGCCGTTAGTGCTATTCCTACCAGGCTACTCTCTAATCGCCACTTTATTCCCACGGAAAGATGACCTGGATGGGATCGAACGAGTTGCACTCAGCTTTGGATTAAGCATTGCAATTTCACCTTTATTGGGCTTGGCACTGAACTACACACCGTTTGGAATACGATTAACGCCGATACTTATCGTTCTGTCAGTATTCACAATTTCACTTGCTATCGGCGCGTATGTAAGAAGAAGCAAGATTCCAGAAGGGGATAGATTTGTGGTTGATTTTAACGAATTTAAAGATTTTCTTTTAGCACAGGTTTTCTTTTATAAAAAGAAAAAGTGTGTTGATAAAATATTGACGGCTATTTTGATTATTTCAATCGTGCTTGCACTCAGCGTGACCGTTTATGTCATCGTAACGCCAAAAGAAGGTGAGAAGTTCACTGAATTTTATATCCTAGGTCAAGGAGGCATGGCGGAAGATTATCCTACAAATTTAACGGTCGGCGAGAAAGGAGAAGTTATCATAGGCGTTGTGAACCATGAATACGCTGCTGTCACATATCACTTGGAACTAAAACTTAATGGGGAAGTTATAGACCAAAAGAGCATTGTGCTAACGCATAATGAGACGTGGGAAGGTCCTTTTACATTCAAACCGAAGAAAGCAGGAGAAGACCAGAAGTTGGAGTTCTTACTTTATAAGGTTGGTGAGGAGGGGATATACCGATCACTTCATCTATGGGTGGATGTTATTTGATCAAACTTTTCTAAACAATAAAGAGTATAAAAATGAAGAATTTTCATATATATAACAGATCACAGATTACGCATTACCAATCACAGATCACGCATTATCCAAAAGAAGGAACTCTACCGCTCTCTCCATCTGTGGTTAAGCGTCCGATAACCAAACCCGTTGAAAAACACCCTACAAATTGCAAAACCTGCAAGACAGACCAAAATAACGGAACCCATAATCTCAGATGCAAACACATAAGACAGCGAAGGCACGTATGATTTGGTAAACACAAGGAGAAAATATTCGTACCAGTTTTCACCTATTACTGTCCCTTTTGGAAATCCAAATCCATACAATGGATAAAAAAAAGTTGCAGAGTTTTCCCACATCCGATCCTCTATCAGGTGCATAAACGCGCCGAATGAGAGGCAAAAGACTGCAGCGCGATGATCTTTGAGGAAGAAGCCAATCATTAGCAATATCAAAACGAAGAGCAGCGTATGCCCAAATAGCCGTCCGTTTGCTACCGATTCGCCAAGCAGAATGCGTCCTATCGGCTTGTCTATCAGGTCTGGGAGGATCGCTCCAATCGCAACGAACAAATAATTGATTCTCTTCGGTCTTATCCCTATCCGTGGAAGAACGAATTGGAATAATACGAATGCAATGCCAAGGGTAATTCCTATGTGTCCAAATACGAACATGGTTCATACATTGTCTCTGCGTGATAAAAATTACCAGAGATATTTTATAGAGTAAGTTTTAGGGAGAAAATCATAATCTTTAAATATTGTGTTGAAGAATAAAATTATAGGAATAGATAAAAGAAGAGGATTTGCAGTATATCTATCAAAAGAATAAAACAATTGTCATCTACCGGGTTAAGCTAAGGAAGAACTTGTGCTAAAAGGGGGATATGATGGATGATGAGTTTAAATACAAAGAA
>WSZT01000108.1 GCA_013139985.1 Candidatus Methanophagales archaeon | reverse complement strand
AGAATCAATAGTGTCTTCTTCCCTTCCCGTATATCCGAGCCAACGGGCTTACCTATTTTTTCTTCCGCGCCAAATAAACCCAATATATCATCCTGAATTTGGAATGCTAAACCTAAGGGCAGACCATAGTTGCTCATAACCGCTAAATCCGCTTCCACGGCACCTGCTAATATGGCACCAATTTGAAGCGGGTTTTCTATTGTGTAACTCGCGGTCTTTAGTTTATGTATCAATAGAATTTCCGCCTCGGTTATGTCCTTCTTCTTCTCTGACATTATGTCCAAAATTTGACCATAACCTACGTTTTTCACTATTTCTGTATATTTCCGTAATGCCCTTTTTACGTATTCTTCTTTAAAACGCGAATTTGTTAATACGTCCATACCATATGCCTCTAATAAATCGCCGGCCAGAATCGCCATATTCTCACCGAATTTTCGCGCCTCTCCCTCCCCAAATAGAGCAGCACAAATATTCTTATACTCTATATGAAATGTGGGTTTTCCTCGCCGAAGTTCGTCTTCATCCATAATGTCATCATGGATTAATAGATAGCTCTGCATCAATTCGATAGATATGGACGCTTCTATAATCGCATCTATATTATCATCCTCTGTGAGGCATTTATAACCGTAAATGAGGAAGATGGGCCTGAGTCTTTTCCCACCTCGTAATGTATACTCTTTTATATTGGCTACTACGTCTCGTGTATAGTCAGAGATTTTAGAAGCTTCCTCTATCTGCTCGTCGAAGAACAACCCCAAACGCTCGTTTATCTTGGCCTGGTACTGTGCCATTACACCATCTACATCTACCACCATATTTATCCCTAACTGTTATCCGAGTTAACGAAACTGAGCACTAAAGAGCGAATGGGAGTACCCTAACGCTGCTCTTCTTCTTTTCTACTTCTCTCCTTTCCTTTTTATTATTAGCTTTCCGATGCTAATGTTTGCATCCTTAAAGATCAACTTTAATGGAGCTTCGGATCCCATAACTTGCGTTATCGGTACCTGAGCAAGCCCCTCGCCGACAGGAGCAGCCGCTGCTACAACAGCCGCCGGAGCTACTTCCTCCTCCTTCTTGGTCCATCCTTCTGTTATCCTTGTACCGTCAACTTCACGCGTTACGCCATTAACTACCGGATGGTTCACGCTCTTCAAGAATTCACTTAGCTCTTCTATGTCTTTTGCGTTATTCTCTGTCGCTATCAAATCTTTCATCTCTTCCGGAATAGCATCTCCCACGCGTTCCTTTAAATCCGACGCCATCCAGACTACACGACGCCATCCGCCGTCATATTGGATGAACTTGGGGCTGTAGAAGTATTGTATACCAATCCCAAGGAACCCCTTTACTTGCTTACCTCCGCCTACAGAACCCGCAACCGTTGAGAACGGTAGGCCAATAGGAGTCTCAGAAACTTTCGAACCCCTATGTACCCAGCCTATACCATCTACTTCTGGAATATAGAATCCCGCAACTTCAAAACACCCGCAACTCGTATGCGGCTTCTCAAGGAACGAATGCAGCTTTATCGAGTCATATTCGCCACTGGATAGCTTTACCGCCGCTTCATTTACGCCTGTATATTCCCCCCCTATTGGATCTATGCACTCTCCTTTTGGTATAGATGCATTTGGTCCCTCGGGGTCAACTCTCGCTGCTGCTCTCGAATCAAACCAGCTCATCGCACCACAAAGTGCGGTCCTATCTGGCGTCACGACACATACATTCGTCGGTGCAAATGACTGACAGAGCGAGCATTGATAAAATTCGTCTACATCCTCATCATGGAGCCCTCTCGATCGCACATCTCTCGCTTCGTATATCTGATTCGCTTCCTCTAATTTCTGTATCACCGTTTCTTCATCTGTTATATATGTGGCATCCATCTTCTCGATGAATGGTAGTTCTGCCTTAAAAAGCGATATAGTCGCTTCACCTATCTGTTTCAGAGATTTCAGCCCCTTCTTCACTGCCTCTTTGCTTATCCGCACCCATATTTCTGCACGCTGGTTGAGATGCATATAGCCCTGGATATAACCCTGATACTCATGATCACGCCGCTCTATTACTGCCTCCAAGTCCTTTTCTAGCTCTTCGCCTGATACCCTATATATCATCGCATATGCGTACAGACCGCCTTCTTCTATGTCCTCTATATCTGGCCCTATTAAAGTGACCTCACCATCATTTATCTTCGCAGGGTCAGGCTCAAAGAGAACAAGCTCGAAGCCCGGCTTATTCACTCCTCCTAACTCCACGTACATCCCTGATTTTCTTACCCTCTCACCCTCATACATGGGGTTTATGTCGAAAGGGAATTCTGCCTTCGCTTCTGTCTCACCCATTTTTTTCTTTTCCCGTCCCCGATAAAGGATAAAGTAACGTCTTTAAAAAGGTATATGATATTTATCGTATCGATTGCAACACCAACGCCTTTTGTGCATGTAGCCGGTTCTCAGCCTGCGCGAATATCACTGAATTCGTAGAGTTCATCACACCCGCTGTTATTTCCTCTCCGAGATGCACCGGCATGCAGTGCATTATAATTACATCCGCCTTCGCCACGCGCATCAGATTCTCATTTATCTGATAAATCTTTAAATCTTTCTTTATCTGCTCACTCTCGTCCTCATCGCCCATAGATACCCATACATCAGTGTATAGCACATCAGCATCATCAGCCGCTTCTTCTGCGTTTTCCGTTATGACCACATCACAGCCCAATTTTTTCGCTTTCGCTACTAGCTCTTTAGCCGGCTCGTAGCCCTTTGGACACGCAACGGACATGTCCATACCCATGATCGCAGCACCGCCGATTAACGAGTTGCAGACGTTATTACCATCTCCGATCCATGCTATCTTGACACCCGCTAATCGGTCTTTATATTCTTTTATCGTCATCAAGTCTGCCAGGATCTGGCATGGGTGCTCGAAATCCGTCAGTCCGTTTATTACGGGTATCGAAGCATAATGCGCGAACTCCGCTACCGTATCATGCCGGTATGCCCGTATCATGACTGCATCAACATAGGATGAGAGCACCTTTGCTGTCTCTTTTATCCGCT
>WSZT01000008.1 GCA_013139985.1 Candidatus Methanophagales archaeon | reverse complement strand
AGAAACAAACTGCTGCCCGATACAGAAAGGGTTATGAAATGCTTGAGCGGTATGAAGGGAAACTTTCACGTACCGTTCTGAGATGAGAAGGGGCGAGTAATCGCCCCATTCTTAATCTGCGATTTATATCGGAAATAAGCCAGTTATGAGTTATGTCCTGGCAGTAGTGACGCAGTTTAACACTGGCTTGAGAAATGAGGTATTAATCAAAGCGAGAGGCAGAGCGATCTCACGGGCCGTGGATACTGCAGAGGTAGTAAGGATTAAGTTCATGCAGGGAGTAGCCATGAAGGACATAAAGATGGGGACAGAGCAGCTAGCAGGGGGAGAGGGAGATATGATGAACGTCTCTTCGCTGGAAATAACATTGAAATCAAAAGCGTAAAGTTATTAGAATGTCTATCCAAGGCGGTATATGAGAGTATAATCAGCCTCTTCTTTTTTTGGTAGTTTTTCGACGTTTTCAGGTTTTTTTTCAAAAAGCTCTCCAGTCCTCATTTTCCCGCGAACTTTACTTGATCACTGTGCCTGCCCGCCGCTCGTCATCACCAAGGAGGCAGATACGGGTATGGACATGTTCGAGGAGGCATTGAAAAAACTTTCTTTTAAAAAGAAAGCTTTAACATCAAACCTTTAGAAAAGGTTTAATCCAAAGACAGCCTTGTTTTTCTTTTAGCACAGGCTAAATTTTCTTTTTGTAAAGTTTATAGCTTTTTGTAAATAATGGCAATTACTGCACCTGCTATTGAATAAGTAATCAATCCATTTATCAATTCTGTAATCCACATGTAAGCTGGAGCAAAACGCATCATCATGATCGGCCACATTAATCCTGCTAACAGCCATACCATGATGCCATAGTTTACCCCTTTTCTTGCTCCTTCTCCAGGAATCGCTGAGTTTATTACCGAATAAACTAGTCCCATGAATATACCAATTACTACTATACCAGCCATCATTATTGACATTGCCATGGGTGATGACATTTCTGGAAATGTTACAGAATACCACTGAGTTAATCCAGGTGTGAATGGAATCATCATGAATACCAAACCAATTAGTAGCATCACTATTCCAGCTATAATCCCCGATATCACTCCTTTTTTCCATTCCATTTTGATTTTACCTCCTTTCTAAATAATAATTACCTCTTTATAGATCTTTTTATATTTTTGTGCCTGTATTTCTGTTTTTCTATATAATTTTCAACCTCCCTATTCCTCTTTATTACCCCCTTTCTCCTTTATAAAGAACTTAAGGGCTGGACAGCAGATACTGCCCTGCTTGCAATGCAGGCATGCGAGTTTTCCATAAAGAAAAGGGTTTACGGCAAACCATGAAAAGACCGGATAAATCATAGCAATTAAGATTAGAAGATTAAAACCTCTTGAAATAAGAATGGCTGTTCCCACAATTAAGGGAATTAGAACTACAAGAACTTGTGGAATAAAATCTTTAAAACCAAGCTCTCTTTCACAGAATTTTTCAGGATCTCCTTCCTTGAAAAACATTGCGGCTACAGCTCCTTTACCAAAGGCACATAATTTGCCAAAATAACAACAATGAATACACCCTTCCTTTAAAAAATAGAGTTCAAGAATAACGAGATACGCTACATATAAAAATCCAGTAATTATGCTTAACGCGAACATTATATATGCGCCTGCAACATAAACCGCAAGCATTAAGATATTAGCAAGTATAACAATCCATAAAGGGTAGTTATCATATATTTTGGGCTTTTTCATTTATTTTGTTTTTTAAACCTTATTTATTTAAATTGAATTTGAGTCTATATAACATTTCCTCTGAAGGTGGGTTCGAAATTTTATATAACGTTCCTGGTATATCTGAAGTTTTTGTCGAGGGGGAATTTGGGCGAGCGTAAGCGAGCTAGTTATACCATGTTATACGCACCCGATAGGGACGAGGAGCGAAGCGACGATTTTTCGTGAGCAAAAGGCACTTTTCCTATCCAGATTTTACGGTTTTTATAAGCCACCCCTCTCTTAACGTTATTCATTAATCCTTAGACATCTTCTGGTGCATGAACGCTATGGTGGACTCTATTCTAATTTAGTATACCAGCTAGTGATTTTGGTTATGTGATTCTCATCTTTCCATTCTACTGCGCCATCCTTCCACATATCTACTTTTTCCCCATTTGAGACTCCATAAATCCGATTTTCTAAATTGTCATATGTCACCTTAGAAATTTCTACATGGTATGGTTCATGAGCTTGATTTGCAATTGCTGTTGCAAAATTCACACACTTTCCAATAAAAACTAAATCATTGTTATTTGTGTCTCTTGGAATACCAGCTCTAACGATATACACGTCACCCCAATCTATCCCGATTCCAAAATCGATTTTTTCATACCTCTCGAATAAAGGCGAGAGTCTAATATCTAAAAACCATTTTGTAATCATCGCAGCTTTGACCGCTGTTGTTATTTGATTTTTATAATATGCAGGCCAAAATGCCAATAAACCATCACCGTTGAAACTTCGAATTTCTCCGCCATTTTCTAATACCACCTTCGATGCTACTGCGAGAAATGCTTTGTGAATTTTTCCTGAAGTTTGTTTTTGATGAACTGTTAATAACTCACTTGACTTTCGTAAATCAATGCAGTATGCACATAACTGCATTTTCTTGGCATTCTTCCCAAAAGGCACATTATCTACGGAAGGAATCGTTTGTGTTTCTGTTACTTCGTAATCTCCAGCTAGATAGTCCCGCACTTTATTTTCCAAGTCATTAACAATCCCCATATTTATGCCCCAAGACTTCAAAGTGTACTTATATATCCACTAAACGTTATGACGATGATAGTTAAAAATAAATTGGTTACCAAGAAATAAATTGACATATTTACATATTTCATTTTTTTGTTTGCAATAAGTGATAACTGATATACCTGCTGAGTGAATTCTTCTAACATTCCGTCCTCATCAATACTATCTACTTCAGAAAAATAATCTTTAAATGTAGTGAATTGCGCAATATGTCCAAAATACAATAGCCCCTTTCTTTTTTTTTGTTCAGTTTCATCTAAAGGTGGCCTAGCCTTGTAAACAAATATTGATAGGATAACTCCCACAATAGATGAAATAATAAAAGCTACAACTATAAAATAAAAAACACCGGATATGTTATTATTATCTAATTTCTGAACGTGTTCAAATGTATTTGCTAAAATCGAAGTACCTAACCCAATACTTATCAATAGACTTTGGATTGAAAGGGATATATTTGCCTTAGTGTCGGCAAACGAGATCATATCTTGGGTATTCCTATATGCCTGTGAAACAAATTCGATCTTTTTTCCAATATCCAAAGACATCCCTCTTTTTTCCTCTCTCAGCATCTTATCTTTTTTCGCCTATTTTACCCTTTTGCTCACGATTGCGTATAACTTTCTGAGCGTATCTGAAGTCCAGCCGTTAGGCTGGATTTGGGCGGAGCGTAGCGAAGCCAGATGCGCTCTGTTAGGCATCGTCCTGCATCAGTTCTCTCCTAATCGTTGCTAAGACATCACCAAATGTTTCGCGTATGTTCCCTTTGGAGAATCGAATCTGATTCAATCCCAAGATGTTTGAGAATTCATGAACTCCTTCTTCCAAGAGCACAATAGCGCGTATAAAGCCAAGTCGCCCTTGAAAAAGTCCAAGCTCGTGCACTACATTTTCCCGTGCATGCATTTCACCGTATGTACCAATGTCCTCGCCAGTTAGGACGAGAAATGCGAAAGAACTCTCGTTAAGCATAGATTCAAGAACCTCTTTCACGCTTAATCCAGCTCTGGGACCTACCTCGTACGCTGTCACATCAAATCCGTGCTTTTCATGAAGGTGATCTTTTAGGTCTCGCCACTGGTTATTGTGCCCGTGACCAATGAATATCTTAATAGATTGCGAATCAACTCTGATTGTGCTTCTGTCAAGATTCTTTTCAAAAACTTGAAAAATAGATTCTATATCTGCCCTGTTTGGAAAATCTACTGATACGGATACGTCATAACTATCACCCATAATGAATAGTCTATTTTTTTGTGCTATATGATAAAACTCATATTCCTCGGCTTTTGGATACTCTGCCAAAAACACCTCTCGAGAATCGTAATTCCGCGTTTCGTTTTCATAACTGATGGAGAGACCCTGTGGGTTCTCAATATCTTCCTTTGGGTCAAGCTTTGAGAGAAACAAATCATGTGCGCTCTCTATCACTTCAGCGGGAAATCTTGTTTTATAATAATATTTCCGTTTTTTCAGAAGTTTACTCCTTTCGCTAGACATTAGGCATCCCCATTTTTATAAATCCAATTTCAGATTTAAGTCCGAACCAGATACGCTCTGTTAAGTGATGTCGGCTCATTGAAATACCTCGTCCAAATTTTTTGCATTCTTTAACTTGTCGAATGTTGTATATCTAGGTGCTTGTGGGGCTTTCACTCTCCCCTTGGGTTTAGGAATTAATTTTAAAGCCCCTATTTCGTTTGCTTGATCCTTGAAATAAACGAGGAATTTATCAGTCTCGTTATATCTTTCAATTTTAGAGACTTCCGCATAATGTGTTATGGCTGATGTTGGGGCTGTTTGATAACCTGCAATATATTTTATTTTACCTATCATTGATTTTGAGATTCTGATTGCATACCAGCGATTTTCCCCTAAGAAAGTTTCTTCAAAACCCTCTTTATTAGCGGGAACGACTATTGTATCTACATTTTCTATTACTCCGCCGGCGACTTTACTTTCTTTGAACTCTCGTATATCGGCTTGGAATGGTGTATACTTGTGTACATGGAAATCAAACTCTTCTCTATCCGTTACAAAGGTCTGAAATTCAACCACTTCTGTATTCATTGTTAATTGGTTAATAACATTAATTAAATCATCGGTTGTCTGATCTATTACTACTATTGCTCCAACCGCCTTATCGAAAATGACTGATTCAAGAAAAGCATCTATGTTTCTGATGTTAAGGGATTTTAATTTATTGTCGATGAAAGATTTTTTTGCGGTGTCTTTTATTATATCATTTAATAGAAATTCCTTAATTTTTCTTCCGCTTGCTTTATAAGATATTGCAAACTTTAACAACTGTTGGCCAATATGAGCAAAAGGATCATGGGTCGATAACTCATTTTCGACTATATATAATCGGGGCTCATTTTTAAAAGAAAAGTCAATTAAATAACCATCGGGAATTGATAACACATCCCCCTTCCCTATTCTTTTCTTAATATCAATATAAATGGATTCTTCCCCAAATAATTCTTGGGAATGGGAGATAACCTCTTTTTCAAATTCTTCTTCCAGGTCCCATAAATACTGCTTATAGACCTTCTCATTTATTAGCAAATTTTCCATCATTACCACCCTCCTCAGTTAATTGAGCCGATTTCACTTAACTTCGTTATATCCGAAGTTAAGTTCGCATATACATCTCTTTAACTGAAACTTGCCACTCATTTTTTACCTCATGACTCTTAGATAGATGAGGGTGTATAAATAACTTGGTATTGATATTTTTGCAATGTTGTATAGCCTCTTGCAAATAAAAGCGATAGACGAATTTAGGGAAATCTTTAATTTTCTCTTTTATCTGCTGTTGCGCCCTGTCGGCGAAAGGGTTTCAATCAATCATCGTCATTGTATTCTTTTGGATATTTAACTGTCCCTTGTTTTCCCTTTAGGCTATTGGGTAAAAGTTCTAAAGCCATAAAAGCGTTATCAGGAACTTCAAAAGGTAGTTTTATTCCAAAAGTACTTGCAGGTGCAAAGCCAAATCTTGGATAATAGTCAGGGTGTCCCACTACGATAATAGAACCATATCCAGCTTTTTTAGCAGCTTTGATTCCATATTTAATTAGTTTTGATCCAATACCCATTTTTTGATAATTTGGCAAGACCGACATTGGAGCAAGTGAAAGGGTTTCGTATTCATTTTCCTGTGATATTATTTTAATTGGAAAGAATAAAATGTGGCCAACAATTTTATTATCTATTTCAGCGACCAAAGATAAATCAGAAATATATTTTTCATTTTTTCTGAGATTTTCAACTATTTTACCTTCGTTTTCTTGGCCAAATGCTTTGTCATTTACTGATTTAATGTCTTCGGAATCCTTTTCTGTTTCTTTTCTAATGTTTATTACCATGTCAAATCCTCGCAATTTCGTATAACATTTCTGGTATATCTGAAGTTTGCGGAGCGACAGGGGAGCAAATTTGGGCGAAGTGCCGAAGGCAAGAAGCCAGATACGCTCTGTTGTCCGAGTGCGTTAGCACCGAAGTGAAGCTGAGAGTTGAACCTGCCGCCCTATTATCCATCGTATATTCTTGATCTTTTATCAATGTTTACTATCAGAACCGCATTCTTATCCTGATATATTTCATACAAAATTCTGTAATCCCCCACCCTTACCCTATGGAGTTTTTCTTTACGCCCCACAATTTTCTTTGCATCCGATAGAAACGGATCATTTGCAAGCGCCTCTATTTTTCTTACAATTCTATCGTGTATATGTTGTCCTATCAACTCTTTTAAGGAATTTATGACTCCTACTGCTCAAATATATCTCGAACTTCACTCTGAATTCCTCTCTATGTCTTCAAGTTTTATTGTTTTCCCATCCACAAATTCTTTCTCAGCTTCTTTTAACATTATTAGCTCTTCATCCGTCAAAATTCTATCCATGTCTATCATATGCTCCTTAATGTACGCTATCTCCTTAAGTATCAAAGCAACGTTGGCATCTTCCATGCCTATGCACCTCTACCTTATGATTATATAAAGCATTTGTTTTTGGTTAATAAAGTTACAAGTGAAGTGCAATACTTACCCTTATTTCTTATTTCGGATAAACATTTCCGCTTTCCAGCATTTGCCAACCTTTACTAATTTTACCCCGCTCAAGACAAATTACCCACCCTACTTTGCACATTGAACTTATATCAGTAGAAACTGAAACAGGACCCGGCGTTCCTGCACCCCCTATATAATCATCAAGTCACAATTTACGCGGTTCCATCTTTATTATTTTCATTTTTTATGAAACCAACACGCATCAGTTCGAAAAAGCATTTCACACAAGCTTTTACATCAACGGCTGCGTCATGTGCATCCTCAAAATCCTTCTTGAACAAATGGTAATGCAGTTCAGATAATTTCGGCCATTTATATCCATAGCGGCCAGGAATCTGACATAATTCTGTGGTTGTCTTCATTGTGCAGAATCTCGGTTTATCAAACAAAGCTGATTCAACTCCAGATCTTAGAAATTCCGCACCAACGATTTTATCATCAAAATCCATGTTGTGTGCAATTATAATTTCTGACTTAGGAATTACTTCAGAAAATTCATGCAGGACTGCTTCTAACTGCACTCCTGATACCAATGCCTTCTCAGTTGTAATGCCATGCACATTGGAAGCATCGGCGGGAATGGTAAATCCCTCTGGTTTGATAATATAATCCGCCTCGGAGATAAGATTCTGATTTTTGTCATACAGCAACCATGCAAGCTGAACCATTCTCGGCCAGTTGTTCAATTTTGTAAGTGGTGCACCCCGCACTTTTGGCAATCCAGTTGTTTCCGTATCGAAAAATAAATACAATATTTAGCCCCCTAAGTACTTTCTAATTTCAGATAGTTTCTTTTTATATATAAATATCAAAATGCTTAGTGTGAAAGTTGGCTTTTATATACACGTCAGTTCTTTAAGGAAAATCCAGATGTGGGTGGTATTTTTATATGGGTGCGTCATGCTGGAAGGGTCAAAGATTTAGTAGTGCATGCAATGGACCAAAATGAAATCATCCTTGTCAATGCACCCGATCACCTATCGGGAGAAGAGATTTTACATTTATTTAAAACCTCTCTACTCGTAACCCTAAAATTTACTCTATCACTGTTCCTGCCCGCCCCGCAAGTGCCTCAACGACAACCTTGGGCCGGCATACCACTGCTCTCTCTCCGCCACACTCCACAAATTCCACCGCCGCTTCTATCTTGGGTCCCATACTCCCGGGCGGAAACTGACCATCATGGAGGTATTGCCTAGCTTCATCCAGGCTCAGCCGTTCCAGTTCTACTTGCTGTGGCGTATTATAGTTCAGTGCCACCTGGTCCACGGTTGTCAGGAACATGATCACATCGGCCTTTATTTCATCAGCCAGCAGGCTTGAAGCCAAATCTTTATCTATCACCGCATCCACACCGTTAAGCGCACCGTTCTCTTCTGCTACCGGGATTCCACCGCCGCCACATGCCACCACGATTGTCCCAGCCTGTACCAAATCTTTAATGATTTCCGCCTCTATGATCCTGATCGGTCTGGGTGAGGCTACCACACGCCGCCAGCCGCGTCCGCTGTCCTCTACTATAGCATGACCGCGGCGTTCTAGCTCAACTGCCCGTTCTCTGGTATAAAATGCGCCTACCGGTTTGGTTGGATGCTTCATGGCCAGGTCATCACGATTAACAAGAACCTGCGTCATCACTGCTGCCACGCAGGTATCAATGCCATGCTCTTGTAACTGGTTTATGAGGCTCTGGGCGATCATATACCCCATACTGCCCTGTGACTGCGCAACATCCACATGTAACGGTGCAGTCGGTACCTTACCCGCGGCTGCTTCTACCTGGATCATGATAAACCCCACCTGGAGTCCGTTCCCATGAGTCAGCACCACCTGGTGCCCGGCTCTGATCAGATGCGCAATATAGCCCATACACTCAAAGGTATTGCGGAACTGCTGTGCGAAGGTGCCCTGCTCTCCCTTTTTGATTATTGCATTGCCACCAAGCGCAGCCACTATCAGACTCATTCAGACGCTCACCTGCTCTAAGAACACATCTATCACCTCTTCCAGATTGGCATCGCCGATCTCCTTAATACCGTACCGTACCCTTGTTGCGGGTTTATTGATATTAATAACACGCGTCAGGTCAATAGGCGTGCCAATAACCACCGCATCGCAATCGGCTGCGTTGATTGTCTGCTCCAGGTCATGGATCTGCTCATCACTGTACCCCATAGCAGGAAGCAGCGGACCAATATCAGGATACTGCCTGAATGTTTCAGAGATAGTGCCAGTTGTAAACGGTCTTGGGTCAACGATCTCTTTTGCTCCTGCCTTATTAGCAGCAATGATCCCGGCACCGTACTCCATGCCTCCGTGTGTCACTGTGGGACCGTCCTCCACCACCAGCACCCGCCTGCCCCTGATGAGCTCGGGATGTTCTACGGTAATAGGAGCTGCCGAATCAATGATCTTTGCATCCGGGTTTACCGTCATTATATTGCGGCGTACCTGCTCGATCTTTTCCAATTCCGCAGTATCCTGCTTATTGATCACTACAATATCTGCCATTCTTAAATTTATCTCACTGGGGTAGTACGTCAATTCATCTCCGGCACGGTGCGGGTCTGCAACCACTATATTCAGATCTGGTTTAAAAAAGGAAAAATCGTTATTGCCGCCGTCCCAGACTATAATATCAGCTTCGGTTTCTGCCTGACGCAGGATCTTTTCATAGTCCACACCGGCATATACGGTACAACCTGCATCAATATGTGTTTCATATTCTTCCCGCTCCTCTATCGTACATCCCATACGATCAATGTTCTCATAGGATGAATACCGCTGTACTGCTTGCTGTGTAAGCTTGCCGTATGGCATGGGATGTCTTACTACTACCACGTTCTTGTTGCGCAGTCGCAAGAGCTGACAGAGCTTTCTACTTACCGAGGTCTTGCCACTGCCAGTACGCACTGCACATACGCTGATCACAGGCACGCTGCTTCGCAACATGGTGGCATGCGGACCCAGCATGGTAAAATCCGCACCTGCGGCATTTACTTCGGCTCATTTTGACATCACATACTGGTACGGCACATCGCTGTACGCGAATACGACACGATCAATCGCGTGTTCCTTTATCAGATTGACCAGTTCTAGTTCAGGATAAATGGGTATACCATCCAGGTATAAGCCACCTGCCAGTTCTGCGGGGTATGTTCGGCCTTCTATATCTGGTATCTGGGTGGCGGTAAATGCTACGACACGGTATGCAGGATTATCCCTGAAGTAGACATTGAAGTTATGAAAATCCCGTCCGGCCGCGCCCATGATTATTACTTTTACTGGATCGTTCATATTTATTCTTGTTAATAGCTACTAATACAGCCTTAGATATAATTGAACGCCAAATAAATTAGTTCTCTTATTATGACTTGAAATAATCCTTAAGCAGACCCACCACGATCTTGTTCAACAGAAGTAACCCTATCAAGTTCGGAATTGCCATCAAAGCATTAGTAATATCAGAGAACAGCCAGATATCCACGAGATATGTAGCCGCCTTTGGAAAGTCCACTACACTGGTACCTATAACGATAACCACAAGAAACACAGAATAATACAATCACCAGGCCGGTCAGGGAACAGATTCCAAACCGTACAGCATAGGCCACAGTAGAGCCCGCAAATCCGCCCACTGCTGCTTGGCCCGATAATGCGCTGTCTATTATAAGCAAAAAAGCACCCGGTATATTTTCGTAATTCAATATTAAAGCAACCATAGCTGCTAAAATATAAAAGCAAATAATAGGTGTTTTTGTTATCGAGTAACCCTACCTCTGAAGAGCGAATACGTAAAGAAGGCATAGTAATCGGGATTATTAAGGATAAAATCCGGTGAGTCCGGTAAACATAGACGCTGAAACTGTATCCAATCCTTATGTGATAGTTCCGCTTGCACATCCACCCATCGCATCTCAAGCAGTGCCATCATGGCGTTGCGGATTTCATCGCTCAGTGGAGCGTGAACGCTGCCTGCAAAAGTCTGGGCAGAGGTCTGCTCCAGACCTGCTTTACGGAACCAGCCAGGCATACGCGAGAAGTGCAGCTCTGGTCTCATCCCCTCAACAAAAGGGGCAAATCCAGAAGATGTCGCATTCAGTCGGGCTTCTAGCAGAGGGTGTCCTGGAAGCAACTGTTGCGAAGACCAGGCAAGGATGATCACACTGCCGCCTGGTTTCACCACTCTTGCAAGTTCCTTTATCTGCGGTAGGGGTTCATATCCAACACAGTTGGCACTCCATACCCAGTCAAAGGTGTTGTCTTCAAAGGGGAGGTTGTTCACATCTGCTTCCTGAAAAAAGACCTGTTCAGCCATACCTGCCTTATTGACAATTTCTCCTGCTTTAGCCAGAAACTCAGGGGACCGGTCAATGCCTGTGACATGACCTGCAGGTCCTACGGCTTCTGCCAGCAATAACGCCTGATACCCGATCCCGCATCCGGCATCCAGACCCCTGCTCCCCTGAGGAAGTCTGAGTGTATGGATAACTAAGCGGTATGTGGGTTCACCCAAGGGATTGGTCACTACTAATTTCCGCATGTAGCTATCTGTGTTAGTCATTCTCTACTCTTTCAACTTTTATTTGACCACCTCAGAGACTATTTTTTAATTTTGATTCTATGATATATATTTATCAAAACTTTTTGTATAAACTATTTACTGGGTGTTCCCTTACCAGCCTCACTTTTACGCCTCTGTGCAATACCCACTTCTGTTGTCTTTTTCGATATGATTTCATATAGAATCGCGAGTTTACCCTCTTTCTTCCTCAATATCCTACCCAATCGCTGCTTATATTCTCTCTTACTGCCGCTACCACTCAATATAACACCAACAGAAGCTTCTGGTACATCAATGCCCTCTTCCAGAACCTTAGAGGTTACAATCGCCTTGTATTTCCCCGCCCGGAACTTATCCATAATTTCCGCGCGTTCATCCTTCTGCGTGGTATGCGTAATCGCAGGTATGAGGAACTCCCGGGAGATAGCATAAACCAGCGAATTATGCTCGGTAAATATTATCATTCGTTCTCCGAAATGGTTATCCAGGATATCGGAAAGCGCATGTAACTTTGAGTTCGAGTTCAAAGCTATCTGTCTCGCTCTGTTTCGTGCCAGCAAAGCTGCTCTTGCACTTGCGTCGCGACCACTTCTCATAACAAGCAGCCGGAAATTTTTTGGCGATTTCAAGATTATGTTCCTGCTCTTCAGGAAATCAGAGAATATGTTATGGTATTTTTCGTATTCCGACCGTTCAGCCACTGTTAAATCAGTAACGATCCGCTTCGTTTTGTATTCAGCTAAATGCTTGCCTTTTAGTTTTTCCAGCTCAATTTCATAGACCTTTCCGCCTATCAACCTCTCGAGCTCTTTATGCTGCCCATCCTCTCGTTCGTAGGTCGCGGTCAACCCCAGCCGGTAAGGCGCGACAAACAGCTCCGCTATGCTCGCATATCCTGGCGATGGCAGATGGTGAACCTCATCGAAGAGCAAGAATAGGAACTTGTTTCCCAGCTCCTCCGCCCTCAAATACGCGGTATCGTAAGTTGATACTGTTATAGGCGCCAAGATATGCTTTTCGCCGCTGTATGTGCCAATTTCAATGCCAAATTTCTGTTCCAATTCGTTTTTCCACTGTTTTAGCAGTTCCAATGTCGGTACGATAACCAGTGCTGGAACATTCAGCATGCTAATTGCTTTTATGCCTATTATTGTCTTGCCAGCGCCAGTGGGTAAGACCAAAGCCCCGCTTTTTGTTTGTAGCCATTTAGCTATTGCATCCTTCTGATAGTCACGCAAGGCCAAATTACATGCTAAATCCGGCATTGGCATTAAGTCCAGAACGTTATCCACGTAATCGAGCCCGGATAGATTTAGATATTCTATTACGTCCTTATAGAACAGGGACGAGCATCGATAGCAGCCCACACGAGTATCCCAAACGGTATGCGGCAGCTTGAAATTGCTATTTATTACTATCGTACCGTGCTCATAGCTTAATGTTATGATCTCCCTTCTTATTACCCCATGATCATTCTTTTTCGTGTGCATGTATGTGGTGAATGTTTAAAAGCAACACCAATATATAATACAATGGGTGATACAAAAATGCCAGAAGACAACGTGATATATATCGGAACTAAGCCTATGATGAGTTATGTCATGGCGGTAGTGACGCAGATCAATAGCGGCTCTGATGAGGTAGTGATAAAGGCGCGAGGCCGAGCAATTGCAAGGGCCGTGGATACCGCAGAGGTAACGAGGGCTAAGTTCGTGCCGGGAATGGAAGTGAAGGACATAAAGATAGGGACTGAGCAGATATCAGGAGACGAAGGATATAAGGCGAACGTCTCGTCAATTGAGATAACATTGGTAACGAAGGCATGAACTAGATTCCACCGGAGTATTACTCTCTTCGGTTAGCGAAAGCGTTCGATAAAAAAATGAAGCCGCTTAATGCGGCTTCTTCCCGTTTTGATTATGCGTGCGATAAGCACGGTCTATTCTTCCCTGTATCCCAACGCATACACCTGATCATGTGATCCGAGCAGTACATCGGCAATTTCATCGCCATTGTGGTCACTTGCAGACAATGCAAAGAGATCCCTTCCTGTTACAGACTCTTCCCAGAGATGTTCGCCATTATGCCCCCGCTTCGCTATTACTGTCGCTGTTTTATCTCTCGTAGTCTCATTGTATCCCTCTATCTGCACTAACACATCCGCCTTATCGTCCCCGTTAAGGTCACGCACAGAAAAGGCATTGGTCCAATTCGTCCCCAGCGTGCGGTTCATCCCATAACTGCGTTACATTACCGGTAAATCGGAAATACGTATGATCTTTCGCGGGCTCGGACATAAATAAATCA
The DNA here is from genome assembly GCA_013139985.1 of Candidatus Methanophagales archaeon. Taxonomy (GTDB): domain Archaea; phylum Halobacteriota; class Syntropharchaeia; order Alkanophagales; family Methanospirareceae; genus Methanophaga. The sequence goes on along the minus strand of WSZT01000008.1, from coordinate 9,881 downwards.
ACAGTAGTAATCTCGTAGGTCACGTTTTCTGCCGGCGATATGATCGCTACCACCGATGGGTTGTTGCCAACACCGTTTCTTCCTTTCGAGTAATACTCAATGTACTGGTTTAGCGATTCATATTCGGGATTTCCCTTTTGCATGGTCTATGAAAACTTAAAAATCCACCACTTTTTGTACATACTCATCCGGCTCTTTTGTTACAAGTGTCGTGCCATCACCACATTCCAAAGCGTGATAAACAACCTCTAACGAATTATCCGCTGGATAAACCACAAGAACCTGAGGTGTATCAGATGGCGGTTTATTATAATGTCCAGTGTAATAGGAACCCGGTATTTCACGTTCGATGTCACCTGTTGTCCAATTCATCCCCGTATGTCGACCTAATGAGTCCCGTACGCTAATACCCCATATGGCTTCGGGTTCAGCAACGGAATCAGCCAATGACAAAGTGAAAGTAGACCGATTTAGAGTGGGTGTTGTTTCCGCTGAGATGTTTGAAATCACACCATCGGTGATGTTGATCACTCGGTACCCATGTTTATATCCCTGCTCATCTTTTGTAGCACTTCTTGTTTGAATAAACATATATGGTTCCGTAATCGCTGGCACAGCCACCGGAGGGGCGTGGACAGCCACATAATCCTTGTGTGTATGTCCTGTAAGAACCAAATAGGCATGATTATTGAGACAATAATCTATAAAATCACATCTATTCTTTGCTATACAAGCATCGTTTCCGCCATAGTCTGAGCAATTATTAGGAACCTTAACCTTATAATCATACAAATTCTCGTCGTCCTTATCGTTGATAACCGGATGATGCATAAAAATGATTTTCGGGATGTTAGGATCCAGAGTATATAACCGCTCCATTTGGCTACACCAAAGACCATTGCTTTCCGGTGTGCAGAGCAATAACAAGTACAGCAGCATAGTAGGGTTTAGATCCCGCCATTCTGTATAAACGCTATAATCGGCTCCTGAATCTAATCCGACAAAGCAATAACCCTTCCAATCAAAATAGTAATCGCCAAAATCGTCCAATAAGACGGTATCTACGGAACCATTGAGTGGCTTTACAATATCGTAATAATTTGTAAGATTATCGCCTTGTCCATACCTGTCACGTCTATCATGATTGCCGGGTGTATTATATACCGGAATATCAATACTTTTTAGTATCTCGGCATAGGCATTAAAAAAGTCGAGATTGTTTGATTCTACCAGATCACCGGTATCCAGAATAAAGTCGGGCTTGTGTGTCTTTATATCCTGTAGCGTATCTGTAAACTTTACCACCGATTCTACCATGCTTTTCGGATCCACCACTTTAATAAGCTTGCAGATGCTTGGATCGTCTGTTAGTTCTTTTATATCGTAGTATCCAATGTGGGCATCAGTCATGTGCACGAAAGTAAATGACTCATTCGCATCCCCTACGCCGTTCGCATCGGCTATGGTATCAGCCGCAGTTACTGTATCTGCCAGTGTAATGACCGAAAGAGGCATCATCAAAAGTATGATTAAAAACAATCGGGGGTCCATGCTTATTTTATATTATAATTACGAATTATAAAGATAAATAGGTAGGTACATGTCCTTAGAGATAAACAATGTGGATGCATATTATGGAAGCGTGAAGGTCCTGGAGCACGTGGATTTTAGTGCAGCACATGGCGAATTTTTAGGTATCATTGGGCCAAACGGCTCGGGTAAGACAACGCTTCTGCGCACAATCAGTCGCATCTTGAAACCGAAGATGGGCACAATAATATTAGATAATAGCGATGTAATGGCGATGAAGGACAAGGAGTATTCAAGGAAGTTCGCTGCCGTGCCACAGGACACAAACGTGAATTTCGAGTTCTCTACTCTAGACATCGTGCTTATGGGCAGGAATCCGCACTTGGGTAGGTTAGAACTGGAAAATGAGAGCGACATAGCGATAGCGAGGCGGTGTATGGAGCTTACTAACTGCTGGCATCTGGCTGAAAGGCCAATTACTGAGTTGAGTGGCGGAGAAAGACAGCTTGTCATCATTGCTCGAGCGCTTACGCAGGAGCCTAATGTGTTACTGCTCGATGAGCCGACTTCACACCTTGACATCAATTATCAATTAGAGATAATGGCGCTTCTGAAACGATTGACTGCGCATGAAGGTTTAATTGTAATTGCCGTTATCCACGACCTCAATTTAGCTGCTCAGTACTGCGACCGTTTAGTATTGCTGCATGGCGGAAAAATCTTCTCTCTGGGCTCACAAGAAGAGGTATTAACTGCAGAGCACATAAAAAGTACCTTTGGCGCTGATGTCATTGTTAAAATGCATGCGTTAACTAATCAATGCTATTTATCGCCTTCTCCGATAAAACGCCCGCCTGAGACATCAAATAGAAATAAGGGTACTATTCATCTGATATGTGGCGGTGGAGAGGGTGCATCATCAATGCATCTTCTCACAGAAAAAGGCTACAAAGTTACTGCCGGCGTGTTGAACCTGCTGGATACCGATTGCGAAGTCGCAAAACTGCTTGACATCCCGGTTGTGACCGAAGCACCGTTCTCAACGATAACGACAGAATCATTTGAAGCGCATTTAGCGCTGATTGGACGTGCGGATGCTGTTGTGCTGTGCGGTATTCCATTTGGTTTTGGCAATTTAAAGAACTTGGAAGCGGCAGAAGCGGCATTGAAGATGGACAAACTGTTATTGGCCTTTGATGCTGATAACCTGGCGGCACGGGATTTTACCGGTGGAGTAGCTACCAAACGATTTATCCAATTGCGGACTAAAGGCGCGGTGATTGTTAAGAGCCAGGATGAAATGCTTTCGGTGCTGGCTAAACGGTAATTTTCTCGTAAAAATCTGTGTAATCTTGTGGTTAGTACAGAAGTTAAAATGATGTTACAACAACTTCCATTGCTTTATGGGTGTCTACCAATTCAAAACCTTTGATTAGTTCGTCTAAAGAGATGTGATGAGTAACTAACTCTTCAACCGCTATTTTCCTCGCTGCTAAGATCTTCAATGCTTTTCGATTCTGTTCAGAGGTACATCCATAAGCGCCAAAAATTTGGAGCTCTTTATAATGTATCAGATTGTGATCTATGGGAATATTTTTATATCCGTGTGGCAGACCAGAGAAGAATACAATTCGTCCGCGTTTCTTTAGCATTTCGATACCCTGAGCAAGAACGTCCGGATCGGAACAGGCAGGAATAACGACGTCTGCACCGCCCGTTATTTCTTTTACCGCTTCCACCGGGTCAACCTCTGTCGAGTCAATAAGATAGTCCGGAGCGACTTTTTTAGCAAATGCGATTCTTTCCGGGCTGTTTTCTATTAACATTACCTCAGAAGCGCCGGAAATATGTGCTAATTGACGATGTAAATGACCTAAAGGTCCTGCACCAAAGATAACGACCGTATCACCAAGTTTTATTTTGCTCAGTTCTTGTGCATTGATGCAACAGGCAAGAGGTTCTGCAAGAGCTGCCACCTCAAAGGATAAAGAAAGGGGTATCGTATTTATGCAGCCATTTTGAACGCCATTTGCAGGAACGAGCATGTATTCTGCAAATCCTCCGTCATGATGAAAGCCTATTATTGACATATTATCACACATATTTGGAACGCCACTTATACAGAAAGGACAGCCACCACATGGAAGACCAGGAGCTACTTGTACTCGATCTCCTACATCAAATTTTTGGTCGCCTTTTCCTACTTCTAGTATCGTTCCTGCAAGCTCGTGTCCGAGTATGCGTGGTAGCTTAAGATCACGATGACCAGAGTGGAACATCTTCGTATCGGTTTTGCAGATTGCGCATGCTTCTAATTTTAGTAAGACCTCACCGGAATTGCAAGCGGGTCTCTCTACCTCAGTGATCTCCATGTTTTCTATGCCTCTTAGAACTGCTGCTTTCATTTAGCGTCCACCTCTTCTAACAGACGTTCCAGTTTCTTCTCGCCACGTTCCGGATCTAAGTTCTGTTCCCTTATCCAATCAGTCAGTTTATTAATCGCTCGTCCGGATTCGAGGATCCTTTTTGCCTTCTCAAAACCGTCCTCAATATCTCTGGCTTTGCCCACCAGGTAAAGAATGGGAGCAGTATTGAGACAAACGATTTCATGCCTTGCGCTACAATCCGTACCTGTTAATAACCTGAGGAAGTGTAAAGTTTCCTCTTTCCTGTTTGTGGAAGATAGAAGGTCCTGCTCGTTGGTAGATTGGATTCCAAGGTCCTCTGGGTTAATAGAGAAGGAAGTAATCGCCCCATTTTCATGTAGTTCGTTAACGAAAGTCTTGCCCATAGTGGAGATTTCATCTATGCCTTTAGTCCCATCACTATTCAAGCCGTGAAATACAATAGCGCGACGGTAACCGATATTTCGCATCGTCAGAGTAACGGGTTTGATTAAGTTCCTGGAATATACACCCCTTACGCCGTACTGTGGAAGTGCGGGATTGGCGAGAGAGGCAGCAATATTCAGTGTTGTCCCGAACCGGATTTGGGACAGAATCCTTGCAAGCGCCGGATGGATTCTGGTACTCATGCCATTAAAGATACCAATCCCAGCTTTTTCAATGCTCCTTTTTACTAGTTCCGTGTCACATTCAACGTCAATCCCTACAGACTCCAAGATGTCAATAGCGCCACATCGAGAGGTGATGGCTCTTGCTCCATGCTTGGAGATATATACACCATCAGCCGCAGCAACGATAGCAGCAGCGGTACTGATGTTAAATGTCTTCAATGCATCCATACCAGTGCCACAGTTTTCGACCAGTGGCTGAGGTACTGCTGGTGTAACTGGCACGGTATCGAGTTCATAGATGGCGTCCCAAATGCCTGCTATTTCTTCTGGTGTCTCGCCTTTGGCGGTTAGTGCAGCTAAGAAAGCACCCTGTTGCAAATCAGGCTGCTCGTTCAGGAGCACTTGACGGAACATCGCCCTCACCTCTTCGCGTGTGAGCTCTTCCCCCCGTATCAATTCACTAATCTTCGTACCGAACTCTTGTATATTGTTATCCATGTGGCGAAGGAAAAGGGGTATACATTTAAAGCTTACTATTCGCATTACACATGTAATGTAAATGCGGGTGATAGGATGGAACCAATAAACATAAGGCTGCCAAAAGAGAAGATACAGCGGATTGATGAAATCGCAGTAAAGAACGGTATCAAAAGGTCAGAGGTAATAAGACAGGCGTTAACAATTTATTTACAGCTTTTAGAGAATATAGGCGAATTTGTAGAGCTTAGAAGCCTAAGTATATCGCGTGAAGAGATTTCAACATCGAACTTCGGCGATCTTATTATTATGAAACTCAAGAATGGACAGGCAATTGTGCTGGCTAATACCTCCTCGGGCGGTATAGGACCCAAGCATGAAGATGAAATTAAACTGGATGGCGAAGTCTTTGGGCGGTTAATGGCGCGAACAGTCATTATAAAAGTTTTAGCTTCGGGTGCGCAGCCAATTGCTTTAATTGCGAACTTGAGTGTTGAATTTTTCCCTACCGGATCACGAATATTTCAGGGGATAAGAGAAGAAGCGCTTAAAATTAAAACGCTTGATGTATTAGAAGGGCATACAGAAGAGAACATCAAAACGAAACAAACAGGTATAGGTATTACTGTACTTGGAATAGGCAGTGAAAAAGGATTGAAAATGGGTAAATCATTAAAGAATGACATAATCGCTGCTGTCGGTGTGCCAAAGGTGGGGTATGAAGTCATAGACGCCATAAATGCCAATGCCCGGGACATCATAATGGTAGAAGACATGTTAAAACTTTCAAAGATGAGTTATGTTCATGAACTCATACCTGTTGGTCATGAAGGGATAAAAGGCGGATTAAAGATGATGGAGCATATCGGCGGCTATCGGATTAAGATGGAGAGTGGAATAGAAGAGCGTTTAAAGGTAGATATTGAAAAATCCGCGGGACCTTCAACGGTTATCCTTCTTACAGTGGAAGAAGAGAATATAGAGCGGCTAAAAAGAATAATTAAGAAACCATTTCGTGTTTGGGGGAGAATAATATAAAAAACCCTTCTCATTCCCTTCTCTTTACCATCACACACATATCATGCACTACTTTTATGTTGTTTTCAATACAAAAATTTAGCGCCTTTTCTGATTCTGATCCGGGTTGCATCCACACTCGCGCTATTCCCAATTCTTTGCATTCCTCAACTATCTCTTCTGTTACCGCTGGCGGGACTACGGTATCTACAACGTCTGGCATTTCGGGCAGTTCGCTCAGCGAGTGGTAGCATCTATCACCTAAGACTTCGTCTATATTCGGGTTCACTGCGTAAACCACATAACCTGCTTCTTTCAGGTCAATATATACCTGATGACCATATTTCACAGGGTTTTTCGAGACGCCAACAACGGCAAAGACGTTTTGCTTCCTTAGGAAGTCATGGATTATGTCTGCAGCCATCATACTCTTTTCACACACGTCTTAATTTATAATATGAGATGGAATTTAAATAATGATAGATTTTCTAAAATCTTTCTTTTAATACTTATTTTAATGAATCCTCTGGAATTAATGAAGCCCACCATTTGAGTAACGCACCCCTAACAATATATTCAAATGTATGAAGAAGAAGAGGACTATCTTCTTTTACCCAGACACCTCCCAGTGTACTTGTTGAGAATCCCGTTGGTACTTCGATTGGATAACTATCAGAAATCATAGGGGACATGCACATTGGAGCAGGAAAAGCCCTACTTCCATGAAGAGCATCTGATCTATATCCATAGATCTTTTCTAAAGTCTTTTTAATCTTCGTTTTACTCCATGGATGTCTATCAAATTTAGGTCTCTTCTTTGGTGGTGAAGGTAAAAATTCTAATACAAAGTCAATAAATTTCTTAGTAGCTCCCATATATTCCACGATATATTCGGCTACTATCTTAACGAGTTCTTGTCCTCCATGTTCATATAATATTTTTTCCAACTCAGGTTTTGAAGCATGCAATTTCTCAACCGGGGTATATTCTTTCTTGCGCCAATGATTTGCCGCGGTTTCAATAGCTGAAACGAACATGACCCAGGCAAGGGCAGGTTCTGATTCAGCTATCCAAAGAGCATCTTGATATAGCCTAGAAGCCCGTACCAGAATTATCGCATCTTCTGGAGTTAAAGTTGAGTATGTTAATAACTGATTTAAATCATTAAGGAGTATTGTACGATGTGCTTCAGGGATAATCCGTTTTCCTTCACCTTCTAATAGGATAGGGTTTCTATCCATTTGATAGTGAAGGGGTTTTCCACGTGGATCTTCATTTAGGCCAAACACTCTAGTAATTCCACCCGATTTAAATCTAACACCTAATATTAAGGATGCGAGAGCGGCAATCTCGTCATGTGACGATCCACCGTGATAAAGCGTATCATTTGTGCGCCTCATTTCGGCAGTAGATGGCAAAGATATTTTAAGGTATTTTTCTACCCTTAAAATAACACCCGGCGTAATAGAACCTGATGCTCTTGAAATAGCAATGGGGTTCAAGAATTGATAGGGACCAAATCCTTCAAGAATTTCTCCTGTAATATGTGCATCTGTAAATAAAGGGACCTCATAACCACCCAATAAACTGCTATCCTGCGATGCGGCTTTCCAGTTTTCGTATGAAGGCGGACCTATAGTTCTATTCACGAAATACCCTCCTAGATTTTTTTTTTCCTAAATGACCATTTCCGCATTGCTTTAACCGTCCCTTCCATTTTTTCTCACCTTAATATAATTTGGTTTTTGTTATAAACTTTTAAGTATCCTTTTAGACTCTTCTACCTTTGGATCTAAAATCTCTTTCCTGCATGCAACCGCTTTCTCCAGCCACTCTCCTGCGCTCTCTTTATCACCCATCTTCAGATAGATTTCTCCCAGTAAATGCGCCGCATCACCCTCTTGCCAGCGGTACTTCATACCAATCGCTTTTTCGTAGGCGGAATGGGCAAGGGTTTTGGCTTGCTCAAGATCGTTTAGTGCCATAAACATCTTCGATAAGACTATCTCTGCCTCAGGCTCATAAAGCTTAAAGCCTGTCCGGGCACAAATCTTCAGGACTTCGTTTGCATCACGAGTAGCATCTTCTTGACTTCCCATATCCAAGTGCAACCTGCCTGACTCAAGCAGGGCTTCGATTTCAAGATAAGGCACGCCAATCTTGCGAGCAATCTCAAGAGCATTTTGAAGGTGAACTTCGGCTTCCTTATGGTTACCCTTTATTCTTTCAATATCACCGAGGCAGCGGTAACATCTTGAGATATCCTTTACAATATTATTACTTTGGCAAATCTTAAGGTTTTGTTTTGTGAGTTCAAAGGCTTCATCAATTCTCTTCATTGATATGAGAAGATCAGCATAGTTAACTCCTAGCAAACTGTAAAGCCGATAACCACTGATCCTTCCTTCAAGCTCATCAGCCTCCCTGAACTCCTTACCTGCTTCTTCGTTTTTGCCTAGGAGATGAAGTATCCAGGCAAGATAGGCTTTTGAAAACACGATATACTCATAAAACTTTTCTTTCTCTGCAGCATCAAGTGCCTTTTTGGCACTCTCAAGTCCAGACTCAAACTCCCCAGTTCGAAATTGAAGGTCAGCTAAGTTTTGATAACTCCTAGAGGCATAAGCAAATTGATTGTTTTCAATATATAATTCAATTGCTGTCTTCAATGGTTCTTCAGCCTCTTTTGGCCGACCAATGTTGGTAAGTCCCAGTCCTGCTTCATTGAGGAGCCAGCTTTGGTCGCTCTTTTTACTTACAAGCGGCATTTGTGAAATGTCACCTTCTGGAAAGAAGGTTCTTACAAGAGAGAGATCGGTTTCCCAGGCACCAAGTTTGTGTCTAATTTTATATTCGCATGGCTGTCCCCCAATTTTTTCCACATAAATAGGCCAATACACCTCATCATAAAGCCCTGCTGCACAGCCATGATAGACCTGCTCAAATAATGGCTGCATCTCCTCTAAGGTTTCAGGCTGCTCAGGTCCATTTTCGCCAAAGTACTGGTAGATGCGTTTATTACACAGCCTCTTATTCTCCTCATCAAAATCTAATTCAAAATAGCCCTTGATCAATGGGTGTGTTGCATATGACCCTTTCGTTTCATCATAGGAGATGAGCCGCCAGTCCACCAAACCGTTAATCAAGTCTCGGAAATCAAGCTCACTCATCTTTACCAACGCATCATTGAACAATTTTTCTTTGGTAAAGCTTTCTTTTTTAAAGAAAGGTTTATGCCTAAAGACACCTGCAAATTCATTTTCGGTTACCTCTTGGCGAAACAGCGAGAAGATATACAAAAATATCCGCTCTGAGTCAGACATCTTCTCTGCGTATTTGCGTAATAGCTTGTTCACATCCTTAAATCGCTCTTCATCACCCAGGACAAATTCGACTTCAGGTGCCTGTTTTATATCTCCATCATAATATCTCTTTAAATATCCAGCCACAGATGTCAAACTCAGTGCATGCCCTTTGTATCTGGTGATAACCTCTGTCAGCTCGTCATCACTTCCCTTGAGTCCTCTGCTTCTCAGCATTGATAGTGAGTCAGGAATGCTCAGATCAATCAATGGCAGATTCTTGTAACTACGCTCATGCCATTCATCCAAATCTTTTAAAGGATAGCGGGTAGTAATCAAACACAGACCTTTAGGGACATCCGCAAAATAATGGAGCAGCTCCGTACATTCGCGGTGTATCATCTTTCCAAATTCGTCTCCAGATGCGGATTTTTGCATCTGCTCAAGACCATCCAGTATGATTAAGTAGGTTCCTTGATGAATATACTCCTTTATCCTGTCTGTCTTCTCCCAGGTGCTTTTTATTGTTTCTGGCTCTA
>WSZT01000024.1 GCA_013139985.1 Candidatus Methanophagales archaeon | reverse complement strand
CTCATAGCCGATTGAGCTCCTTCAGTGTTGCCAGATCTTCCTCATAATCTTCCACGTCATAGTGAATGGTAATTTTCCTGCTCGCCAACAGCTGTTGGAATGCCCACACCGTCATGCCAGCCATCTCTCGGGCCTTGCCGAAGGACAGCCTGCCCTGTTGATACAGATAAATTGCCAATTCTCGCTTCAGATCCCGAGGCGTCATCCGCGCGGCATGGACCACTTCACGCGGTATTTCTATTGATATCGTAGTTGACATTCCTTAATCGCCCACGGTTTTCAGTAGCTCCTCATAAACATCTTCTGAAATTGAGATTGTTCCAGAGTTTCCATAAATATGTGTATGCAATTTATTCTTTATTAAACCCCAATCCTACATCATGTATCTCTACTCCATAAATTTTCATGTGAAACCGTGAACCGATAAAAACATCTGCCCCATTTTTTGTCAGTGTATTGACAAGCTTCCTCCAGTTGCCGTTCCTCTGCCCCTTCTTGAATTTCCTGAGAAGCGCCTCGTATGTTGTATCTGTTTAGGTCATCTTGCTCTTATAGCATCTAGTCATAGGCATATAAAAAACCTTTTCTTTTGCGAAGCGTTTTCAGCGAAGCCGTTTTGATTTGTTTGGATTAAACCTTTTTTAAAGGTTTGATGTGTAATCTTGTGGTTCAAAAATAAAAGCATCACTCGTACCTTCCACTTCTCTGCTCGCTATGATCCACTTCCATATCAAACAGCATAGCAAACAGCAGGAACTGCACGCCTAGTATAAATATCAATAGTGAGAGAACACCCCGGACAAACATCGGGCCACCCTCCACAAATTTGTAATATATACTGTACAATCCGCCTAAGAACCCAAGCGGCGTCAGTAATATTCCAAGCGTGTAGAAGAATACAAGCGGATGAAAACTCAGTACTATGTATTTCATCTTCAATCGCCAGAAGAAGTCCTTGAGCAGCATCCACGATACCTTTGGTATATAAACACCATACCTTATTCCTGACTCTTCTCTCCCGTATTTCGCGGGCATCACTATGTCCCTCTCTCTGAACCCATACACATTCAACTTCACCAGCAGATCATTGCAGTAGCCGTACCAGGGATAGATAGAATCAAGCGGAATTCTTTCCAGAGCACTCTTCGATATTGCAGCATAGCCGTTCTGCGGGTCCATCAACTGCCAGTATCCCGCACCTATCTTCGTCAACATCGTGAGTAACGAATTACCAAAGAACCGCCATTTCGTCATCCCGCGTCTATATTCCGGGCTCAATAACCGATTCCCTTTTGTATAATCCGCTCTCCCTTCTATAATCGGCTCCAGCAACTTCGGCAGTTGCTCTGGGTCCATCTGGTTATCGCCCGCCATTACCGCCGTAATATCAATACCATCTTCTAATGCTCGTTTATACCCGGATACAATTGCTGCACCCACGCCGCCATTTTGCTTATGTCTTATGAACACCACTCGTTCGTCTTTTTCGTTGCAAAATTCTTGGATTAACGCAGCCGTATCATCTGTGGAACAATCATCAACTGCGTATATCCTATCCACATAATCCGGAATGGACGCTAAAGTTTCCTCTATCAATTCCTGCTCATTATACGCCGGCACGACAACGCCAATACTGTGTTCTTTATACATTTTATCCTTTCCGTCTTTATTTTATTGCAGTTAAATGATCTAAATAGCCTTTCACCAAATTCAAAATCTCTTCTGCAATTTCTAAAGCTTGTTCCGCTTTCTCTTCCACATAGTATTCTTCCGGAGAGGTAACCTCACCTTTAAAAATGAAGGGATACCTCGTTCTCGACCAATCCAATGTAAAGAACTCTAACGCAGTTAATATCTTGCGTGAACAGTTCTCATCAAATTTCTCTTTCTTTGCAAGAAATGCAAATTGAGTACTTATTTCGTGTTCTTTTGTGAAAATGCCGTGTATTTCTAGGATTGACTTGACACTTTTCTCAACGCACTGTTGAGCATAGAATATCGTCGCCTCATAGTCATCAAAATCTAAATTCCTTTTCGCCCTTTCAAAATCCTTTTCTGCAATCTTGAGATATTTTATAGCGAAATCTCTGAACTTCTCCACTCTTTATGCCTCCCTACAAATGTAAACTCCGGAATATCTTTCTTCTTTATTTCCCTTATTTTATTCCTGAAAAAGGTATTCTTATCATACCATATATTATACCCCAGTAGCAACGTCAAAAACAATGGCGAGTTATACGTTATATTTGCATTCAAATCCTCTACATCCCAGATGATTGGGGCAATAGAAACCCCGTAATCCAGGATAATTGCCACACAAATATCTATTAGAATTGATTCGATTTCATCGTATTTCTCTACGATGATCAGCAAATCCAGGTCACTGCTTTCATCCCAATCTTCTCTTGCACTGCTGCCGAATAAGACAGCGGATACAAAATTTTTACCAAGCTTGTCCCTCAATTCATCAATAAATTGGTTCAAAGCCCTATCTATCCTAATTTGTTTGTCCATTCTATTATTGCATCCTCAACTCGACGAGTTGTTTAACTCCTTCTCTGAGAGCTTCATCAGTGAGACTATCTCCCGTTCATACATAAGTTCATCCATCTTCTTCAAAATCTCGATGACGTGCTGCTTTATATCCCGAACTTCAGCTTCTATGTTCATCATGCATAATTCTCATCTCCCTGTAGATATATAAAGATCTTTCACTCAAGGTTTTTATCGAAGATAAAAAAGTTGTTAGCACAAGTTTCTTTGTTAAAGAAAAGTGTTTGGATTAAACCTTTTTTAAAGGTTTGATGATTAAACTTTCCTAAAGTTTGATGCCTTAGCATTTTTGATCCAACTTTCCTAAAGTTTGACGAGGTTTTCCAATACCCCGGTAAATAAAGCCCAATTGCTCGCATTCCTCTTTATTGTATGCGTCCCTTCCATCTACTAGCACAGGAGTACGCATAGTCTTTTTCATCGAACCGAGATCAAGGTTTAGATACTCAATATGCTTGGTTACTATAGCAATGGCGTCAGCACCCCTGATAGCTTCATTGAGGTCTTTGGTGAACGGAATATCAAAATCCCTTACATAGGGGTCATGAAGTACAGGCTTTGCTCCTTTTTCTACTAATCGCTCATAAAGTGGTCTCGAAGGTGTATTTCTCGTATCATCGGAATTCTCAAGAAATGCAACACCTAAAATAGCTATTTTTGCACTCTCTAACTCCAATCCCGCATCATTTAAGCCTTCCTCCACTAGATTTGACATGTGAGTTGGCATCCACGCATTTAATTCTCTGCTTTTTACTATTATATCTGGTTCAACCTTGAAGGTACCATATGTGTCCACGCCATACTTTAACAACAATGAATCCTTTGGAAGGCAATGCCCGCCAACACCAGCGCCCGGAAAATGCATGTTTCTTATTGGATTGGCAGATGGATTTGACGGGTCATTCGGCAATGTATTTACCAATTCTCGTACCTTAAACACATCCACGCCTAAACTTTCACACATCAATGCCATTTCATTTGCAAATGCGATATTTACATCCCGATATGCATTTTCAGTCACTTTCGCTACTTCTGCTGTGAGCACTTCTGTTGGATATAAATCCGCTTTTACAATCAGTTTATATAACTCCATGGCTCTTTTGGTGCTCTCTTCATCTATCCCACCTATAATACGAGGATAATTGATGATGTTATGGAGTAACCGCCCCACCATGACTCGCTCATAGGAGAAAGCAAGAGCGAATTCTTTTCCCGCTTCCATCCCTGATTCCTCTTCCAGTATCGGTCTTACAACGTTTTCCGTAGTACCCGGAGCAATGGTAGATTCGATAACGACTAAAGCATCTCTTCTCATTTGTCTTCCTACCTGCGTGCTCACTCCCTTTAGCGAGTCATAGTGCGGTATCCCATCTTCATCCGTGGGCGTTTGCACATCTATCAAAATAGCATCAGCGTCGTTACATTCTGAAAAGTCATCGGTGACTCGAAACGTTCCCTGTTTTACTACTTTCTCTATGAGTTCAGATAGCCCTGGCTCATCGCCACCAATAGGACTTTTACCGTTATTCAGCCAGTCTATTTTCCAGCCAGAGCGTTTTGACCTTCTTTGAATCCCTATTACATTAAATCCCGCTACATCTGCAAATAGAGCAGCCGCTGGTATCCCCACGTATCCCATCCCTACAACAACTATCTTCTTCTTCTTCTTCATCATTTTAATTTCTTTATTTGTTTAGCAAACCACAAGATTACACGGATTTTCACAAACCTTTTCTTAAAAAGAAAAGCTTTACCAAAAGAACATTTGTGTTTTTCTTTTAGCACAGGCTAAATTTTCTTTTTGTAAAAAAGAAAAATGTTGTGTTAATCATGTGGAATCTCGTGGTTTTTAAGATTAGCTATACAAATACCCTCAATCAATTACGAATTACGAATTGAATGTTGCATTTGATCTCCAAGCTTCAAGCTCCGTTTGAAAACTTTACGCGGCGGTCTCATAATTATGCGATGTGGCAAGGATGGGGCTATTATTATAATGAATTGAGAAAAAATATGATACAAGCAGTTAGTTATAAAGACAAAAAGTTTTTTTATCTGG
>WSZT01000021.1 GCA_013139985.1 Candidatus Methanophagales archaeon | reverse complement strand
TGGCTGTTTTGTCCATGCCCAATTCCATCATCCACTTATCCGTGGTTCTGCCAAGATCCAACATACAGAGGTCGTTGGCTCTCTGTCTGTCCTTATCCATGGAAAGATGATCATTGGCTCTATATCTATCCTTAGATCCATAGGCATGATCACTATGGTTTGCTTTTTAGTTTAGTTTATTTTAGTTTACATAAAACATTTGTTCATATTGTAGCAATGGACACAAAAAAGAGAGAAATATCTGCGGATATATTCCGGGCGTATGACATACGAGGGATCTACAATGATGATCTGTATCCCGAGACGATGTTAAAGATAGGACTTGGTTTGGGCACGTATGCGAAAGAGCGTAGCGAGACAAGCGTGGTTGTGGGCAACGACATACGAACTACTTCGCCTTTGCTCGCAAATGCACTCATCTCCGGCCTGCTTTCTTCGGGTATTGACGTGACAAACGTGGGAACCACCTCATTTGGCGTCTGTGCTTTCTCCGGCTGGCTGCTTAAGAAGGATATAATCGCGTATGTAACAGCATCGCATTTACCGCCCGAATGGAACGGCGTGAAGTTTTACTCCGGTGCGGGAATAGGCTTCTCTGCTGCGGAAAACGGAAAGATAAGGGATATTGTGCTGTACGAAAAAGAAGTAATGGTTTCTTGGCCTGACGCGGGCAACTATCATGATGTGGACTTGAGAGACGAGTATATAGAGTGGTTAGCGGAGCGATTCACGTTTGAAGTAGACGAGCGTAGAATCGTGCTGGACTGTGGAAACGGGAGTATGGGGTTGGTGGCACTGGACGTGATGAAACGAGTAAAGCTAAAAACAGATGCGCTGTTTCCGAATCCGGACCCTTCGTTTCCTAACAGACCTTCTGAACCGACCGAGTTAGGCGCTTTAAAAGCGGCTGTGCTACGTAACGGGGCGGATTTCGGCGCGGCATTCGATGGCGATGGCGATAGAGTAGTGATTGTAGATGATCTGGGACGGATGCTAAGTGCAGACCAGTGTGGCACTATCATAGCTAAGGACCTGTTAGTGGATCACCGAGGACCGGTTTTAGCAAATGTCGAGTGCTCCATGCTGATAGAGCGTGTGTTAGAGCCGTTAGGCGCTAAAATAGTGCGGATACCGGTTGGTCATACGTTTTTGACGCTAGAGGCGAAACGAAGAAATGCCGTGCTCGGGATAGAATCCAGCGGGCATTTCGTTATTCCCTCCTTTTTCCTGTTTGACGATGCGATGATAATACCATTGAAATTAGCGGAGATTCTGGTTAAAACTGGAAGGAAGGTGTCGGAGCTTGTGGACGAGCTGCCGCAATTTCCAAAGGCGCGCGAGAATCTAGAATGCGATGACAAGTTAAAGTTTGAGCTGATTCGCATTCTCGCGGACCGTTTAGCAGATGAATATGGCGCGGATAGGGTAAATACAATGGATGGGCTAAGAATCGACCTGAATGAGGATGGGTGGGTGCTTATAAGGGCGTCTAATACTTCGCCTCTGATACGGGTGACTGTGGAAGGCGCTACGGATGCGATAATGGGAAAATTAATGAGGAAGTTCGTTGGGATCGTAGAAGATGCAATAAGGAAGTCCAAGAAAGAATAATTTTTGATAAGCGGACGCAGATGAACGCAGATAATCAGGATTTTAAATATTTTGATGGTTTAGTTGACGGAGGAGAATATTAGACTCTTCTATCGAAGTTGGACTTTTAGTTAATTTTGGCACTAAACCGGAAGTTAAACGTAAGGCTTTTATTTGATAATTTGAGGAAATAGTTTTCTGCGTAAATCTGCGTCCTAAATAGGTAGAAGTTATACTATATATACAATAAATAACTTCTTCAATTCCTCTGCCGTAATACCTGGAATATGCATTATCGGTTCCACTGTCGTATATCTCCGCCAGTCGCTAGTTATTAACATCCCTTTCTCCTTCGCCAGCTCGAAAAGCCTCGTCCCTGGATATGGCGTGCATAACGTGAACTGCGCGTATTTCGGATTTAATCTTCTCGCAAACTTTATCGTGTCCTTTATCATCGCACTCGTCTCACCCGGAACACCGAGTATAAACGAAGCGAGGGTATTTAAACCCGCTCTTTTCGTCGTCTCTACCGCTTTCTCTATCCTAGCTAGCCAGAGTGGTAGATTTTCCAATAAAATCCAGAATCCTTTGCGAACCCGACTCAGCACCGATAAAAATATCATGACAGCCTGCCGTTTTCAACGTATTCGCTAATTTATAGTCTATCGTGTTTGCATGTGCAGAGCAGCTCCATGAAATGTCCAGATTAGCTCCTATTATCCTATCGCATATCTCATTCGCTCTTGTGTTGCTCAACGTGAAGGTGTCATCTTCTTCATGGTGAACGTTTCCTTGTTATCCAGCGCAGAACCACGCATTGACACGAAATTCATCGGCACCAGAAGGGACCGGGTTCCTTTCAGATCCGCTACCAGTTCTATGCTTTTTCGCACGTCATCGGTAGTTTCACTCGGAAGACCATTTATCTCATCTGCCAACTGCCATGCCGCTTTGCCTCCTGCCACCACTATCTTCTCTCTCATCACCGGCTTTTTCATCAATTCAAAGAACTTCTCACGGTTGTAGGGCGGGGGCCGGTATTTACCATCTCAACGAACTCAGAAGTTGGTGGATTGATGCCTAAGAAATCGTGCCCGCCAATACCTATTATTTCCGTCCTTTCACCTACTACCGCTTCTAAATCGCGAGGATGCACAACTGCAACTTCCGCCTCACCAAAGACGTTTACTAGACAAGCTTCCATAATCCTGAGTCCTGCATCTGCATACACCGCTCTATTGCGCTTCGTCGGCCCTGGCGGTGACCACACACTAAAATAAAACCAGTCCGGGATAATACCCCGTGGCATGCAAGTAGAGAATCCCACAAATATACCCCAGTGATACTTGCTCATCATTGTCTCATCCGCGGTAAGCACTATCAGGGGACTTTCATCCTGCTTTTGTGCCGAAAATCTAATTCTATTCATCTTTTCCTCTCTTCTTCCGATGCCGCAGCTTCATGCCTTCTTAGATATGGCACATGTGGCAATACTACCTAATAAATATAGTCGCTTTATATCTAGCCCAGGCAAGAAAACCACAAATATTTCATAAGATTAATTAGCAGAACAAAACAAAATAAAATATTGACACCGATTAACACTGATTAACACAGAAAAAAATCAAATCCGTGTAAATCTGTGTAAATCCGCGTCCTAAATTAAATGGGTAGAAGTTATACTTTACATACCAACGAGAAAGAAGAAAGGATGTAGTCATGTTACACGGGAAACAAGGGGTGATATGAAAATGGTGTTCTTGGATATGATAACACATGATATATTAGTGATTATATTACTGATAAACGTTCTTTTCGCGATTAGCCTTATATTTTTTGAACGAAGAAGTCCATCGGCAACCCTCGCGTGGCTGGCAGTGTTATTTTTCATACCTGTATTAGGGTTTATTTTATACCTGATCTTTGGACAGACGTTCCACCGCGAAAAAATGTTCAAAGTCAAAGCGGAACTCGATAAAAGGGGTAAATCACGACTCAAAGAGCAGTTGGAAGAGTTACAGGAATATAAAGCCAGTCCTTCTGATAACGAGTTGGATAAATACCTTGCCATGGCACACATGCTGCTAGTCAATGATATGGCGCTACTGAGTGAGAACAATCAGATCCAGGTGTATACCGATGGTAATGATAAGTTCAACGCACTACTGGACGCGATAAAAAACGCCAAACAGCATATCCACATTGAGTACTACATAATAAGGAATGACGATCTTGGCCATAAAGTCGTTGCCGCACTTGCTGCGAAGGCGAAAGAGGGCGTAGAAGTGCGTCTGATCTATGATGGCTTAGGCTGTGCGAAACTACCACGAAAGTTCTTTAAAGAACTCACGGACGCAGGCGGACAGGTAGCAGGCTTTTTTGAGTGCAAAATTCCAGTACTAAATATACGTGTAAATTATAAGAAGAATTATAGAGATCACCGTAAAATTGTGGTCATTGACGGAACTACCGGCTTCGTGGGTGGATTTAACATCGGCGATGAATATCTGGGCAAAGGGCCGCTGGGCTATTGGCGCGACACACACCTGAAGATTAA
>WSZT01000231.1 GCA_013139985.1 Candidatus Methanophagales archaeon | reverse complement strand
AATCGCTTGCTGTTACAGGCATCCCGCTATTTAGGCCCCCATCATCAAAAAAGTAATGTGACCATGCCTATTTAAATATGTTTGTCTCCTGATGATAATATTGAGTAAATAGGCTATTTCCATTACCATCTAGGATATTAATATCGCAGGGAAAGTTATGTAGCTATACAAATACAAAAAATAAAAGAATGAGAGGGGAAAACCCCTCACAAAGCTGCTTCGCCCGTCTCCCCTGTTCTAACTCGTATTGCCTCTTCGACTGGCAGCACGAATATCTTGCCATCGCCGATATTTCCGGTATAAGCGGTTTCACGTATGATTTTCACTACCTTCGCCGCATCCTCGTCTCGGACGACCAGCTCTATCTTTGTCTTTGGAACAAATTCCCTCACGTATTCGTCACCACGCCACATGAGCTTTGCACCTTTTTGTCTGCCTCTTCCTCGTATCTCGGAAATACTCATGCTCACTATATTATCTGCCTCTAACGCATTCTTTACATCGTCCAGCATCTCGAGTCTTATGATCGCCTCTATTTTCTTCATCCGCCTTTACCTCCTCTTTCCTGCTCGTTTTCTCCTATCTTATTAGTCATACGTATTACTTTCGTCGGTCGTGCTGGTTCCGTATAGACAAAATCAGGGTACGAGATTATGCCGTGCTCGCTGATGTCAAGACCTGCAAGTTCCTCTTCCGGCGATACTCTTATGCCGATTGTATGCTTGAGTACGTAGAATAGCAGGAAGCCCGTGCCGAAAGCCCATGCGAAGTTCACGAATACACTTATGAACTGACATCCAAAGAACCCGGCATTTCCGTAGAACAGCCCGGCAACAAATGGCTCAGCAGTGGTGTAATTCCCATAGGTACCGTCTGCGAACAAGCCAAGTGCAATCAGCCCCCAGGTTCCGTTGAAACCGTGCACCGGTACTGCGCCAACGACATCATCCACACCTCTTCGCTCAATGAACCAGAAGCCGTAACAGACGATGAAACCTGCCACTATTCCTATCACCACAGAAGCCCACGGAGCCACCCAAGCACAAGCTGCTGTTATCGCAACCAGACCAGCAACTGCGCCGTTTACTGTCATCACCACATCGGCCTTACCGAACTTCTTCCAGGTGATGAACATCGCGGTCATTGCAGATGCAGCCGCAGCTAAGGTCGTGTTCACTGCTATCACAGATATTCGCAGTTCGTGTGCTGAAAGCGTGCTGCCCGGATTGAAGCCGAACCAGCCGAACCAGAGTATGAACGCGCCAAGCACTACAAACGCGACACTGTGCCCCGGTATTGGTATTGGCTTTCCTTCTTTTGTGTACCTGCCTATTCGCGGTCCCAACAGTAGACATCCAGCGAGTCCGATATAGCCGCCGACTGCATGAACAACACCCGAACCTGCGAAGTCGAGTGCACCGTAGCCGCCGCCGAGTTTTGTCATGAAGTCCGCAGAACTCAGCCAGCCACCGCCCCATATCCAATGCCCGTAGATGGGGTATATAAAAGCACAAATGACCACACTGTAGATGACGTATGTGCTGAACTTCGGCCGCTCCGCAATTGCACCGCTTACTATTGTCGCTGCTGTTGCACAGAAAACCATCATGAAGAACCAGGTTAGTGCTGTGCCGACATCGTATGCTTCGCCTGCTAAGAAGAAGCCATCCGTTCCGACAAACATATACGCGGAAGTGCCCATCATCAACGCAAAGCCAACGGCAAAGAATGCGAGTGAACCCATAGAGAAGTCCACTAAATTCTTCATCAGCACGTTGGTAGTGTTCTTAGCCCTTGAAACGCCCGCTTCGAGCATTGCAAACCCCGGCTGCATGAACATCACCAGAAAACCGCAGATCAAAATCCAAACATAATCCACAGGTGCACCCGGATCCTCTTCAAGCGTAGTTGCTCCTGTTGGGTCTCCAGCCATTACTGCAGGTGTTAGTGCTATTATCATGCTCAACATCATGAGCACCATAGCCAACCGTCTCACCGATATTTCTCTTTTTCCTATTTCCATTTTTTTCCTCCTGCTCACACATTGCTTAAAGACCCCTATTAGACTATTTGAGAATTCTGCACAAAAATTCATAAAAAGTATGAAAAAGGTTAAGTAAAAAATAGAAATAGAATGGAATACTGTTGCTGAACGTTAGTATATGGGAGTTCTATTCACATGATAATGTGCAATTACCTTCTGATATAAACGCATCAATTCATCATCTGAGAGTGTCTTCTTTGTATTCTCTGCCGCTATGCGAACCATTCCGAGAATGGCATCAGCCTCCTCTTTGGTAAGGTTAATACCGCGTTTCTCAAACACATAACGTATTGCATGTGAACCCGAATGCTTACCTATTACAATCGCCCGCTCAAGTCCAACCTCGCCAGGGGCAAACGGTTCGTATGTTAAAGGATTTTTCAGGATACCATCTACATGAACGCCTGATTCATGCGCAAATATAGCGCTACCCACAATTGGTTTCGAGACGGGAATTGTATGTAAGGATGCCTTTGCTACATATTCCGACAGCTCATGAAACCGCGCGGTATCAAAGCCGAGGTCGGTACCTGCGATAAGTTTGAGTGCCATAACCACTTCCTCAAGTGCTGCGTTTCCCGCTCTTTCTCCGAGTCCATTGACAGTAACACTGGCATATCTTGCGCCTGCTCTGACTGCCGCCAGGGTATTTGCCGTTGCCATTCCAAAATCGTTGTGACAGTGTATCTCTATGTCAATATCTATTTCCGTCCTCAATTTGTTTATGACTTCTGATGTTTGAAATGGGTCAAGAATACCAACTGTATCGTCAAATCTCAGCCGGTCTGCACCACAATCTCGAATAGTCCTGGCAAATTGCATAAGGAAATCTTCTGCGCTTCTTGAAGCATCCACAGCACCAACACATACATAAAACCCCTCTTCTTTGGCATATTCAATAACCTTTTTAGTCTCTTCAAGCACCCAGTCTCTACCCTTATTGAGAATATATTTCAGGTGAATATCAGAAACGGGCACTGCGATAGAAACCCTTTTAACGCCACATTCCGCAGACGCTTTAATATCCGTAATTGCTACGCGATTCCATGTGGACATCTCTGCCTTGAGCCCCAGCCCGATAATAGCTTTTATCGTCTCGTGCTCCACATTACCCATAGCAGGAATACCCGCTTCTATCTCTTGAACTCCAATTGCATCGAGCATTTGAGCAATATGCAACTTCTCTTCTCGATTGAAGACTACCCCCGCACTCTGTTCACCGTCTCTCAGTGTAGTATCAGTTATATTTATCTTATTCATTTAACCAACTCCAAAAAGGTTTGTGAGCAACCGATTCGACAATTCACGGTAATTATCCGCTTTTCTCTTCGTCTCTTCTATCAAAGCCCTAGCATCTATTCCTTCTTCTGTGAGTTCGTCTTCATACACTTTGGCCCACTCCGCTAGCATTTCCGGTGTTGCCTCAAGATGAAACTGGAGCCCATAAGCGTTTTTAAATCGGAAAGCTTGATTAGCGCAAAGCTCCGATTCTACAAGTTTTAATGCTCCTTCTGGTATCTCAAAGGTATCGCCATGCCATTCCAAAGCCGGGAATACCGTGTTGAATCCTTTAAATAGCGGGTCTTCTACGCCTCCTTCCGTCAGTTGGATCTCGAAGTTTCCTATCTCCTTTGTCTGGTTTTTTCTAACTTTTGCACCAAGTGCCTTTGCCAGTAGTTGCCCACCGAGACAGAAGCCGAGATAAAGCCCCCCACCAGTAGCGAAGTTCTTTATCGTCGTGTTGAGCCGCTTTAAATACGGGTAACGCTCCTCCGCATACACGTTCATTGGACCGCCGAGCACAATCAAAACATCGAAATTGTCTGGCAACTGCTCGCCCTCATAGATTCTGGCTATTTCGTACTCAATGCCATTATTGTGTAGAAAGTCCCCCAAATATCCGGGGCCTTCACATTCTATGTGTTGGACTATCTGTACTTTCATAATCTCCCTCCTTCCCTTTGCAATAACAATCCATCACACAATGCAGACAATCGTGATGGATATGATTACCATTATCCCCGTCTTTCTTAAACATTTCTGGTGGCATCAGCCAGATTTTACCATTATTTAGCGCCACGACCCGGTCGCCCATCTCCGCCACATCGGCTAAATTATGCGTAACAAATACCGTTGTGATGCCCATCTCTCGCTGTACCTGCCGAATCTCCTTTCGGAGGCATTCACACATCCCGATGTCCAGGCTGTTAAACGGCTCGTCGAGGAGTAACACCTTTGGCGAAGATGCAAGAGCCCGTGCGAGTGCCACTCGCTGTTTCTCACCACCGCTGAGATTCTTCGGATACCTATGTTTCAGATGCTCTATTTTCGTCAACTGTAATAATTCATCCACTTTTTGCATTATCTCTCCATCCTCTTTCCCTTTTATCATTAAGCTGTACCCGACATTAGAAGCGACATCGAGATGAGGGAACAATGCCAGATTCTGGAATATGTAGCCAATCTGTCGCTCGTTTACTGGTGTTTTATCAACGGGCACACCGACAAAGAGAACAGCCCCCGCGTACTTAGCCAATCCGGCAATGATATTAAGTAAAGTTGTCTTCCCGGCACCGTTCGATCCCAGCACTACCAGTAACTCGCCGTCAAATATCTCCATATTCAGGTTGCTGAATACATAATTGCTAACGCTTCTTAATTCTATGCTTGGCATGATGGATTACCTCGTAATTGAAAATTTTGCTCTTTCCATTTTCCATTTTTCATTATCTGCACAAAAATCAGTGATTTTTGTGCAGATATGCTACCTCCATCCATTTGTGATTCTATTCTCCATAACTTGAAAAACCCGCTCGAATGATAGGCACATCACCGAAAGGACCATCAGGCAGACGATTATCACATCCATCCGCAGTAAACTCTCTGACCGAATCATCAAAGCCCCGATACCCGTAGGAATCGCAACCATTTCCGCTGCTATCACCACCCGCCAGGCCATACCCGCCTCTAACCTCAATCCGGTAAAGATATTTGGTACTGCAAGTGGCAGAACAACCGAGGTTAAAATCTTCCTATCTGAAGCACCCAGGATCTTTGCCGCTTTTATTACTTCGCGGTCCACACTTTTGATGCCCGTAATCGTATTGTAGAGTACAGGGAAGAAGGAGCACAGAAAGATTAATGCAACAGGCAGCAGATCATTTATCCCTATCCAGACCATCAGCAATGGCGCCCAGCCTAGGACAGGTATGGGATAAAGGAGACTAAAAATCGGATGAAATGACTTGTCTATCACCTCTTTACTGCCCATTACGATTCCAACGGCAATACCTGCGGCTGAA
Source organism: Candidatus Methanophagales archaeon (assembly GCA_013139985.1). GTDB lineage: Archaea > Halobacteriota > Syntropharchaeia > Alkanophagales > Methanospirareceae > Methanophaga. The sequence goes on along the minus strand of WSZT01000231.1, from coordinate 801 downwards.
CCTAACAGAAAGCCTATCAGTACCCGGGAAAGACTGCACAGAAGATTGGCCAGTAAAATACCACTGACTATTAAATGATAGAATTCTAGCATCACGTCAGAAAAGGCGGGGAATATGTAGTTTGGTACCAGATTCAGTTGTGCTATGCTCTCCCACAGTATTATGAATACCATAACCGGTAGTAATCCCACAAAAATTCTTTTAATAAACATCTCTTTCACCCTGTAAGAACCTTGTATCGAGGACCTCCTTGGCTTTAAGCCCTTCCTCAATATAGCCTTGTCTCGCCATACAATCTATCATCTCCTGAACGGATTCGGCATCTATGTCGGTCGTGTAGTTCAGCCTGCTCATTGATCTGTTGATGACTTCGGGTTCTGTGTCCAGTACATTAGCAAGAATTATGGCGGTAGGATCAGGATTCGCATTTAGCCAGTTCGTTGCCTTTTGGGTAACTCCAACCAGTTTTCGCACGGTCTCCGGGTCATTCTCTATCAAGTCGGTCTTTACAACAAGGACACTGCCCTGCATATCCGGCCACAGGTCTTGACTTTCAATAAGCATGTAAAAACCTTTTGACTCGGCAACGGTTGCATGATGCTCAGGAAGAAATGCTGCATCTATCCGTCCGGTTTCTAAGGCAACTACATGTTTCAATGGGTTCATACGCCGAATTTTAACGTCTTTGAGATGGTATTCCTCAATCATGCGATTGAGAAGCAGATCCGCCGGAGCACCTTCTCTTACGCAGCCTATGGTCTTACCCCTCAGGTCCGAGATGTTCGTTATGCCGGGGCTGAC
>WSZT01000143.1 GCA_013139985.1 Candidatus Methanophagales archaeon | reverse complement strand
AAGGGGCACAAGTATCTTTATCTCAGGGATAAAGTAAAAGTTAACGCTAAAACCGCGGCTATTTCGTTCTACGTGGGTAGATTGAGTAAATTAGACCGTGCGAGATTTATAGAGAAATTAAGTGAATTCGAGAAGATCAAGTTAAAAAGATACGTGGATTACCGGCTCAAAAAATATCGGCCTGCGTTTCTTAACAAAGACCAGGCTTTGAGCTCCGAAGTTTTGAGATACTGGTATCTGCGTTTCCGTGAAAATTATCCCGATGAATTCGAACGTTATAGGCAAGCGGTTTTTGTTCACTATGCACAGGGAACAACAGCTATTGAGGGCAATACCATAACGCAGAGACAAGCGGAAGAATTATTTGAGCATAGCGTAGCCCCAGCGGGCAAAACAGTCAGAGAAATTCACGAGCTTATAAACTTCAAAGAGCTTGAACTGTTTTTTGAATCATACGAAGGCGACGTTTCTGAGAAACTAATCAAAAAAACGCATACTATAATCATGCGTAATCTCTCCGACTCTTCTGGCGAATACAGACGCATCCAGGTTTGGATAGAGAAAGAGGAGTATGTGCCACCACCACCCTTTGAAATACCGGCACTCATGAAGGAATTAATTACGTGGTATAGAGCGAATAAACGCAAGTTACCGCCGCTCGAACTCGCTATCATACTGCATACTAAAATCGTTACTATTCATCCGTTTGTTGATGGAAATGGCAGGCTTGGACGGGCTTTACTCAATTTCGTGCTCAGAAGAAATGGGTATCCGACACTCTATCTGGACCTGGAACACCGGGAAAAATACCTTGACGTTGTTGCGGAAGGCAATAACGAGAATTACAAGCCGATTATTGATTTTATATGCGAGGTCTATGTGCCACAGCATGACAAAATCGGTGCTGAGATAACTAAAAAGCTCCAGGATGGCGAAGTGGAAGAGCATAAACGGTTGATACAGGAATTTAGCAAGATGGCGGGAAATGAGTGAGGAATATTCTCCGCTTGTATTTGTTTAGCTCCTTTTTATAACCACAAGATTACACAGATTTTCACGAGAAAAAGAATAATATTAACATAGTTTCAGTACACTATTGGCTACGTTATACCCCAATAATCCTAATTTCTTGTGTTAATCTTGTGAAATCTCGTGGTTTTTTTGAAAAATCTCTCTTAAACTATATTGGAAGTAACCAGAAATTGCTTGCCAAATATCTTTGCCATGTTTCGTTTCCTTAACTAATTTCGTTTTAAAGTCACTAGGTGGATCTGGTGAAATAATGTAAATTGATTCATAGTCAAAATCATCCATCATTAATTCTTTAATTCTCGGTTGAGCCTGGATTATTTTATGATTGAATATTGTAGCCCACATCTCAATTGCTAGCGGAGCTCCAAAGAATTTCGAAAGATGAACAATCGTTTGAAAATGAGAAGAATGTAGCGAACACGATTTGAATGGTGATTTAGTAGAAGTCGAAGAAAGAGCAGAAGTATGATAAGAAGAATCAAAGAGCTGTAAAATATCGTTTAGATCCGCCATACAGTTCAACTTCACCACTCTTCTACCCGGTGCAGCCAATTCCTGTATGGACCAGTGTCCACTGCTCCACGAGCATAAGCCTCATGCCATCCCTCAGGCACCGGCATCTCGGCATACAGACGCTGCCGCCACGCTTCGAGCGGAGTTCGATGCCGTCCCATGAAATCAGCAGCGCAGCATACCCGGTGCTCCGTCGTGGTCGAAACTTTATCCAGCCACTGACATCCGGCCTTAGAACGTATGAGATGATGGTCGAGTATTAGAGTGTCCACGTTATGCGCAAGTCGTACCGCATTCTGCCATGCCATTGCACGCTGTTTACGCGATATATGTGGCAAGTACAGCGGCGGGCCCGAAGCCAGCACAATCGTCGGCTGCCAGGACGTGATACGTGACACTGTCGCTTCATCTAGCAGTTGGATGTCAGACGCATGCACAAATACCTCACCACCTTCTTCTATCCTCGTCATCATTACCATGCCGAGGTGTTCACCGCGCTGACCATGTGGGACCGGGATGGAAAAGGATAGTTGCCCATCGCTTTGTTCTTCGGCATTCGGCAGCTCGTTATCCAGTGCAATACGCAGCGACTGCAACCGGCGTGACATGTTTTGTGAAATGCCACGGGGGCCTTTAGCCCAGAACCGGGGCTTTTGTGTGCGCGCCTGGAATACTGCTGCCACCTTCTGCGCAGGCATCTGATATGGATTTGCATCCACTAAAGGGACATGGTCACCGTGAAAATGGCTGAACACGACATCCGTTGCGTCTTCCAGCACCGTCAGGATCTTATGACGGACTGACTCGCCAACAGATACCTGCAATGGGTGCGGGAGCAGTCCATGACGATTGTAGCCCAATGCTAACCCGGGGTCAATGACTATCTTCCGGTCTCCTACTTCTACTACACAGCTCAGACCTCGAACGCCCAGTGATTCCGTACCAAGTATTTCAATTTGCATTGTATATATAGAAAGTATAACTTCTACCCATAAATAAATTTAATTTAGGACGCGGATTTACACAAACCGTTCTTTAAAAAAGTTTTAAAAACTTTACCAACGAAATTGGCTTTTGATAAAACTTTTTTTTCTAAAAAGTTTTTGTGTTAATCTGTGTCAATAATTTATTTTGTTTTGTTCTTGTCTGGCATTCCTTCAAAAACCATTATCGCAGTAATCAAATCCTGGAATGCAACGCCCGTAGACTTGAAGAAAGTTATATCGTCTTTGCTTGTCCGACCCTTTGCTTTACCAAGCAATACATCACCCAGAGAAATCAAATCCCCTTTTGCAACTATTCCCTTCTCCAATCCACGGTATAGCTCGCCGGAATGCACGCACTGCGAAAAGTCATCAATGAATATCCTGGCCTTTTTCAGCACTTTCGGATCAAATTCGATCTTCGTCTTCGAGTCTGCACCTACACCGTTAAGATGCATCCCCGGCTTTATCTGTTCAGAGTAAATAAAAGGCTCCGTTGCAGGAGTTACCGTTGTAACTATATCAGAATCCACCGCGTCTTCCAGATTGACAACCGCTATATCAACACCAAATTCGGGTTCATATTTCGCGCTAAACGTTCTCGCTCGTTGTTCTGATCTATTAAACACTTTTATTCTGTCAATAGAATCTCTCACAGTCAGTATTGCCTTAGCCTGATAATAAGCTTGTTTTCCCGTGCCTATTATACCTAGCGTTTTGGAATCAGTCCTCGATAATGCTTCGGTAGCAACACCGGTAGCAGCTCCGGTTCTATACGCGGTCATCTCCTCAGCCTGCATTATCGCCACCAATTGCTGCGTTTTGGCATCTCGGAGTAGATATTCGCCTAATACCGTAGGCAAACCAAGCTTTTTGTTCGCAGGTGCAACTGAAACAATCTTAACACCGCAATACTTGGGGTTGTATCGCGGCAGATACGCAGGCATGCATCTCATGTCTGACACACCTGTATCAACATATACCTTTTCAGGCACTACTGCCTGTCCTAAAGCGCTTTGTTCAAATCCGCGTTTTATCTCAGAAATGAAGGTCATCCATCCTATGTTCTCCAGTGTTTCTTTTAGTGCTTCATTTGTTATAATAACTGCATTCAGCTCCGTTATCTTTTTCATCGTGTTTAATTTATTTTGTTTGCGGTTAGTAAAAATCCGTGTAATCCTGTGGTTATAAAAATAAGTAACTAAACCGATAAAGCCGCTTTCAATATCACATCCTCATCAAAATACTTACCCACGAGCTGCAGGCCTATCGGCAGCTCATTGGAAGACCCGCAGGGAATGGATATAGATGGAACTCCCGCCAGATTGACTGAAACCGTATTAACATCCGCGAGATAAAGCGAAAGCGGGTCTTTTATCCTCTCGCCAAGCTCAAAAGCGACAAAGGGCATCGTTGGCATCGCTAGTATATCATGCGTTTTCAATGCATCTTCAAATTCGTTTTTTATCAATGTGCGCACTTTCAACGCCTTCAAATAGTATTTACCGTAATAGCCTGCTGAGAGAGCATAAGTGCCAAGAATTATCCGCCTCTTTACTTCCTCGCCAAATCCTTCGGCTCGTATACGCGAGAAAGTAGAGTGCCAGTCCTCGTCCTTGCCGGATCGGAGTCCGTATCTGAGCCCATCAAACCGAGCGAGATTCGATGACGCTTCGGACATCGCAAGGAGGTAATAAGAAGCAAGTGCATATTTCAGGTTCCGCATGCTTATCTCTTCGTATGTAGCACCAAGCTCCTCGAATTTATGCACTGAGTCCCACACTGCTTTTCCAACTTCCGGCGAAACGCCCTCGATGAACTCTTTTGGTACCCCAATCTTCATGCCTCTTATCGTGTCGCTTCTTCCGTCGTTCAGCCAAGAGCAGCGGTAATTCGTAGATGCGTTATTATCTAGCTTTACCTGTGTGCTGTCCCGCTCATCCTTCGCCGAAATAACTTCTAACAGCAATGCCGCATCGGTCACAGTTGATGCCATTGGACCTATCTGCTCCAGCGAATTGGCATATGCAATAAGCCCGTACCTGGATACGAATCCATAAGTGGGCTTCAGGCCCACGATGCCGCAGAATGATGCAGGACATCTGATGGAGCCACCGGTATCAGAACCGAGCGCTATAACGGCTTCACCGGCCGCTACTGCCGCTGCACTACCACCCGAAGAGCCACCCGGGACCCTGCTGAGGTCATGCGGGTTTCTCGTTGGTCCGTAATAACTTGTTTCTGTGGACGTCCCCATACAGAACTCGTCCATGTTCGTTTTACCTATGATTATCGCCCCCTCCTCTTTTAACGCTTCTATTACCTTTGCATCGTAGGGTGGAACATAACCGGTAAGAATATTAGATGCACATGTGGTTTGAATACCCTTTGTAGTGATGCTATCTTTGATGGCTATGGGCACGCCAAGCAGTTTCTTCTGTCCATACTCTCCTTCATTCCGCCGCTTATCCACTTCTACAGCTTTTTCAAGAGCAGCATCTTTGTTTAGAGTAATATAACAATTTAGCTTGCTCCTTTCTATGCGCTCATAGATATTCGATAGTAAGTCCTCACACGATAGCGATCCATTTTTTATACCTTCTACGACTTCTATTGCGGTTGGCAGGTCTTTCTTCATCTTCTTGTTGTATACTAAAGTATAACCTCTACATACTTAATTTAGTTTAGGACGCGGATTTACACTGATTTAATTTCTTCTTTACCTTTCAAAGCAAAGCGCCAAAAATTTCTTTGATTTCAGCTTCTTCTGCTTCTCCCGATGTTTTATATTTCAGTTAATTATATATTGTCATCACGCCATAAGATATTGGAAATGGATGAAACGGCTGCTAAAAGGATAAAGATGAAAACAAAATCGCTATGCCCTGTATGTTTCAGAGTGATAGAAGCAGAAGTGTATGAAGAGGAAGGAAAGATACTGATAAAGAAGCGGTGTGAGAAGCATGGCGAATTCGATGATGTATATTGGTCAGACGCCGAACTATATCGCAAATTCGCAAGGTGGCGATATGATGGCAAACCAGGAATTACACTCACAAAGACAGACAAGGGCTGCCCTTTTGATTGCGGACTCTGTCCAGAGCATAAGAGCTCCACAATGCTTGCTCTTATAGACCTCACGAACAGGTGTAACCAACGCTGCCCGACCTGCTTTGCAAATGCCGCTGTCACTGGTTACCTCTACGAGCCGACAATGGAACAGTTAGAGGAGATGATGAAAATGCTCCGGAGTGAAGTGCCACCCTGCCCCGCGGTGCAGTTTGCAGGTGGCGAGCCAACGATAAGGGACGGTTTTGTGGATATAGTGAAAATGGCACGAGATCTTGGTTTCTCGCAGGTTCAGGTAGCGACAAATGGGATAGCAATGGCAAAGAGTGAACAGTTCTGTCGCGATTTAGCGGAAGCGGGATTGCATACTGTCTATTTACAGTTTGATGGTGTGACAGAAGAGCCGTATAAAATATTGCGCGGCATACCTGCGTTAAAGACGAAGTTAAAAGCAATAGAGAACTGTGGGAGGGGTGGATTAAACAGTGTGGTGCTTGTACCCACACTCATGAAAGGTGTGAATGACGATCAAATAGGCGACATGGTGCGATTTGCGGCTAAGAACCTGGATGTTGTAAAAGGTGTGAACGCACAACCCATCTCGTTCGAGGGGCGAGTAGATGAATCAGAGAGGAAGAAGGGCAGAATAACTATTCCTGATTTCATAAATCTTCTGGAAGAGCAAACAGACGGCGAAATACCGCGTGAGAGCTTTTATCCCGTACCTTTTGTTGCCCCTATCTCATATTTCGTGGAGGGTTGGAAGGGCGAACCTCAGCTAGAACTCACGGCGCATCCGCATTGCGGTGCCGCGACATATGTCTTTGTGGAAAAGGGGAAGTTAATACCAATAACAGAATTTATGGACGTTGAGGGCTTCATGGAGTTCTTAAAAGAATCTACCGGCGGGCTGGATGGCACGAAAATAAGCAAACTAAAAACCGCAGCAAGGCTAATAGTCTCATTAAGGAAGTTTGTAGATAAGGACAAGGGGCCAGAAGGTGCTGATGCTACCAGTTTGCTCGCTAGCATATTGGGGGTAGGCAATCGCGATTCTCTTGCGGTATTTCATCGTAAAACGCTTTTTATCGGCGCTATGCACTTCATGGATACCTATAATTTTGACCTGGAACGAGTAAAGAGGTGCGGCATCCATTATGCCACGCCCGACCACCGTATAATCCCTTTCTGCGCTTACAACGCCATCCACCGGCCTTCGGTAGAGAAAGCTTTTTCAACGCCTATCCCTACTAAACCAAACCGCGAATCAAAGTGATAAATTCTGCGCTTCGACAATACCCTTAAATTTATTTAAATAGGAAAAGAATAAACATAACTATGCCCTCTTCGAAGAGTAGTGTGACCTCGCAGATCATGCGGAGAATGATTACTATAGCAAACAGGGGGCTACAAAAAAGCCGTATTGCACGGTCCCTGCGGTATGCCTATCATACGACGATGGCGATGACCGTTATGTGGCAACCACAATACGGTACAAAACTTCCTTACGTTATATGCAAAATCGTATCAAAACTCCCATCTAAATCTTTTTAATCAGATCACTTATACATACAGATACAGAGAAGGCGGTATGATTATGGAAGAGAAAAGGGATTTTTCGGGGATTGTGAACGCGGAAGAAGCGGAAATAGAGCAGATAAAGGAGAGAAAGATGCGTGAGATGGAAGAAAGGATAAAGGCCAAAGGGGAAGAGCAAAAAGAAGGGATTATTGATTATCCTCTTGTGTTAACTGACGAGACATTTATGGATGCAGTAAGAAAAAGTTCACTGATCGTTGTGGATTGCTGGGCGCCCTGGTGTGGCCCATGCAAAACGATCGCACCGGTAATAGAAGAGTTAGCGAAGCAATACGCGGGTAAAGTCGTGTTTGGGAAACTGAACGTGGACGAGAATCCAAAAGTAGCCACGGATTTTGCTATTATGGCTATACCTACAATGTTCATCTTTAAAAATGGCGAGCCGGTGGATGTTATACAAGGTGCTTTGCCAAAACCATATTTAGAAGCAAAGCTTAAGGAATGGTTGTAAGTAAAGTAAAAAAATAAACTATGCTGTATGAAGAACGCCTTAACAAGCGCATAAACAATGAATGAATGAGCGAAATGTTCTCAGATAGAGATGGGCGGCAGAGGGAAATAGAAATAGTAAAGACGTTTGCCGATTTGGGGCTGCAGGTCCAGCCAGAGGCAATTGAAATACTCACTAATTATAAATGCAAAAGCTTCGGGATAAATGAGATCGCCGAAAGCGTGACCAATTCGTTAGACCCCGCGATTTTTGTTATTTCGCCACAGCAGATAGTCGCGTCTATCGAAAAAATAAATGTGGGCGAGGAAGAGTCCCAACTACGGATGCATCCAAAAGCACCAACAATAATAAAAACGTTCCTTGATCCAGGCAACGGCATAGACCACAAAGATTTCTTACCTCATTTCATCAACAGATACGAGCGATTAAGTAAGCTAATAAAAAGGCGGATAAGCTGCGGGCAGATACGGTATATAAAAAATCGGCGAGAAAAGGAAGAGGTATCTATAGTGGGGATGGTCTCTTCTATAAACAAAACGGCGAAGGGAAATACCCGTGTGGACTTAGAAGACCCTTCAGGTAATATGTCGGTAATCCTGACACATCAAGAGGAGGTTATACCTGATGAGGTTATCGGCGTTACGGGTTCTTTATATGAAGGGCAGTATTTAATTGCCAATCGGATAGTTTATCCTGATGTGCCTATCCATTCAACAAAATCGCAATTATCTCTGCCACTGTCCGAAATGGCAAAGCCAGAGCCTGTGCATGCGGTATTTATCTCTGATCTGCATGTAGGAAGTACCACATTTCTGGATGATGTCTGGGACAGTTTCGCGCAGTGGCTAAAAGAGCAGTCAGAAAGTATCAATATCGCCTATCTGGTTGTTGCTGGCGATATTGTAGATGGCATAGGTGTGTATCCCGGTCAGGACGAGGATTTGTCTATTACCGATGTTAAAGAGCAATATAAAGTGGCAGCGGGATATTTTCATGATCTACCCCGGCATATACACGTGATTATAGCTCCTGGGAACCATGATGCTGTTAGGAGTGCCGAGCCACAGCCACCATTACCCGAAGACCTCAAGAAGCTCTTCCCTGACGATACTTGCTTTGTTAGCAGTCCCTCTTATATACAGATTGGAGGTAGGCTGGTACTGATATATCATGGTCAATCCTATGATGATTTCGTTAATTCCATATCCCGGCTGAGCTATTCAAAGCCGGAAGAGGTAATGGTAGAAATGCTTAGAAGGCGGCATGTTGCTCCAATCTATGGAACAAACATTTCTATTGTTCCCAACGGGCATGATTATGGTGTAATTGACCAGGTTCCTGATATATTCCATTGTGGTCATACCCATACCGTTGGCGTTTCTAAATACCGGAACGTGCTACTTATAAACTCGGGGACATGGCAATCGCAAACGCCATATCAAAAAAAGCGTGATATAAATCCTACCGCAGGATGTGCAACTCTTGTCGAGCTTTCTGAACTGAAGACAAAGATACTGGACTTCGGAAACAGTGTGGGGGCGTAAAAGGGGAGATATGAAGAGAGGAAAGAATAGCGTGAAGATCTCGAGACTGCGTAAAGCTGCGAGCGTATGCAACTGGATCCAGGATAGAGCTTACGGAGAATACGAGAAATTGCTGGCTGATGAAGTACGGGAGCGGAGTCTGCCCGAGCATGTAGCGATAATCATGGATGGGAATAGAAGATACGCGAAGAAAATAGGCGTTTCAACAGAAGAGGGTTATCTCTATGGCGCAGAAATAACTGAACAGGTGATTGAGTGGTGTTTTGAGGCAGGAGTAAAGCAACTCACAATATATGCCTTTTCTATTGAGAACTTTTGTAGGTCCGCGGAAGAGAAGGAGAGGCTTTTTAAGCTAATGCGTGTGGAATTCGAGAAGATAAGTAAAGATGAGCGGGTTCATAAGCGAGGAGTAAGAGTAAAAGCCATAGGGAATCTCAATTTGCTACCGGATTCGGTAAAAGAAGCAATACAAAAGGCAGAACGTGAAACGGCACATTATAACAGCTTTAAGTTGTTTGTTGCGGTAGCGTATAGTGGACGGATGGAGATAGTGGATTCCGTACGTATAATTGCGGAAATGGTAAAACGAGGCTCGCTATCTGTGGAGGAGATAGACGAAGAGAGAATCTCGAAGCATTTATACATTAGCGAAATAGAAGCAGAAGACTCCGATTCGGGAGCAAAAACGAGTGTTGATCTAATAATAAGGACCGGGGGCGAGATGCGATTGAGCAATTTCGTGCCCTGGCAGGCATTAGGTAACGAATGTGCAGCGTATTTCTGCGCACCTTTCTGGCCCGAGTTCAGAAAGATAGACCTCTTAAGGGCTATAAGGACGTATCAGGAGCGCGAGGCGGAACAGCCGCAACGCACTACCGCAAGGATTTTAAAGTTGAACCATTTCTTAGAACGAAAATCGTTAGCGAAAAAACTCGCTCAAAAAGAAAGTTTTATCAAAGAAGAAGAGCTAAATTGTTAGTAACGTTTTTTTTGCGGAGCAAAAAAGTTTATGAGATCATTTATCGCATTGGATCTATCCAAGGAAATAAGAGAGAGGATAAAGGAGATAGAAAAGCAATTTGTAGGGATGGAGCAAAGCGGGGCGAAATTGAAATTCGTGAATCCGTGGCAGATGCATCAGACGGTGAAATTCCTGGGGGATGTTCCTGAGAATAACGTGGACCTAATAAAGAACGCATTGTCAGAAATAAGTCAAAAACCGTTTGACATCGAGCTGCGTGGTGTGGGCTTCTTCCCAGAAGCGAAATTGGAAAAAGCAAGAAACATACGAGTTATCTGGATAGGCATATGGCAGGGTATTGATGAGTTGAAGGCATTGCAGGCGGATGTGGAATCGAAGATGCATGTGTTAGGCTTCCCGTTTGAGAAACGGTTCAGTGCTCATACCACACTATGCAGGGTGAAAAAGCCATTATCAAGAGAGGAATTAGGGCCGATTTTAAATAAGATAGCGGAATTGAGGGATGTAGAAGTGGGAAAGATGCATGTAGAAGAGCTAAAATTAAAGAAGAGCACGCTTACGCCTAAAGGTCCTATATATGAAGATATATATGTGAAAAAGTTAGTATGATTAGATCTGTTTTTTCTTATTCCCTAATAGGTGATAGAAATGAATAAACCAAGAGTAACTTTGATGGATTTTCTGCATATGAAAAAGGATGAAGATTTTGAAGAAAAATTAAGTGTTGAAAGTGAAAAGGTCGAGGAGAAGATAGAAGAGAAAGAAAGACAGCACATATACTCCGTACAGGAGGTCACGAGCTACATAAGGCATAGGTTGGACGAGGATAGTGTGTTGAGCGACGTTTATGTTAAGGGTGAGCTATCTAATCTCAGCCAGCCTACTTCCGGTCATTTATACTTCACACTCAAGGATAAATTCTCGGAATTGCGATGTGTTATGTTCCGGGATAAGAATCGTGGGCTGAAATTCACGCCTGAAGATGGGATGAGCGTGATACTTCGGGGCCATATAAGTGTGTATGAGCGGCGAGGAAGTTATCAGTTATACGTGGATGAGCTGCAAGCAGAGGGGATAGGCGCGTTATACCTTGCATTTGAGCAGTTAAAGAAGAAGTTAAAGGGAGAAGGTTTGTTTGACTCCAAGTATAAGAAACCGATACCGAGTTTCCCACGCAAAATAGGCATTATCACTTCGCCAACCGGTGCTGCTATCCGTGACATGTTAAACATTACAAAGAGGCGATTTCCTCATGTGCATATCTTGGTGGCGCCAGTTGCAGTCCAGGGTGAGGAAGCACCCGGGCAGATAGTAAATGCTATTCGATTGATGAACCGGGTGAATGAGGAGCGGATGAAGATAGACGTGCTGGTGCTGGGTCGTGGAGGCGGCTCGATAGAAGAGCTCTGGGCTTTTAACGAAGAAGCGGTCGCCCGCGAGATATTCACATCGAAAATACCGGTTATTTCCGCTGTAGGACATGAAACGGACTTTACAATCGCCGATTTCGTTGCTGATAGGCGCGCGGCGACACCGTCAGAAGCGGCTGAATTGGCTGTGCCGGATAAGCGCGAGATAGAGCGGAATTTGAGCTCTTTTGAGTTGCGAATGCAGCAGAACATATATAACACGATCGAATATCACAGAAAGAGGTTAGAGAGCATAGAGAAGAATATTTTATTTAGAAAGCCTACTGAGAGGATAAACCAATACCGGCAGACGGTAGATGAAATAAAGAGGACTATATTTGCAGCGACTACGCATCTTGTGACATTGCATAGGAAAAGTTTGCAAGCTCTTACTGGCAAACTGGACGCATTAAGCCCTCTTTCTATCCTTGATCGGGGGTACAGCATATGTTCGCGATTACCAGACGGTAAAATAGTAAGGAGTATCGAGGATGTTTCCGTTGGTGATGTGTTAACGATATTGTTCACGGATGGGGAAGCGACTTCGGAAGTGAAAGAAAAATGGACGAAAAAGAAGAAGTAACATTTGAGGATGCGATGAAGCGGTTAGAGCGCATAGTAGAAACGCTGGGTGGCGGGAATCTTTCTCTGGAAGATTCATTGAAGATGTTCGAGGAGGGCACAGAGTTATGCAAAGTTTGCAATAAGAAGTTAGACGAAGCGGAATATAAGGTGGAGAAGTTGATGGAGAAGGAGGGTGGTGAGCTAAGCGTGGAGGAACTAAAAGTGGGGGAGTGATTATTCCTTGGACACCATTACTTCTGTTGCTTTTATCACTGCTTCTACGTAATCGCCTTTTTTCAGGTCAAGGGCGTCTACCGCATCCCGGGTTATCAACGCAGTTATGATAGTAGGCGTTGCGACCTCGATTTTTACAGAAGCAGCAACTTCTCCTTTCTCTATCGCCTTTACAACACCGCTGATTTTATTCCTTGCGCTTATCTTCATATCCAGTGCCTCCCAATAGTCCTCATCTGCCGCTAAACTACTTAAATACTGCTCATATCGTTCATATTCACGTAAAACCCGCGCTCCTTCTTCCGTTAGCTCTGCACCACCACCGCCTTTCGCACCGCCACGATGTGTCTTTACCACCGGGGTGCCTAATGCTTCTTCTATCTTCCTTATATGCTCCCAGGCAGATCTATAAGGGATAGAAAGCGTTTTGGCAGCATTTCTAATAGAGCTCAAATCGTGAATCGCTCTGAGTAACTTTGCTCTGCCTTCGCCCAGGATCGCCTTTCCTTTATGCTCTAGCCAGGGCTTATACCGCGATTCGTATTTCTTTACCGGTGTGTGCATAAGTGTTAATAGAAAGAAGCGAAGTTAAAATTTCAATCTATCTATCCGGTAATTTTTAGAAATATTCAGCCCTCCAAATAGCAATCCAGATGCTTTCCCTCTGCAAGAGCCAGCCCGCATTTATTGCAGGATACGCAGGTCGCCCTGTGCGTATCTCCTCTTTTCCAATCATTGATCAGCCCCGGTTCCCTGATTAAAGGGCGGCACAGAGAGATAAAATGGCTCTTCGCTATTTCATCTGGGTAGATGTGGTTAAGTGGCTGCCAAATAATCCAAAATCAGAAGAAAATGGAGGTTTGATATAGCTTTAAATCTAAAAGGAAGGATTGAAAATGTTGGCAAGGTAATTGTGAGACAGCTTCTTAGGCGGTTAAACTTGACATAAACGAAGTACATTATTGATTTCATCTTTGCAAACATGTCTATAAACTCTATTCCAACTGCTATGATGTTTATAAAGGGTTGAGGGAGCTCCCAGATGTAGCAAAGAGAGGCAGGATAAGTCCGGTAGCCGCATTGATGTTTTCTGGAACGACGAGGAAGAAAACTTCAAGCGGATAATTTCAAGAGAAATAGGACTTATCATGCCGGGCAGGGGGTTAATTCAACGGCATGAGTGCAGGTAGTTAACGGTTCATAAAGGTATATCGGTCGCTCCACTTTACCGCAAGCGACCGATATACTATGACTAATTTGTTTATGCTGTTACACGGTTAAAATCTAAACTTAGGATTATCCTATCGAAGATATTTCTTGGTTATGAAATCTTGTAGATTTTGATAACTACGGACGCTCAACATTCAACATGCCCCTCATGTAATCTGCTTCAGCGGATATTA
>WSZT01000066.1 GCA_013139985.1 Candidatus Methanophagales archaeon | reverse complement strand
GCGTTGTGCGAAGCTATTGGGTCAGTAGAATCAATGGTGATGTGATGCATGATCGTTGTGGTTTTGTGTATGAAGCGGGCTCATTGAGCTATCAAGGATTCCGAGGCAACCATATACACATCCCCTCTGACTTCCGAGCGATTAATTCACCGGAGTATGAAGAATGGTTCTGGATCTGTATATAAGCGTAATGATAGCCCGCCAGAGAAGGAAAAAAACGACACGTTATCAGCACTGACATTTTAGTCTGTGTTAAGAATAGGAGTTTAAAGAGCTGATAGAAAAGGTTGAAGAAGCGGAGATGGCGTTTAAAGAACTGCTTAAACCAATGGAAGACGCGATGGACGGGCTTAGGGAACAGATCAAACCGTTTGAAGAAGCGGAAGAATTGATGCGCGTGGCAGTTAAAAAGATAAAAGAAGCAGAAGGACCGATGAGCGAGGCAATTAAAAAGATTAAGGAAGCAGGAAAAGGGTAAAGATAGATAACCTATCCTTACTTCACTCCTTTATGCCAGTAAATAATCCGTATCAGATCGTTCCTTTTTCCAGTTCCTCAAAAACCATATTTACGAGCCTTTTTGCCTTTTCTGGCGTTATATACACAGAACGGTATCATTTGCCCATTGGGTAAAATCTCAGTTATGCAGCATTTCTGTGCCCTTTTAATATCAAAAGTGTACTCATCCATAAACGCATGAACTGAGATGTAGGTGATGTTATCAACGAACTCTCCGAGTCGCGGGAATGACATGCTACAGGAAGGACAGGTCGCTTTTCCTGCTTTCCCCTGCACTGTTTCAGCAAAGACCGATGAAAATCTCGCACAACTAAATACTGGTACGAGTTAATATAAAGTTTGCTATTTAATTAAGGTTAGATACTGTAACTTTATTATAGATGAAAGATATCGCCGTGGAACCACATATCGCAGAAATTTCGATGCCTGAGAACCTCCGGGTCGGATTGCTCGTAGCCGAGCAGAGGAAGAGATGCAGTAAAATAGGCTGTAATGCAGAATTCTACGGTTTTGGCTTCGGTCAGTCTCCATTCCATGTGCCACCACCACTTCAGCGCTCGCTGGGTGAACATGCAGGGAAGGGTCACTATTCCGCAGCAGAAGGGATCGAAGAACTGCGGGAGGCTATTGCAGGGTTCAATAAAAGACATTTCGCACTGGATGTTGACCCTTCACGGATCGTGGTTGGGCACGGCACAAAGGGGCTGATGTACACACTATTCTCCATCATCGGCGGTTCGGTGGTCATTCCATCTCCTGCTTGGATCGGCTATGCTCCACAACTTACACTTCAGGGAAAGAAGTATCACCTCTTCTTCATGAAGCCCGAGAATAACTACAAAATATATCCCCCTGATCTGGATGACTTCCTCTACGAACTGCCGGAAGAGCAGCATCTGCTGATCCTGAACAACCCTCACAACCCCACAGGTGCAGTATATTCAAAAGATGAGCTGGAAGGGATCGCAGAGGTATGTAGGAGGCACGACACACTTGTTCTTGCAGATGAGATCTATGCGTTAACTACCTATCAATTTGAGAACTTCACCAGCATGGGGATGCTATATCCCGAAGGGACCTTCATCACCAATGGGCTCTCCAAGGACCGGTCTGCCGGAGGGTACCGTCTCGGCTCCTGTATCATGCCAGAAAACTGTTCCGAAAAGCTCAAAGACGATTTTACGAAGGTTGCAGCTACGGTCTACACCAATATCTCAACCCCGACCCAGAATGCTGCCATCACCGCGTATGAACCCAACGAGGAGATCGAGGACTACTTCAAAACCACCCGGGAGATTCACCAAATCATGGGCACCTTCGTATCCCGTGCATTCAATGCCATCAATGGGATAAAGACCACAAAACCAGAGGGCGCTTTCTATTTCCTCGCAGATTTCAACCACATTTCAGAGGACCTGAAACGAAAAGGGGTGAGCACCTCCAACGATCTCGCAAAATCTCTCATCTCCCACCCCCATCACATCACCACCATTTCCGGTGATGCCATCATGGTCCACCAAGACGACTTTGCTGCCAGGATCGCTTTCGTTGATTACAATGGAAGAGCGGCATTTGAGAAGTTCAAAGAGAAGCCGCCCAAAACCACATCAGAGGAGGAAACATTCGTCATGGAGAATGCGCCCAGGATGGTCGCCGGTGTTGATGCGCTGAGGATGTATGTGGAAGGGCTAAAAAGGAGGTGAAGAGTATTATCTGCTTTCCTTTTGCGCCTCTTCGTAAAGCATCCTCAAGTTCGTGGGAATCGGGTGTTCTTTTACAAGGTTTGCAAAATAGACCAAATTATTTACCATGTATCAAACGGTCTTGTTCGTATATAGGTGCTTGTCACCCCCTGCTTCGATATAGCTCAGACCGGGGCCTGCATCACCGACCCAGTAGGTATCAACATTGGGCGGAATGGTACAACCCAGATGCGACAGGTTAAAAAGCGTATTTGCAGCAACGTCGTGGGCACCATCTTCGTTACCAGTAATAACAACACCACCAACTTTACCGTACAACGGAAATTGTCCTGTCTCCGGGTCTGATTCATCATAAGTACCGTCTAATCGTTCGAGGACCATTTGTGCCACTGCGGATCTTACTCCAAACCATATTGGGGAGCCTATTATCAGTATATCACATGCCTTTATCTTCTTCAAGATTTCAGGCCACTCATCGCCTTCTCCCTCATCCGAGGAAACACCAAAACGGACATTGTGGTCAATCACCCGGATAACCTCTGTTTCCACTCCCTGTTCATGGAATAGCGTAACTGCTTTGTCTATAAGTGCTCGTGTATTTGATACCTCTGGCGATCTCTTCAATGTACAATTTAGTATTACTGCTTTTAGGTTCATGTGAGAATGTATGATATACGATCATATATACTTTCTCATTCCGGATTCACCTTTAAACCCAAAGTACTTTAGCATGAGTAAGATTAACACTGATTAACGCAGACAAGAAAGAATAATTTTTGATAATCGGACGCAGATGAACGCAGATAATCAGGATTTTAAATATAAGGTTTAGTTGACGGAGGAGATTATTAGAATCTTCTATCGAGTTTATAATTTGAGGAAATAGTTTTCTGCGTAAATCTGCGTCCTAAATAGGTAGAAGTTATACTTTATATACAATTTAAAAATCTTTCAAACTCTACTTTTCACAAGTTCCACAAGCGAAAACCAGCCCTTAGGATCGGTAAACCACTGCTCGACTGACAAACCAGCTTCAGAAAACATTTTTATTGCGCTTCCTTTGCTGAACTTACGGCAAATCTCAGTGTGGATGGTCTCACCTTCTTCGATCGGTACCGATAGATTCAAATCCTTTATCTCCACCGATGTCCTCTGGTTTGCCTGCAAGTGTATCTCCACTTGCTCTTTCTCTTCTTTATAGAATGCAACATGGTCAAAGGCGGATACGTCAAAATCAGCATTCAATTCTCGGTTAATCACATGCAAAACATTCTTATTAAATTCACTGGTAACGCCTTGCGAGTCATTATAAGCTGCCTCCAGAACAGTTTTTTGCTTTATCATATCAAGACCAATCAGAAAACGATCTCCAGGCGTCATCGAATTCGCAATAGTTCGGAGAAAAATTTGACTTGCCTCTTCACTAAAGTTCCCAATCGAACTACCGAGAAAAATGATCAATCTGGAGAAGTCGCTGGGTATTACATTCATGTGTCGAGTGTAATCAGCAACGATGCCCAGTATCTCCAACTTCTGGTATTTATTAATCAAATCCACTGACGCGGCTACAAGTGCGGACTCACTGACATCTACTGGAACATATCGCATATTTTCCCCCTGCGGCTCTTTCGCAGCATCTATGAGTTTGCATATCTTCCAGTTCGCTCCGGAACCCAGTTCGACCAGATCGCCACTTTCAAACGGCTCCATAAATACGGCACTCGCATCTTCTAAGATGGAAAGCTCAGTGCAAGTCTGGTAGTATTCGGGAAGTTTGCATATCTGTTTGTACAGAATTGAGCCGCGCTCATCATAAAAATATTTACTGGGTATAAATTTCTGATCGGCAGTTAAACCGGTAAAAATATCTTTGCTCATTTCATTGCTAAACGAATCAGTTAAATAATTGCGAATCTCAAGTCTTGGGCTTTTGTATGATTGCTGATGTTCCATTGTTACTTTCCTATTTTTTTTCATTTTTTTTGTGCACATCACACAATAACGCTTTATAAACCGGGAACCCAGAAATCGGGTCGTACTGCTGCAGATCTGTCAGCTCGTTGATATTGCCTTCCTGCCACGCTTTCGGTCCCACGTGACACCCACCACCCATGTTTGCCTCCACTGCGCCCTTTACGATGCTATCCGTAACGATAGCGCGCAGAGTAATCTGCCCCCGGGACGTCTTGATGTGGACGAGATCACCATTTTTGATTCCTCGTGCTCGGGCATCGCTTGTGTTTATTGTAACAGTCGGCTCCGGGCGCTCTTTCAGCAGGCTTTCAATGCCATGATGCTGTGCATGAAAATCGGTGGTCACCCGCGCGCCGGAATTAAATACCAGCGGGAACTTCTTTGCCTTCTCCGGTTGCGAAAGTGGGCTCTCCTGCGGCTCTGTATAAACCGGCAGCGGGTCATATCCATGTTCTTCAAGAATGGTCGAGGCAATCTCAAACTTACCGGAAGGGGTGTCAAAGCCAGGTTTACCGTCTGGTCGCAGCAGTCCTTTTTCCCATTTTTTGTATTGCATCTTTACGGTTTGCGACTGAACAGTACCCCCTGCTTTATGTACATTTTCAAGCGTAAATCCCGAGCCTTTTAGCACGTGGCGTAACAATTCCTCCTCATTTTGTGGATAAAGAGGACCGTATCCCAGACGGTCTGCAAGTTCAGCCAGGATAAAGGAATCATTGCGGGCTTCTCCAAGGGGTTCAATTACCCTCTCCCGGATGCGGAAAATCGAACCATAGGTCATATACGATTCAATCTCGTACATGGTTGTTGCAGGTAACACAATATCCGCATACGCGGCATCTGCGGTTAGATGGCGGTCAATGCAGACAAAAAAATCCAGAGCGTTAAGCGTCTTCCGCCAGATTGCCGGTTGTGGCCAGTACGTTATAATAGAGCCTCCCAGGATAATCAGAGAACGAATCTTGTAAGGCTTTCCTTTCAAGACCGAATCGGGCAATACGATAGCATGAGATTCTCCTCGGTATGCACTGTAAATAGGGAATTTGTCCCGTCCCAATGCCTTTTGCATATCAGGAGTTGCTATATGCCCTGATCGGTTCAAAGGAAAATGATTCTGCCGCATGGTAAAGCAACGTCCTCCGGGAACATCCAGTTGCCCTGCAAGCGCCCAGAGTACAAATATTGCACGAATCGCCTGCACGCCATTTCCATTATATTCAAGGCCGCTGTACATAGCTGGAGCAGCACCCTTGGCACTGGCGATCCGCCTTGCTAAAGCGACTATGGCCCCTGCTGGGACTCCAGTAATCTGCTCCACCACTTCCGGTCTAAAATGATCAAGGACATATCGTGCGAACTCTTCAAAACCACGGGTCCAATCCCTGACGAAAGATTCGCCATATAGTCCTTCTTCAATCAATACGTTGCACATCCCAAGCGCAAGAGCACCATCTGTGCCCGGACGTATAGGAATCCATTCTGCATCTGTGAGGGCGACAGTCATCGTGCGGCGAGGATCAATGACAACTATCTTGGCTCCCTTTTTATGCGCTTCCATGATTTTTTTGAGATTTATGGGCGGACAATCGGTGGCTGGATTGGTGCCCCAAACCACGATGAGGTCACTATTCTCGAAATCAGAAAACATATTTATCTGCATCCCGCCCATCGTGACATGTGGTGCTATCATTGCAAAAGCGACGTAGCACAGCGCGCCGACTCCCATGGTGTTGGGCGAGCCAAAAGGGAACAGAACGCTGGATGCCGAAGAAACCGCCACGCCTTCTGGTTGATATACATCGCACATGGAAAGCTCAAAGCTCCCAGAGCCGGTATATATAGATGTCGCTTCAGGTCCATACTTTGCCTTGATCTCGGACAGTTTAGTTACTATGATGTCGTAAGCATCATCCCATGAAATTCGTTCAAAATCATAGGTGCCTTTTTCACCATTTCGGCGCAAAGGATATAGTACACGGTCTTTTGAATAGACAATCGCAGCGGAATGCTCTCCCAGTTTGCAAATCACGCCTAATTCTGCATTTTCGTCCGGTCGCACATTTGCGATTCTTCCTCGGTCGTCATAAAGCACCACAACCCCACATCCAGCAGGGCATATACCGCATAACGCGCGACATTCTCGCGCAGCCGATTCGTCCGATTTTTTTTTTAGGCCCATTTAAACCCCCTACGAAGCAAGAATATAGCGTTCTCTGGTAGTAAGTATTGGTATTATAGTCATTGGATACAGATAAATAAGTTCTTTTTACTTTCCATCAACTGAATATATTGAAGCATCTGCTGAGCGGGTATGGCAAATACTTACCGATTTCGCCGCCTTTACACAGTGGAACCCGTTCATCCGCCGCGCAAGTGGGGAGGTCAAGACTGGAGCACGACTTGAAGTATAAATGAACCATGCACTCAAACCGCGGGCGGAAGAAGCACATGTACGATGAGAAAAAAGTTTTAAAAGCATTACCAAAGAAACATTATACTAGTAGAAAATGCTAGAAGATAGCTCAGAAGAACTTGAGAATGCCAGAAAGGAATGGGATGAACTATCCAAGAGGTATGACGGGTATTTCAGCACATTTGAGGGTAAGTTAGACCGGTATTTGAGATGGCGAGTGATAACGGAATGCCTTCCTGAGGATAGGGCTGCAAGAATCTTAGATGCCGGCGGGGGAACAGGTATAGTGACCCTGCCATTGGCAAAGATGGGTTACAGAGTAACACTCTGTGACTTGTCACCAGGGCAATTAAGAGTGGCAGAGGCTAAATTGCAAAAGCAAGGATTATTAGAAAAGGTAGAAATCAAAGAGGCAGACATTGCCGCTCTCCCATTTCCTGATGAATCCTTTGATCTTGTACTTTGTGTAAGAGGTCCTATTTCTCTTGCGGCCGATTCATTGAAAGCAGCCGGGGAACTTACCCGGGTAATGAAAATTCGTATATTCTCTTCCTGAAGAGATGCGAAAAGCAACGAACTGGGAAGAGAGATTATACGCTCAAGTTACTGATATAATTCTCCGTTTAAGCAAGGAGCCATCAATCACCGGGCTAGGAAGCGAACTAATATTGGTAGGTGAGAAATAAAATTTATATGCTTAACGATGCTATGGATTCCATGACTATGATGATGCACGTCAAGGGAGAGGATAAAGGTAAAATGAATGATTATATAGATTAAAAATCATAGGGGGCAGATGACTTACACAGAAGAAGAAGCAAAACAGAAATTGGGAGAACTCGTTGCGCGGTTCCGGACGAACATAGACGTTTACAAGAGGTCAGCGTATAAGGAAGCGCAGGTAAGACGCGAATTCATTGACCCCTTCTTTGAAGCTCTGGGCTGGGACGTGAGCAATAAGCAGGGCTTTGCCGAACAATACAAAGAGGTTGTTCTTGAAGATACAATTAAAGTCGGGCGTTCGACCAGAGCACCTGATTACAGTTTCAGAATCGGGAGCCAGCGTAAATTCTTCGTGGAAGCGAAGAAGCCGGCAGTGAACATAAAAGAGGACGTTAGTCCCTCATACCAACTGAGACGGTATGCATGGAGCGCGAAACTGCCGCTATCTATTGTTACGGATTTCGAGGAGTTCTCGGTATTCAACTGTCAGATGAAGCCCAATCAAAATGACAAAGTCGGCATAGGTCGGATTGCATACTATACGTTTGACGAGTATCTAGACAAATTTGACGATATATACGACATATTCTCAAAGGAAGCGGTGCTCAAGGGCAGTTTCGACCGCTACGCGCAATCAACAAAGGGCAAGAAGGGGACTGCAGCAGTAGATAGCGAATTTCTGAAGGAGATAGAGAGCTGGCGTGAGCTGCTGGCAAAGAATATCGCGCTAAGGAATCCGGATGTCTCTATATACGAGTTGAACTATGCAGTGCAAAAGATAATAGATCGCATAATCTTCCTGCGGATTTGTGAAGACAGGGGCATCGAGCCTTATGGGCAGTTGCAGACACAAGCAGAATCCGGTGACGTGTACATGCATTTGCTGAACCATTTTCGGTTGGCGGAATCGAAATACGATAGCGGGATATTCGATTTCGATTTTGGGGGCGATGGGATAACGCCTGGGTTGACGATAGACGACAAGGTCTTGAAGACGATTATACAGGATCTGTATTATCCGAAGTCGCCATATGAGTTTTCTGTGCTCGGTGTTGAGATCCTGGGCAATGTGTACGAGCAGTTTCTGGGTAAGGTCATTCGGCTGACCGCAGGGCATCAGGCGAAGGTGGAGACGAAGCCGGAAGTGAAAAAAGCGGGTGGGGTGTATTATACGCCTCAGTATATCGTTGAATATATCGTGGAGAACACGGTTGGCAAGTTGATTGCGGGAAAGACGCCGGAGGAGATTGCACATATAACGATTCTGGATCCGGCATGTGGTTCCGGCAGTTTCCTTATTGGTGCTTATACCTATCTGTTGCGGTATCATCTGGATTGGTACGTGAGTAACAAGCCGAAGAAACATAAGGGAAAAATGTTTCAGGCTAAGGAGAATGAGTGGTACCTAACAACGGCCGAAAAGAAGCGGATTCTTCTGGATAATATCTTTGGCGTTGATATAGACTCACAGGCGGTAGAAGTGACGAAGATGAGTCTGCTTTTGAAGGTGCTGGAGCACGCGAGCAGGGAGAGCATAGACCAGCAAATGAAGCTGGGGCTGGAGGGTGTGCTGCCAAATCTTGAGGATAATATCAAGTGCGGGAATTCGTTGATCGGACCGGAATATTACGAAACGGTGCAGGGGTCGCTTTTTGACGAGGAGGAGATGAGGCGGGTTAATGTGTTTGATTGGGAGGACGATGTGAAGGGGTTTGGGGAAATCTTAAAGAAAGGGGGGTTTGATTGCATTGTGGGGAATCCGCCGTATGGGGCTTTTTTCAATGAGATAGAAAAGTCCTATATCAAACAGAACTTTAAAGCATACAAGTACAGATATGACAGCTATATTTACTTTGTTGAAAAGGCCATTAATCTTACTAAGATTGACGGCTGGATTAGCTTCATTACACCTGAGCTATGGTTGAAATTAGAAAATGGTGCCCCGTTGAGAGAACTTATATCAAACAGTGCAGGATTTGAAAAGCTAAGGATATTTGGGGAAAAAGTCTTTTCAAAAGTGGTAGTAAATACAATTGTTTTTTTACTTCACCGTGGTGTTGACGTTCCGAGTTTAAAAATTGAGACCGAAGGAGATAGTTGGGAATTATCATCTGCTTCTTGGAAAGCGTCAAAACTTTTAGCAATAGATTATCGTCTCAAACCTG
>WSZT01000031.1 GCA_013139985.1 Candidatus Methanophagales archaeon | reverse complement strand
TTTACACAAACCTTTTCTTAAAAAGAAAAGCTTTACCAAAAGAACATTTGTGTTTTTCTTTTAGCACAGGTTTTCTTTTTGTAAAAAAGAAAAAGTGTTGTGTTAATCTGTGTCAATAATTAATTTTCTTGTTTTTTTTACACCGCTATGTGATCTACTATTTATCTTTATATGAATCTCTGTTTTATTATATTGTAGGTGGACAATAAAGCGGGGTAGGGTAGTTAGGAGATCCCGTCGGGCTCATAACCCGGAGATCGGTGGTTCGAATCCATCCTCCGCTATTCTATTAACGAACGGAAGTAGAATGATAATCAATTCCGATCTGCATATCCATTCACGCTATTCTGCGGCTACTTCACCGCGTATGGATCTACCCACGTTGGCGAAAGAAGCGTCAAAGAAGGGTATGCAGTTGCTCGGTACCGGTGACTGCTTACATCCAAAATGGTTAGCTGGTATAAGAGAGCTGGAAGAGAGTGGAGGCATCTTCTCCTTTAAGGGTAGCGAAGAGGGCACTAATTTTGTGCTCACTGTGGAAGTGGAAGATGAGCGAAGAGTGCACCATTTACTTATCTTGCCGTCCATATCAAAGGCAGAAGAGCTATACGAGTCGTTTAGAGTGCATTCATTGGATATAGATAGGGATGGTAGACCTTCGCTGCGACTGTCCGGGCAGGAGATAGCAGACCGTGCAAAGGCTGCAGAAGCGCTCATAGGACCTTGTCACGCGTTCACACCATGGACTGGTTTATATGCACATCACAATTCGCTGAAGGAGTGCTATTCTGATCTGGTAGGGTCTATTTCCTTTGTTGAGTTGGGGTTGAGTGCGGATACATCGTATGCCGATAGAATAGGAGAGCTGAGAGATCTTACGTTTTTGACTAATTCCGATGCGCATTCGCCGTACCCTATTCGGCTGGCACGAGAGTTTAACCGGTTTCACGTAGAGGCAATGGGTTTTGACGAGTTGAAAGCGGCGATAGAGCGAAAAAGCGGTAGGAAGCCAGTGCTTAATGTTGGATTCCCACCTGCGGAGGGCAAGTATAATGAAAGCGCGTGCATCCGGTGTTACAAACATTATTCGCTCAGCGAGGCGATTATAGTGGGATGGCGATGTGAATGTGGGGGTATGATAAAGAAAGGGGTAAGAGACCGGGTGAATGAGCTTGCAGATTCCGATTACACACATCCGGAGCATCGTCCACCATATCTGCACTTGATACCGCTGGCTGAGATAATCGGATTGGCATTGCATAAGTCCGTAACTTCAAAGGCGGTAACAGAGATATGGGGCTCGCTACTTTCTGTATTTGGTACTGAGGTTAACGTGTTGGTGGATGCACCACTAGACAATTTCCATAAAGCTAATTTGGATGATCGGGTGGTAGAAGCAATAGCAGCATTTAGGTGCGGTGAAATACGAGTTATAGCAGGTGGCGGCGGGAAATACGGTGCTATCGAGCTAAAACCAAAAGGAGGAGAAATGGAGGAAGAAGAAGTAGGGGTAGAGCGAAGAACAAAACAAAAGGGGCAGCGTTCTTTGCTTGATTTTTGATTGCTTTTCTACCGTTCTATGACACATATACGTCTTTTAGGTTCTTGACGCCAACGCAAACTTCAGAAGCTCGCCATATCGCTTCTATATAGCCCATATCGGAATTACCCAATATCCCCTGGATGTCAATATCGCTTCTATCGCCTAGTTCGCCTACCACAGTGAATTCAAGCCGTGCTAATTCCGCAGACCCGTCAATTGCCGAACCCGAGGCGAAAGCAAAAACATTCACTGTCCCGGCAGTACCTGCGTCTTGCAGCCATAAAGACCAACTTGAAATATCTGACCCTCGTTCTACGTTTGTTATCCCTATAACAGACGGGTCGTAGCTCAGATTGAACATAACCATCGTGAGGTCGCTAACATTATCTATGTTTACCGTAGCGGTGAAGTTCTCTATGACTTCCAAGGGGTTTTCTACTGAGACTGAGGTTAATATGGGTATTCCTATATAAATTATTTCAGTTGTAGAGTTCGTTGCTCCTTTTTCGTCTGTTACTATTAGTTTTACGGTATAGTTCCCGGCAGAAGAATAAGAATGTGTTACTATTATTCCGCTTCCTGTCGCGCCATCTCCAAAGTCCCAATCGTAGCATTCGATTTTTCCAATAGTTGTATTTGATCCGTTAAAAGTGATTGTTTGAGTTATAGAGGTAACAGGATAATACACGAAGGCTGCATTTGCGGGCGATATAATATCAAATTGTGGAGAGCATTCAATAAGATACAACGCTGCTGGTATATTCTCTTCGCACGTAGGTATTATCTGCTCTTCAGGCAGTTCAAACGGTTTACCTCCACAATCCCACAAAGTTTTTGGCCTTAACTCAACGGTAAATGCTGCAATATTATACGCGCCATAAAGCCAATCATCAGAATCGCCACTTGCTCTATAAAGATTAGATGCCTGTCTAGCAGAGTAGTTCATTCCGTGTACATCTTTAATTGCATTAGCCATATCCTCTGCGATTTTACTCAGTTGCTCTTTATGCGGTGCGGCATCCATTGTATAACCCCAGGGATAGAGAACTAACTGAGAATAGCTATGATAACTTATAGAAGCGTAGAACTCATGTGTAGCTACGAAATCACGTATCGCTTGCGTTTCCGGCTCAGAAAAAGGTGCTACGCCTCTGTAAGTCTCCTTTGCGGGATCGCCACTTGAACCCGCAAGACCCCAGTTATAACCGAAATTTCTATTTGGATCAACGCCGAAAGTGCCATCACCATTGTCTCTACAATTCTTTCGCCAGTTTCGATCATATGTGCGGCTATATTCTAGGCCATCCGGATTGACCAAAGGCACAATCCAAATCTCCCGGCTGTCTACCAACTGCTTTACCTTTTGATCTGTACCATAAAGATCCAGAAGATACTTAGCAAGATAAAACGGTACTTCAACGGAAATCCATTCGCGTGCATGGATCCCGCCCATGAACAGTATATCAGGTTCATCATCTTCTTCGTTTGTTACGTTGTCACTGATTTTTATTGCTAAAATATCTCTATCAGCAATTCCTACTGTCTTTTCCCAGCTATCGCCTATATCATACACCTTTGTGATATTTGGATATTGATCTACAAGATTTTGGAGGTCTGTCTTCAAACTACTGTAAGAATGATATGCTGTCTGAGAGGATACTGGAACAGCTCCCAGCTCAAAAATTTTTCCGCGTAATAGCTCTACACTATAACCTTTCCCTTTCAGGTCTATTATCTGCCGGTCACAAACCCTTGCTATTACTCGCCCTTGATCTACTTCCCATATATCTAATCCCAAATCCGATAAGCTATCCACATCATCCTGATTTTCGATATAAACAGTGACCAACTTTTTGGCGTTCAAATCGTCAGTCCCGATTGCACTGGCTATAAATATCGCGTTTACTAGCAGCAATCCGAATAAAATAGCCGTTCTTTTCTTCATTCTATATAAAGTATAACTTCTACCTATAAATTTAATTTAGGACGCAGATTTACACGGATTTACACGGATTTGATTTCTTCTGCGTTAATCTGTGTCAATAATTATTTTAGTTGGATATTATGCTTTCTTGACATGATCCCTACCCTTATCCGTCACCGCATACATCTTCACCCCAGCATCCCCTCCACCAGGCACGGGCACACTGCAGGATTTACAGTTGGCACAGCCACCACACTCGTTACCCGAACGGATTTCGCAAAGGTAACCTGCACGAGCCAGAAACTCTATTCTCGCCTTGAGTAAAGACTTACTCATGTCTAATACCTTAGCAAGTTCGTCTAATGTGCCTCCTTTCTCTATCAGACGTAGAATGTCATCGGTTGCGGTCATTTTAGCCCTTCTCCTTTACTCTTTCAGCCATTTCACCGATGAAGAGCGTATCGTCAGAAAAGGTAAGAATTTTAT
This sequence comes from Candidatus Methanophagales archaeon, assembly GCA_013139985.1. Taxonomy (GTDB): domain Archaea; phylum Halobacteriota; class Syntropharchaeia; order Alkanophagales; family Methanospirareceae; genus Methanophaga. Next base: position 7,849 of record WSZT01000031.1, on the reverse strand, counting down.
CTCTCTTTGGTATTTCCTCATTCTCTCGCCATAGTTTTGAAAAGTAATCGGTTCTTTATTCTCGCTCACTTCCTCACCACGTCACTTCCTTCGTCATTTCCCTCGCCAGATATGCCAGCGGTAGCACCAAAATGAAGAGCCATATTGCAGGTCGGAAATCAGCAAGTACTGAGAACTCTTCCGCTTCGCCAAGCAAGAACATCAACCCATTAGCACCCATCAACAGCAAATACAGAATACCGAAAACTGCCGCGAGGAACAGCCCGCCGATAATGAACGATAAACCAATATGTTCACCGTCAAAAGACCTTTTCACGCCGTTCAGAAACGTCGCTGCTATTACTACCAATGCGAACCCACCGAACAGATCACCAGGTATTGCATCTCCGGCACCACCAAACACCTCTATCACGCCAATAGCAAGATACAAAACGCCAAGAACTGCTGCATATATCCCTATTGTCTTCCCTTTCCCAATGTCAAAATCCGTCATTTTATCTTAATTCCTCCTAAGACATTCATGTAAATCCTAACAAGCGCCCTATTCCTATGATCAACCCGGAAACGATGAATGCCAATACGGTCAGGTAGACCATCGTAAACACGGGCCACTTCCATGAATTCGTCTCTCGCCATATTGCACCTATTGTCGCCACGCAAGGCACGTAGATTAATACGAACGCCATGAATGCAAACCCGGTTAGTGGTGTGAATATACCCATACTCACGAGTGCATCGCCCACTGATTCTTCTCCTACTCCCAGCAACAAACCATACGTTGCTACTACTACCTCTTTTGCTAAGAATCCGAATATAATCGCAACGGTTGTCGTCCAGTCCCAGCCAAAAGGTGCGAATATCGGTTGGATTGTCTTACCAAGTCCTGCCACATAAGAGTTCTCTATAATCTCGCCGCCATTTGTTGCTGCCCATGGATATACTGAAAGGAACCAGAGCAGTATTACTACCACGAATATGATCGTCCCTGCTCTTTTCAAGAACTCTTTTCCTCGCTCCCACATGTGCAGAAGCGCGGTCTTCGCCTTCGGCATCATGTAACGCGGCAATTCAAGCACAAAAGGTGCCGGTTTTCCTTTGAATAGCGTCCTTCGGAATATCAGTGCCATTAATATTGCTAGCGCGATACCAAGTACGTACATTGCAAATACGGCACTCCCTGCGGCAGCACCAAACAGCGCACCGCCTACGAGCACATATACAGGTAGCCTTGCACCACAACTGATTAGCGGGTTCACCAATATAGTAATCATCCGGTCCTTCTCATTCTCTATGCTGCGAGTCGCCATGATCGCGGGAATATTACAGCCAAACCCGCTTATCATCGGTATGAACGATCGCCCGTGCAGGCCCAACCTATACATTACTCGGTCCATGACAAACGCAGCCCTTGACAAGTAGCCACTGTCCTCTAATATAGCGAGAGCAAGGAACAGCATAAAAATCGGCGGTACAAATACTAACACTGATCCAAGTCCACCGCAGATACCATCAGCTACGAATGATGCGAGTTGCGGGTTCGCTATCCCCTCCGCGGCAAAACCGCCGAGCCAGCCAAAGAACCGCTCTACCATTACCATGAACGGCTCTGAGAATGCGAATGTGAACTGAAAAACGGCCCATAGCAAGGTCAAGAAAATCGGGATTCCAAGCGCTTTGTGCAAGAATACATGGTCAAGCATATCCGTGAACGTCCATTTGCTCTCCTTCTTCCTCACTGCGGATTCCATTATTTTCGCTATCGCATCGTATCGCCTCTCTGCAAGTATCACTTCCGGATCTTCACCAAAAACGTCTCTCATTCTATTTCGCTACCGCCATTATCTCGTCTCTATATTGGCTATTCTCTATCAGTTCCAATACTTTCTCGTCTTTCTCTAACGTTTTTATCGCAAGCCATCTCGGTGGATACTTTTTCGACAAACTCTCATCCTTGCTAATCTCATTCTCTACCTTTTTTATCAACGATTCAATGTCTTCGCCATATCCCATCTCTACTTTTCGTCTCCTTTCTTTGTTCTTCGCCGCTGTCAGTACAACCTCTTTCAACTCTTCCAGACCTTCACCTGTGGTTGCAACTGTTGGTACTACGGGCACACCAAGAAATTCAGACAGTTTATCCAGCTCTATCTCGGTACCTCTCTCTTTTACTATGTCCCACTGGTTCAACGCGACCACGACGTTCGCTTCCAACTCCAATAGAAGAAGTGTTAGATATAGATTCCGCTCCAGACTCGTACCATTCACAATGTCAACCACCACATCCGGCTTCCCCTCTACTATATAGTCCCGTGCTACTAATTCATCAAGGGCATTAGCAGTAAGACTGTACGTGCCGGGCAAATCAACAATCTCCATCTCTTCGCCATCATACTCGCATTTACCTGTCTTCTTCTCCACCGTCACACCGGGCCAGTTACCCACGTGCTGTTTCAGTCCAGTAAGCCAGTTGAAGATCTCTGTCTTGCCCACATTTGGATTCCCTATCAATGCTACTGTTAACATCTTTACCTTTTAACCCCTGTGTTTATCATTATCTTCATTGCAATGCCCCTACCAAGTGCAACTCGTGCATCTCGCACTCCTACAAGCACAGGTCCTGGTGAAGATGACGACAGAACTTTTACCCGTGTTGAATTAGTGAAACCCATCTCCGAGAGACGCTGCACCATCCCTCTTCCGCCCCTCATCTCCACTATCTCGCCTTCTTCGCCTACGGAAAGAAGCGCTAATGGTATTGCGGCCTTCAATTCCTTGCTGTGCGCCATCAAATCGTGCAGATGCTCGTCCACTTCTTCCAGGTGCTCTCGGACTTCACTACCTTCTGGTTCGGTATGAGATTTGATTACGTGCTCTATATCCTTATGAACATGCGCTATATCCTTGTCGAGATGTTCAATCAATTCACCACCAGTAATTCTACCCCAGCTTCTTAATCTTCTACCTCTAACCATATAGTCTTCGCCTCCTCTCGCCGTAACGTCAGGTTATATCCTTTCAAAAGGAACTCAACAGGATCGCCAAGCGGGGCATCTCTTACCATCTCTATTTCCGCACCCCTCACGATACCCATGTCCATTATCCTCCGTCGTAAAGCACCACTCCCTTCTATACGGGCGGTTTTACCCTTTTCGCCGACTCTCATATCACTCAACTGCTTCTCCACCATTTTTATATTATACCCCTTACTCTATCTCATTCATTCGCCGTTTCGTCTTCGCGGCTTCTTTTTTCTATTCCACTCGAACTTTCTCTGCAAGACCTCGTCCAATTGTTACATGCTGTTCCCCTATTTTCGCAAGCACGTAACTCCCTCTTTTTGGACTTGGTGGTGATGTCTCCTTCCGGACCAATGTTATCTCTTTACCTTCCACCATTCCGAGCAGTTCGAATTTTTCCTTAAGCGAGTCACCACCGATTATATTACTTATCTTCGCTTTATCGCCTTCTCCGAGATAATTTATCTGTATGAACTCCCCGTCACGTTCTATCAGCACCTTTGATGCCTGTCCTTCGCCCATGCTTATTTCCTTGTCGTCTATTTCGAACACAAGAGTGTCATCTGCGAGATGACGAACGAACTCAATTTCGCCCCCTTTCTCTATACCGAGTTCAGATAAGTTATCTTCAAAAGTCTTCCCCCCTTCTAACGTCTTTATCGTCCCCTTATCGCCATTCTCCAGTTGTAAAAGCGGAAGTGTTTCTCCGCCTTTCTCCACATATACCTTATCTGCCCATCCGCGCGCTATGACTGCTTCTCTTCCTACTGTCACATTTAGCGCAATGGGCCCAGCATGAACATGCACAGGCTCAGTAGCAACTACGGTGAGTTCTGTCCCTTTGGAAATGCCCAAATCAGCCAGGTTACCTTTTACCTCGGAACCGCCGCCTATCTCCTTTACCGTTACTTTTACTTCTGGTTCGACTTCAGCTAATATCTTCATTTTTTGTTTCCTCTAATACCAGTATAAAGTTAGGAATAGAAAAACCATTCCCTAAAAAGATTCGGTTTTGTAAAATAACCCTAAAAAAGTTAGGTTTTGAGGCGAAAACCGATAACTTTCGTGCTATCAACTCAATGCGATCAGAAGCCAATTCACCAATGAAGAGTTGGTCATCGGAAAAAGTGAGAAAAAAAGCTCTAACTTCGCTTTCCCACCCCACATATCGTTTCCGCTCTTCCACTGTCGCATCTCTTGGGTTTCTTTGCATTTTCCGCCCAGGTCAGAAGTTTTTTCTATATCATCACAAACTTCCGCTAACTTTGAACGTGTTGTTAGGTCTATAATATTATCCCTCAAAATTATTCTGTTTAGGATAAAAAAAGAAAAGACAAAGAACAGAAGCCCATATTAGGATTCTGTCCCCCTCAAAAACATTTTTATTCGCTTTTTTTCGTTTCGTAGTTTCTAAAAGCAACCGGTGTCAATTACCTTCCTCGAAAATACTGTCCACAGGCTTATACATCAACTTCTCCTTTAGCTCTCCCCAGAGCAACTCCAACTCTTTCTTCTGCTCTTTCGTTACAGCGCCTTTTCCCTTTTTCGCCAATTTGCACTTCGTCCTCAGCTCAAAGAATCGTTCCGGGAATAGCTCTTCCTTCACACGGAGTGTAACTGAATCGTTGGTGGACTTCCGTGTGAATGTGTAGACGTAGTTATCTGCCGTAATATTCACTATGTCCGCTCCTTCGTCAATTGTGATGTCTTCGGTTGAACCCAATATGTATTCAAATGTCATCACGTGCCCGTCGGATGGATGTCCTGAGTTAATTTTCACGTCACCTTGATGTGGTGTTCCGTTCCACAATTCTCCTTCCGAAAAAGCTCGCAAGGTTGACCTAAATGCAGATGCCACACAGGGGCATATCTCTACCACACCCTCACCGTGATATTTTCCGGCGTCCTCTATTGTTATCGTTAGCAGTTCATCTCCGTCATATATCTGTACTGATGGGTAATAGAGCTCCTTAGCCACCATGAGTTCGATCCTTTCTGCTACATTCGGATGCGGTGTCAGCGCTCGCGCTCCTTTTTCCGGATATTCGTAACTAATGTTCTCTAGCAGTCCTGGGATTTTTCTACCCGTGAAGTACCCTTCACTGACTATCAGCGGAACCACAATAGGGAGAGATGTCGCGGAAACGTTCTCCACCACTGCTCTTACTAAGAGGTCTGAATGCTGCGTCTCATTTGGGAATATAAATGAATATCGTACATCATTTATATTGAGTCCCATTCCGTACCTCAATTTGAGCTTCACCTGCTCTGCTAGCGACTTGGAACTGTTTACCCAACCTGCGAAATTAGATTCGTTATCTGTTCCGTGTGCAACAAGTACAATGGTTTCATTGGCTGGATCTTCGATTAACATAGTTGCGTGATCCACCAGAATATCCGCAATCGCCCAGTGGTCATCAATTGCATTCGTAAGTACAATCTCCGTTTCTGTATCAACGGGAACGAGTTCTTCTTCCTCCGCTTCTCCTCCACCGTGGTGCTGCTTTGCAGTTACTCCCATTGCGCTTACTGTCTTGGCTATCGGAGTGTAGGAAACGCGGTATCTTCCTTCAAGGGCTACGATAGAACGTTCCATCTCTTTTCCTTCGACAAATACCGGTCTGCTCATCATGCTCATCTCCGGCAGTTCCTCGCGCAGCCCAAGCACATATTCGATCTCGGCGATGTGTCCGCTATGTGATGATATGAACAGTGGCACTGCGATTATCTTTGTAACGCCCGCTTCATCGAGCTTGTCCACTGCAATGTTTATCGTCTCGTTCGGCAAAAACTCTAAGAAGCCGAGTTCTACGGGGTACGGCGAACTTACATTCGCCACTGCTGATCGAAGAGGGGCACACCATGAATCGCTAGGACTGCCGTGTCCTACCACCAGAATGCCTATGCGTTCGTACTCCTCAACAGGTGCCTCTTCGACCCGAGTGAACGTACTATTTTCTGCACTTGCAACTCCCGTAGATAACGTAAGAACTACCAATAATAAGATGCCTGTTAGCACTACAACAGCGCTTTTTCTTTTTGTTTTGTTCATTTTTCTTTTTTTCTTTTCACCTCCTAAACAAGTTTTTTACCTCCGGTAAAAACTGAGACTAAAAATTAGTCCTGTTTTTTTCCTTTGTGCTTGTTTTCTAAGCACAAGGTTCTATCATTTTTTATACCTCCTAGCATCTTGTCCCACGTTTCTCGCCAGTTCAGTTCGTTCATTTAAGTTCCCCCTATCCTCTTTAACACCTTCAATATATGCCAGGCCCTTTTCAGTCAGCACATACATCTTTACCCAGCCTTTTCCACCTCCAGGTACTGGTACACTGCATATTTTACTCATTGTGCATCCTGCACACCCTTTCCCAGGACAAACTTTGCAGAGATAACCAGCACGAAACAGGAACTCTAATATCGCTACGAGTATAGACTTTCTCATATCCAACTCATTTGCAAGTTCGTCTAAAGTACCTCCTTTCTCTATCCTATGTAGAAGTTCTCCGGTTACTGGCATTTTCTTTTTCGAGCGTGTTGCATCAATTCTTTTTTGTCTACCATTATTTACCTCCGTTTATCCCATTAGCTGTTAGGGGTATAAATATTATCGCCTAATAAAGCTTGGTTTTGGCTACAAAGTCGAATAATGTTAGGTTTTTGGGTGAAAACCACATAAATATCTCCCATATTGTATCCCTCTTAAATCTGACTAGTATCTGCTCAAAAATCGGTGGATTTTTAAGCAGACAATGCAAAATTCAAAATGTAAAATGCGAAAGTCAAAGTTCAATAAATAGCAATAATGGGTGTTTTAAAGTAAAAAGAGCCCTTCTCCATCCTTATCGTATATTTTGCATTTTTACATTTGCACTCTGTATATATCCTCGATTACGTCTTCAAAATCCGCAGTAGTTATTGATAGCTTGCCTACTTTCTTCCCTATCCTTTTTGCGTCTTTTGTTTTCTTTAGCCAGACATCGGTGCAGATATTCGTGATATCCCTTCCAGTGCAGTTCTCAGGTGTCCGGTCAACAATGCGATTGAAATCTATGTCTTCGTCCAGGTTGTATTTCTGGGTTTTTATCTCGTAGATTTTAAGCTTTGCCTGCCTGTCAGGAACAGAGACTCCTATCTGTTTGCTCCGCGAAAGAATTGCATCGTCAACCCTATCAGCACGATTGCTTGTAAATATTGTTATGATTGATTCACCACGCCGGTTGAAGCCATCGAGCTCTGCACACAACTGTAACATGGCAGTACGCACTTCATCACCCGCGTCTGTTTCTCTGCCATCAGTCCTACGCTTCAGTGCGAGCCCATCTATCTCGTCCATAAATACGATGCACGGCGCTTTTCTCCGTGCCGTCTCATAAAGATCGCGTATATTGGCTGATGTCGTCCCGAGCCATTTTTCTACGAGTTCTGGCGCATTAACGCCGATAAAAGGCACACCTGCTTCGTTGGCTACGGCTTCTGCCAGCATTGTTTTTCCCGTACCTGGAGGACCGACTAATAATAGGGCATTTTGGAGTTCGACACCCGCTTCTGCCATTTCTTTGCTTATTGCAGGGTCGAGCTGAAGCTCTGTATGCTCCCGGAGTTTTTCCTCTGGTAACCAAATTGCTTCTCTAATCTCTCTTACGGTATGCCAGTGTGAATCTTGCAATAACTTCAATATCCCATCAAGTGACTCCCAGTTTTGCTTACTTTCTATTGGTACGTTCATTTTTTCTCTCCTTTCTATGCAGAACCATCACTACCTATCTTCAACAGCCCCCTCTTTAGCGCACTCAAACCAGAACTGCGAAGGAAATGGCATGGCTTATCCCGCA
>WSZT01000211.1 GCA_013139985.1 Candidatus Methanophagales archaeon | reverse complement strand
TGCGGGATAAGCCATGCCATTTCCTTCGCAGTTCTGGTTTGAGTGCGCTAAAGAGGGGGCTGTTGAAGATAGGTAGTGATGGTTCTGCATAGAAAGGAGAGAAAAAATGAACGTACCAATAGAAAGTGAGCAAAATTGGGAAACACTTGATGGGATATTGAAGTTATGGCAAGAGCGCAAAGACACCAAAGTCGTCAATGGTGGACATAGCTGTTTTACTTGCTTTGATAGCAATAGTAGTTGCAGCTTTCACTGTTCTGCCAGTATTAGTATCGGCAGCACAAGAAGAAGTAGAAGTCCGGATTAATGCACCCGAATATGTAGCGGGAACTTTTAACGCGACCATAGACGTGGTCAACGTTACGGACCTCAATTCAGGACAGTTCGACCACTCGTTCAATTCCAGCGTGGTGAACGTAACCAATATGAAGGAAGTTGAAATATGAGGTGTAGCGGTGCCGATATTCATGTGGAACTTCTTTGATGCGGACACTGTGCGGGTTCCTATCAGTATGCCAATGGACGTAGGTGCGAATGATTCTGGGAGCTTAGCGGAAATTGAATTTGAAGTAAAAGGCAACGCTGGCGAGATTTTTGATGCCGGAGACGCTGCCTCGGTCCTGACGCCTGAGAACATTAAGCACGTTTATGATGTTGACGTGAACAATCACGGTGAAAGACCTTATATCGTTCCTGTGAGACCAGCTAACTCGTCTGAATGATGTGTGTAAAAAGTTTAGTAATTATGATTTCCAATACTTTATATTCAATCAACCAACAGCCCTAATCGCTTCGGTCTTGGGGATGGATAGGGACTTAAGTTTACAGTTCGGCAAGTTATTGCTACTCCGCTTCCTTTTAAGATAACGTTCACATTGCTTTACCCTATCGTACCCAAGCATCGTACCAAGAATAAAGTCCTCCTCATCGGTCAGATTTGACAATGATGTGAATTTCATCTGTTTGATTACATCTATGCAGATCGAGTTGCCGAAGAAGACATTTATCTTCGTTCCGTTTACTGCTTGAATATAGCAATCTATCATCTCCTTTTCCAGTCGGTTTTCAATTGCAGCTCCGTTTGATACTTTTGTCGTATGAAGGACGAGAGTTCTTAATCCTTTCTTATATTCCAGAAGGTGGTGTGTAAATACGTCCATATCTTCTTTCCTTTCTCTGCTTCTTGTAGAAAAAATAAAACCGGGATTAAAGCAAAGCTAAAGTGCTTTGGCGACCTTCAATCCCCAAGCTTCGGCGTCTTCAAATGCAGGCTCAACCTCTCCGTCAATCTTGAAGTTTTCAGCAATGATTTCGGCACCATGTTCCTCTAGTGATTCCTTGAGGATGTCCACTGCTGTGCAGAACGAATCCGGATAGTCTTCGCTATCTCCAGGACCAAAAACTGCCCCCTTCTTACCTTTCAGCGAGATCCCGTCCATAGCATCGTGGAAATCAAAGAAATCATCCTGCAAATCGCCTTCGCCCCAGGTGGAGCACCCGAATACAATCGCGTCATAATTCGCGAGTTCTTCAACACTTGCTTTTGCCACGTCCTTCACCGTGACTTCTGCCATCCCCCTCTCAAGTCCTGCTGCCACATGTTCCGACAATGCTTCCGTGTTCCCCGTGGTCGAACCATATATCAAAACTACCTTTACCATTTTTAGCTATCCTCCGTTTTTGTACGTAGGGATTAGTATAGCTGTTAGGGACATAAATAAGGAACCCTAACAAGATTAGAAAAAAGAAGAAACCCGAAATTAATTAGAATTTGTAATAAAATACTAATTCATCGGCTTTTTACCAAATACTAACTTTATTCGGCTTTATATCAAAAACCGAACATTTTTAGGCGGTGCTATTTGTATACCTAACAACCTAACAGTATGCATTATGAAAGAAGGAAAAAAGATAGTTGAGAAGATGGCGTTTGTGCTTGCACTTGCGCTGTGCGATTGTGGATGCAATTGTGGTGGTAGTGGAAGATGCGGGGGTGAAACGTGCAGATGCAATAAGGAGAATGATAAGCGGGAGAAAGGTGAGGGGTTGGATGATGGAGGGGAAAAATAAATTCAAAAAACGCAATAAATTTTTAAATGCCTTTTTTTCTTGTTAATTGAAAAATGCGTCACAATAAGGAAGTAGCAATCTATGCGGTTTTGATGTTTGTAGCGATGCTGAGTTTGACGCTTATGGCGCCGGTGATCCATCTTTTCTAAATAAAATTGGAAGACATATGGATAATAATAACACGAGGAAATGGCTAAAATCACATCATGATACTCTATTCCCTTTCTTTCCTTATCTTAAAAAGAGGGGTATCAAATGGCTGTTCGAGAAATTAAGGGAAAAGGGCGGTGGAAAGGGGGCATTATATATACACATACCTTTCTGTACTGGCAGATGCACTTTTTGTATTTTGACAAGGGAATACCCTTCAGAGAATACACTGAAATACGTGGACTCGATTGTGGATGAAGCGAGGGCGTGGCGCGATTACTTTTCGTCCATACAGACCATATATGTAGGCGGAGGTACTCCCACATCTCTTTCCTCAGAAGAACTTAAGTTGTTATTTGCGGGTCTGAGGGATACATTTTAGATAGATAACGATGCAGAAATCAGTGTTGAAACAACAGCAAGCGAACTTACAGAAGATAAAATGAACTTGCTTCTGGAATTAGGTGTCAATCGTTTGAGTGTAGGGGTTCAAACTTTCAATCTTGGTTTAAGAAAAATGCTTGGAAGAAGAGGGGGCGGTAAAGAAGTCGTTAAGAAATTAAATAGAGCGAGAGAGATGTTTCCGCTTCTTACAATAGACATTTTGTATGATCTGCCGGGACAAGAGATGAGGGATGTAATTGCGGATTTGCAAAAAGCGGTGGGAATAGGGGTTGATGGAATCTCTCTTTATCCTTTGATCTACAGTCCAAAAACGCCAATATCCAGACAATTCGAGCAGCCTCCAATCGGAACGGCAATGGATAGTTTTGAAAACGCAAAGTGTTTTCTGGAAGATGAAGGCTATAATCACGTAAATATCAATCATTTTTCAAACGGGCGGGACAAGTTCCGCTATTCCACTTATTTCAATCGTTTGGGTAATGTTCTCGGTTTAGGCGCTGGGGCAACGGGTTTTTTGGCTGACTGCTTCATGAATCACAAATCTACAAGTGAACAATACATCCTGAACCAAGTGGGAAACGTTTTTAGCCTGCCTGAAAGTATTATTCCTGTGCTATGGTGCATATCGCAAATTCAATACGGAAGGGTAGATATTGAAGAGCCAAAGAGGAGGTGGGGTTTTGATCCTCTTGAAGCATTTGCCAAAACCATAGAAAATTCCGTGGATAGAGGGGAGCTGATAATCGGGAAGAATGTAATCGAGCTTACCTCTGAGGGTATGTTCTGGGCGAATACTATAGGTACGGAGATGGCGATGGAATATTTATATAAGGGTAAAGGAGAACTCGTGAGTCTTGAAGAGAAGACTTCTAAAATTGCAAATAGGATTTATGCTCAATAGGTTAAGCCGTAAAGAAAGAAGATGGGGGGTGATATAAAAATGAAAGAATTATTAATCGCATCGGCTGCTTTTGCATTGTTCATTTTATATTTTTCAGCGATATGGGCTTGTTGCGGCTTTGGCGTTTTGTGTAATCACTGATTTTGCGGCCGCATTTGCAATGCGTGAGATAAGCATGAAAGCAGGCGTGGAAACGCTTATAATAGCTCTGTTCGTGCTTCTGGGCGTTAAAGTTGCCTCGGTAATATCTAGATGGGTGTGTTAAATGAAAAAAAATCGAAAAGCTTTTTATAATCAGAAACTAAGAGATTAAGGAGGTGAAACTATGAAGATAGGAATCGTAATCTATTCGAATGATTCGGAAACCGTATGGAACGCTTTTCGTTTTGGAAATTTCGCATTGAAAGAGGGTGACGAAGTAAAAGTATTCTTACTCGCTAACGGTGTGGAGTGCGAGTCTCTGGACATGGATAAATTTAAGGTGACAGAAGAAATGCAAACATTGGTTGATAATGGTGGCGAAATGTTTGCCTGTGGTATGTGCCTTAAAATCCGCCAATCCGAAGGTTCGGAAGTATGCCCACTGTCAACGATGAAAGATTTGCATGAAATAGTCAAAGAGAGTGATAAAATTGTTACATTTTGAATGCACAGCCAAAACACGCTCACTTCATTCGCTGGCGTATAACATGGTGTATACGGGTCTCTACGCTCACCCAAATTGCTTCCTTCAGTCTTGACTTCGCATACACCGAAAACGTCAGGTTGTCAAGAAGGAACAACGTTGTTAACGGCAAGGTAAGGAAATACTATCGGATAACAGAGAAGGGCGTAAATGCTCTTGAGGAAGCGAAACCAAAAATTAAAGAACTTGTAGATGAGGTATTATGAAAGCCAAAAAAAACTTTACAACCGGCTTGATGAAAGGTGTTGGAGCCAATGTAGTCATTCTTGGGTTGGTTAGTTTATTTTTAAAATCCGAACCTATTTAGGGAACGTTATTTATGTGCCTAACAAGTATCAAAAATTACGAATATGGAAGGAAAGCGACAGAAGCATTGGGTGAAATATTAGATAAGAACTTTGAAGTTATGGAAATATGAGCAGGTCCCGGAACATTGACCTTCCCATTAGCCAAAAGGGTAAGAAAGATAGTTGCGGTTGAGTCATCGGAAACGGCAGTGAAGTATTTGAGAAGGAACATGAAAGAAAGCCGAATTGAGAACGTTGAAATCATGAACGAAAATTGGTTGGAAGTGGACGGCAGGGAAATCAAGGACAAATTTAATCTGGTCATCTGCTCTCATTTTCTATGGCAGATGAAAGACCTCGAGAAACAAAATATTCTCAAAACTAGGTTTTCGTAGATTATTAATGATTTCTTAGTTTAGGGCGTCCCACGGCAATAAACTGTGAAAAATACTACAAACGTTCTCTTCTAAAAAAAGTTACTCGTAGGCGGATGCTAAAAATCATAACTTTATTCGGCTTTATAGACAAAACCGAACATTTTTAGGGGGTGCTATTTACGTACCTAACAACACTGGGGTATAATATGAGGTGAGTCATAACATGGCAAGCGCTAATTTTGTAGGGACCGATAGAAAAGGGGATTTGTTGAATGAACTGTACGAAGAAGCAAAGTGGCCGGGATATACAGATGAAATGGAGATTGCAGAACATGTAATCACAAAGCAGGTAGAGCGATTAGTAGCGTATG
>WSZT01000141.1 GCA_013139985.1 Candidatus Methanophagales archaeon | reverse complement strand
TGCTTTTGGTGTCTTAAAGCTTGGCACATATTTAGAAACCTGCTCTTTAACTTTCCTGAGTACGTTTGAGAACATATCAAGTGTTTTCTGCACTCCACTTGCTATCTCTGACAATATCTTCTTCATCTGCACGTTCTTCTTCCTCTTCTTTGGTCCACCACTTAGGAGGTGAGATTTTCTAGTATGCCTAAGTGTGACTTTTCCTAGGAAATCCTAAATTTGCGTTTGTATATAAAATCCTACCTTTTTAAATACCAGGATCATCTAATATCCCCCTTTCGCACTTTACTACTCAAATACATGGGTTAATAAAGGATTTTATCCTATTTAAGCTTTTTTATTTCATTATATTTAGAAAATACTATCGCAAATGAGTACAAAACAGTTTTAAATAGCTATAACAAAAATTATCTGAAAAAGGGGTAAAAATAGTAAATTGATTTATTAATGGGGATGGGATAGGTCTGCTTCCAGAGGCTCTAAATACCCTTTATATTTTTGCAATGGCGTATAAACCATCCCACAAATAATAACGACAGTTGAATTTGTGGAAATCTCTGATTTCTCTTTTATCCGCTTCTATAAAGCCACAATCATAGTTGCTTCACGCCATCCGGCAAGGAGAATCAATGCAATTGCAAGCCCTATTCCAGCCCATTGTTCTAACGACAGCCGTGGAACCGGACTGATACGTTAGGAGTTATTAGTAAGTGCAAAGCGGGACTGGTTGTACGTTGCAACTGCCACAAGTATGAAGGCGATCATCTCGTATGGCCCGCCGCGCAACAATACTGCTAATGTTGGCGCCATTGGCTCCGCCATAGGCATGGAAAATGCGTTCGTCCCCAAAAAGACAGCATATAGAGTAATCAAGCCAAGAGGCGTTATGTAGCCAAGCGGAAAACGATCTAAATACCGGATAAGGTTGACCAGGACAATTAAAAATAAAGCCCCTAGATTATACATCACAATCGTGCCCCATTCTTCAAGCATAGTCGGTGCTACATCCGAACCCACAATAATGGCTGAGCCGGTTTTACCTTGCAGAATGCCTTCTGGCAAAAAGTAGTAACTTAGATACCATACCACTGTGAAGAGAATGGCACCGATCACGAAAAGGCTGATAAACCTGACAGTTTTCTTTCTTCATGTTCGCTTTGCAATACATCAATGCCTCTTGTCTTTTATCATTCCTCCTGCTTACTGTTTCGTCTTTTTATGCCCGCACCGGCACCTATAACTATGAGAGCCAGAGCAACGATTCCCAATATCTGTTCTATGGGCAACTGTCTGGTTATGTAACATATTGCACCGCCAACAAACAGAACCGTTCCCAATATCAACAACACTTCGCCTATTTTTCTTTTATCCATTTTATGCTCACCACCACATTGCTTGTTGCTTATTTTCCAGATTCCAATACCGGATAGTATGCCAATTGCTATAACTGCAGAAACCAGGGGATCAATCATTGCTGAAAACAACACGAAGAATGCTGCTAAGATAGCATTATAGTCTCCTCATCTCCTGTTTTCCAAATTTTATCCGCCTGTATTCGTTTTTTTATGCATGAGGTCTCCTAATTCTGATGTTTGTCGAGCATATATCTTTCATATTTTTATCTCTCCGTCATCAAAACCGGAACCCAAGCAAATTCCAGTAGTTCAGGAACCATATGAAGCCCAGCGCCGCCACCGTCACTAAAGTATAATGCACGCGCCCGGCAACGCCCCAGTAGCGGTTCCTCCACGCCAGCACGGTGAAGCATAGTGCCCCAATCGTCAGAACGGCAGCCAGCAGTGGTAGCACCAACACAAAAGGCAAGAGCGGTGGAACGCCATACATCAGGCTTGTGGTGTCGCTCAATACAATCACCATGCCGATCAGGAACAGCACGTATAACGCACTCATACCCCCAGCTACCCAGCGTGCCTGACGGGAGCAGAGTACACCAGCTTTTTTCTTGCCCTTCAGGCGATTACGCAAAGCTCCAATTGGCCAAGCAAGCACTGACAGGAAAAGGACCATAGAGACACTCAGCAAGATGTAGTGGAACATGGATGATTCATACCACGCCAGCTTTACGAATGCCATGACTGGCCATCCACTTACGAACATGTGGGTTATGCGTCCCTGGCTGTCTTCACGGAAGACCAAGGTTTGCTGACCGCCCACTTCATGGAAGACCATCGGCTCCACCTCCACCCACTGTTTAGAGAGAAAAATGAGGCCATCCTCAGTTGCACTGACATCAAACTTCATCATGAGACTCATTAGCTTTTCATATGTTGTGTATACGGTTCTGGTAATTCCATAACTGCCTGTGAGCTGTCCTGCGCGCTGCTGGAAGTCCGCAGGGGGTTGCAGCAAAGAAGATTCTGGTATCGGGTAGTAGCGGTCGAGAAATGCCTGCAGCAGTTCGACCCTAGCCCCGCCCAAGGGATTCTCTGGCTCCGTGTCTATACTGTTGAAGGAAACAAACAGCCCAACGTTCTCTTCTGGCAGCAACACGAGTAAGGAATGGAAATAGATCGTATCTCCTCCGTGCTCGATAATCTTCTGGTCGTTAAGGTGCCCTTCATAAAAGCCGTAGCACATCCCGTTAATCCGGGGATCGTAGGTAAAGTGCCAGCGGTGCATCTCCTGGGCTGTGGCTTCTTGCAGTATGCGCACCCCACCATAACGCCCATCTTCGAGGTGTGCAATCATGAAATTAGCCATATCCTTGGAAGTCGCGCTCATTGAGCCTGCCGGCATGAGACCGTTTAAATATTCAAACTCCTCCGCCTTGTACGCGCCGTTTTCATAGGTGTAGCCCACGGCCATATTGGGTGCTAATTCCGGTGGTATCGGCTGGCGGAAAGTACTGTGTTGCATGTCAAGCGGCTTGTAAATATTTTCCTCGATGTAAGCATCAAAGGGCATACCGGAAACCTCTTCTACGATGTAACCGGCAAGAGCTGTACCGTGGTTGGAATAGGCAGTAAATTCGCCGGGCAAGCGCACCCGGGCTGGCATGTTGTTCGCCAGATACTCCCCCAGAGGTTTAACATCGCCGGCGCTGCGCGCAAAGATGCGACCGTAATCTTCAAACCCTGCAGTGTGAGTTATCAGGTGCGCAAGTGTGATTGGCTCCGGGTAGGTATCCGGAATCTTGAAATCGGTGAGGTATGTGTTTACGTCGGCGTTGAGATCAAGCTTGCCCTGTTCGGCTAGTTGCATCACAGCAGTCCATGTAAACAGTTTGCTGACCGAACCGACACGGAATAGCGTCTCGTTGGCAATCACTGGTTTTCTGCTTTCCCGATCTGCATATCCATAACCTTTTGCAAAGAAAAGTTTACCGTCTTTAACAACTGAAATAGTTGCTCCAGGAATATGATAAGCCTCCCTCTGTGCAGCCATTACACCATCTATAAAGGCTTCCAGTTCCTGCGGATCGGTTGGCCCCTGCTGGTTGGTGACCAAGGGCACATCACTGTTTGGTTTGGTCGGTATACCTTGAGTCATGGCAGGCACACCTATCAACAACAAAACTAATATAGCCAGAAATGCTGGATACATCAGCTTTGTGGTAGGAAACGGTTGTCTTTTCATCATTTTCCTCACCTAAATTGAAGTTTTTGATGATCTAATCTTACTTTTTTTCCTTCTTTGCCTTATCTTCCATAACAGAATAACCTACTGCAACGCCAAGAACTAGTCCTGTTCCCATTCCGGCACCAATATTGCCCGCTACAACACCTAAACCAGCTCCAATAACCAACCCAATCCCAATACTTAATCCCATAACATGCTTTTTAGGATTTTTTTCGTCAAATTTCTTATGATTTTCTCTTGCACTTACACTTGGCTTACCCGTCATAATAATTGCGTAAATCAACCCAGCAATCACACTTATCGCTAACATTGACATGGGGAATAAACTGAGACCGAAACCTTCCACGGAGCTATGAAATTCAAAAATCGTGTAAAGACTATTCGTGGGCCCAATTGTAAAAGATTCCACTCCTAAAATATCCAGAGCTATTGGCGCTATACCCATCAGAAACCCCAGCGCAAAAATACAGAGTATGAATACTTTAGAAAATCTTGTGCCAAATCCTGCTGTAGTGATATTCAAGGTTTTATCCGTTTCTTTGCCATAAATTATCAGCCCGGTTTTTCGATCTTCCAGCAATACATGTTTCGGATATCTCAGTACGTTTCGTATCACCCACAAATCGCCCACTGCGCCGGAAGCATTTAGTACTAACGGTATGAAGATCCAGTGCGCAATCGATGGTAAAGCAGCCATTAAACCGATTCCAACCAGGGAGATCACTACCAACGGCGCAATAGCGATTGCTATGAACTGGTTGCGTAGAAAACGAGTTTTTGTTGTGGTGTATAAATAGGGCAGGATGTAACGCGCAATGCCAGCACCATAACGCGGCTTGCCACCATATAGTAACATGAATAGGCCATGTATGAGTTCGTGCAGTACGAATGTACCAATGACGAGCGCTACAGAAATAAGAATTGTGCCGCTTGTGAAGTCAAAGTTAAAGCCAACTTTCTCTGTGACTAGTGTATATAGTGCAGCGAAAAAAAAAAACCAAACGCAAAAAGGGCTAAAGTCCCCATGCCCATCAGTGTAACTACAACTTCTTTTGTCATTTCCAATTTGCCAAGTTCTTTTCGGCCATCACGGTTGAATGGCTGTTGTTTTATCAATGACATTATAAATTACTCCTTTTTGCTTTTACACAACAATATCTCGATCTGAGCTGCACCGCACCACGCTTTATTATATCGCAGATTGCGTCACTTCTGCAGCCATAATATCCCTCGCGAACGAGTTCATCTATATTTTCGACTTCTTCTACCGGTATTCTCATTTCTACCAAATTTTTTCCATTCATTCTCTTCATCCCTTCTTCTTTCCTCATCTTTTTA
>WSZT01000158.1 GCA_013139985.1 Candidatus Methanophagales archaeon | reverse complement strand
CCTGAGGCGGTCTTTAGCCCGAAGTACAAGCGAACCAGTGGTGGGATATGCTAAGCGACGACCCTCCTTCACTTTGGGGAAGTTCGATGCCTCTATGGGGGCGTACAAACGGAAAATTACCATAGGGGGCTAGCATGTCCGCTTAGGGTCGGGATGAAGGCGAAAGGTTGGTTAGGCGACCGAGGGATGTCTCGTATCGTCCTCGAAGAGGTAAGGAATGTATAACCTGAATGGGAAAGCCGGAATGATGCGATGCGAGAAGTCGGACGGACTCATAGTAGCGATGATGTCGGTGCCTGTGAACGCTGGTAACAGTTGGGAGGATAAAACGCTGACTATGCGAAGGGGTCCTGCTTTGGCGAAACTGAAGGACAGGTGAGATAGATGCGCAAATCAAGTAGGAAGTCGGCGAAGGTATTTCATGAGAAAGACGCCACGCGGATTACTGAAAAGGTTCGTGTATTGAAACCGCTTGTTGAAGGTTGGTGGGAAGAGAAGGTTGATCTCATTCCTAGCAATGGGGCAACGCCATCGGAGAGCCGTATACGGGAAATCCGTACGTACGGTTCGATGAGGGGACGGAGGTCGAAAGACCTCCTCCTACTCTGCGTGGTTGGGGCTTCCTTTTAGCCAGTTTCAATAATCAAGCGGGAACAAACAGCGCAATATTTTCCATGCTCACAGGACTCATTCCGCTCCATTTCGACGATTGTTTACCATTTAGTATGTTCGCGATAGCGGACATCAGCAAAATCAACTCAGCGGACTTTAACAAAACTTTAGAAAAGTTCAATCAAAAATGCTTCGTCTAGACTCACATTTGGCTCGCTTACCCTCGTAATAACACCACGTTCCACAATACGGACCACCCATTTTTGTCTATTTGAAGTTTCAACCAACGGAATTCAAGATGTTTGTGCAATGAACAAAATAAAATCAATTATTGATAGATACAAAATAATATGCTTGTAATTTCTACCGTAAACTTTACTGTATTACTGTTCCTGTCCGCTCCTCAAGTGCATCAACGACAAACTCGGGCCTGCATACAACTGCTCTCTCCCCGCCGTGTTCCACAAACTCCACAGGCGCGACATTTATCTTTAAATGGTACAGAGTTGATAATGAGAAAGAGCCATGAAAATTGCAGTATTATTAGGGACACGGCCAGAGATAATAAAGATGTCTCCAGTGATACGGGAATGCGAAAGGTTAAATTTGGATTATTTTATCTTGCACACCGGCAAGAGAATGTGGATATAGAAGAGCGATTAAGATGTATTTTAGACGGATTAGAATCGGAAGCAAATGCAAAGCTGGTTTTGACGCATTCCGGTGGTGTGCAAGAAGAAACGAGCATATTGAAAGTTCCTTGTGTTACGCTGCGAGACAATACGGAAAGGCCAGAGACGTTAGAAGTCGGAAGTAATGTTTTGGTTGGCGTAAATCGAACTTTTATTTTAGATGGTGTTAAGAGCCAGCTAAATAAAGAACGAAACTGGCGGAATCCATTTGGCGATGGTAACGCAGGAAGTAGGATTGTGAAGCTATTAATGCAACCCCAAACATTAGATCAATTAAGTGAAGAGACCCAGGAAGTATTTAGAGCGCTATTGCAGATTTGGGCTCATGCTCACCAACGTCATTAAGTAAGGCAATAGGAAAACCTCCCTCTACTATTCAATACCATTTGAATAGACTAAAACAGGCAGGACTCCTTGTAACTAAAGGAAAACCACCAACAACAAAATATTACATTAAAAGAGATGAAGATATAGGTGAACTAAAAAATATCTCCAAATAAAATTAGTGGCACCCCTTCATGTTATGTGTAAAAAACGAAAAGCATTTAGATATGCGGGGCATATATTTTAGGATATACAGAAATCCTGCAATATCAATGAGGAGGCGATGATGACGGCAATTCGTACGGTAATCAGGATTATTATTTATGGGTTCACCAAGCGATCTAGTGGAAGAGTGCGTGCGGTTTTATGGAATTGTTGCGGAAGTGATGGCGAAGATGTCAAGAGGCATGAAGGTATGATAATACGGAGTTAAAAGCATGGAAAAGGACGAGGTTCTGCGTGTTATTGAGGAAGCGGCAAGAAAGAAGCAAACTGAATGGGGCCTATACGGGAGTCAACTGACGTCGTTGCCGCCAGAGATAGGAGAGCTAAAAAACCTTACCGCGCTTTACCTATACAGGAATCAACTGACGGCATTACCGGCGGAGATAGGGAAGCTAAAGAACCTTACCTCACTTCACCTATCCTACAATCAACTGACGGCATTACCGACGGAGATAGGAGAGCTAAAAAACCTTACCAAGCTTAACCTATCCGGAAATCAACTGACGACATTACCGGCGGAGATAGGGGGGCTAAAAAACCTTACCAAGCTTAACCTATACAGGAATCAACTGACGACATTACCGGCGGAGATAGGAGAGCTAAAGAACCTTACCAGACTTTACCTATCCGGAAATCAACTGACGACATTGCCGGCGGAGATAGGAGAGCTAAAGAACCTTACCGAGCTTAACCTATACGGAAATCAACTGACGACATTACCGGCGGAGATAGGAGAGCTAAAAAACCTTACCAGGCTTTACCTATCCGAAAATCAACTGAAGACATTGCCGGCGGAGATAGGAGAGCTAAAAAACCTTACCAAGCTTATCTTATCCAAAAATCCGCTGGAATCGCCGCCGCTAGAAATAGCAGACCAGGGAATAGAGGCAATTTTTGAGTATCTGCGGCAGCTACCAGTGGAAGCAATAGAGCACAATGAAGCAAAGATGATCTTAGTAGGTCAAGGAGAAGTAGGAAAGACATGCCTTGCCAAACGATTGATTTATGATAAGTTCATAGAAGATAAAAGCACAGAAGGAATAGATATCTTAAAATGGGTGATTACTGCGCCCACAGCAGACGAAGAAGAGATAAAACTAAATGTATGGGACTTTGGAGGTCAGGAGATATATCACGCCACGCATCAGTTCTTTCTCACCAAACGATCACTCTATCTGCTGGTTTGGAATGCGCGCAAGTCGCAAGATTATGAGCATATTTACTACTGGCTGCACACAATAGAGGCGTTCGGAGAGGACAGCCCGATTATACTAGTAATGAGCAAATGGTACGAGCGGGACGATGATCTGAATATGAAAGAGCTAAGGGAAAAATTCCCGCAAATTATTGGATTATATAAAATAGATAGCGAAGACGGGGAAGGAATTCTCGCGTTGAAGGACATCATATGTGAAACAGCCTGGCACCTGCCGCATATGCGGACTCACTGGATCGAGCCATGGTACAATGTGCGAAAACTATTAGAGCGTGACGGACGGAATTGGATAGGATACGAAGAATTCAAGCGAATCTGCGGCTCAGAGGGATTGACTAACAAACAAACGGATATTTTGGATGAATACCTGCACGATCTGGGCGTCATTATTCATTTTCGTGATAGAGTGGAACTGCGCAACATGGTGATTTTAAAACCAGAATGGGCAACAAAGGCGGTGTATAAGATTCTGGACACACATTCGATTTTAGATCGAGGCGGGATTTTATTGCACAGTGAATTAGACCAAATCTGGGATTCCAATATTTATCCGCCTGATATTTTCCCAAAATTACTGGGACTGATGAAGAAATTTGAATTGGCGTATG
>WSZT01000227.1 GCA_013139985.1 Candidatus Methanophagales archaeon | reverse complement strand
ATATGATTTCTGTACCTTGAAACGATAACCGGATATCGCTCGCATCTATACCCCCATTGTTCTTCACCGTCAGAGCGACTTTACTTGTATCACCGGGACTGAACTCGGTAGGCTTTACATTTGTTATGGCAATAGAAGAAAAAGCCGCATCTACCGAAACTACAGGATATAGAGGAGAAAAGAGCAGCAATGCAAACACCATGCTCAGAGTGCAGAGCGGGATCAATTTTCTTTTCTTATTATTATTATTATTCTTATTCTCCACCTTTTATTCCCTCCGTTATACCATAATAAGTCGTATCAAAATTTTTCTCGCTACTTCGCCCATCTTTTCATCGCCCTCGCCACATCTAAAAACATTCATTTTCATAGTATTTATATATGAAATATTAAGTTCATATATATGTATAGTTATATTCATATGATGTGGTTGAAATGAAAAGATCAGTTCATACAAAATTTGATGACAAAATACCAGAAAATGGTGGTGTGCCGATAGTTCTGACTGCATCAATGATTGAAATGAGCGATTTTAATTTTGGGTTTGCCGGGGGAACAGGAAGAGGATATACTCGCTACTATCACTCTTCTCGATAGACTTAAAGGTGCTAAAATCCTTTATGTTCCGCTTCTCTTCACATCGGAGGAAGAGTGTATCTTGAAAAGGCAAAAACATAAAGACCTCAAGAATCTTGACGATTTACACTGGGATATCCTTGCGAGATGCGGTCGCTATGATATAGACACCTGGAAACAGGAAATAAATAAAATCGTCATGGCCGGCAGTTTGTTATCATATCCTTACTACCGGTGGAAACATGGCAAAAAAATCTTTAAAGTAATCATGAAATTTTCAGGATTGGAAGAGACGTTCGTGAATAGAAAGGTAGGAATTGAGTGTCAACCACAATATTGCGTCCCTGGTTCCAATATAGAGCTGGAGGAAAAATAATGAGTTTGACGAGGTGTTACTCATGGTTTTAGTGAAATGTCCAAACGGTAAAGAAAAATTTGATGTGCCTAAATTTTTAAGAGTTTTATTAGTAAAGCCAAAGGGAAGAAAAGGCTTAGGTTTTGCAGCGGATGTAATTCCCATAGGCTTAGAATACATCGCTGCATCAATAGAAAAGGAAGTTGACTATGTTCATATAATTGATATGGATTTTAAAAAGCACCCATTTCAACATTTTCTAACTATTTTTCATTGTATATAAAGTATAACTTCTACATACCTAAGACGCGGATTTACACGGATTAGATTTCTTCTGCGTTAATCAGCGTTAATCTGTGTCAATAATAGATTTTAGTTTGTTCTTGTGGATATTCGCCATCAATTGCCGCCCGAAAGTCCAAAGTTGCGTGAAGCCGCTCTTTGTTTTTTATTAATAGTTCTTCCAGCCCCGGCTCAAATATCGGCGATCGTGCCGAGTTCAACATATTAACCTTATTCTCATCTACATCGACCAGTATCACATCATACCCAAGCTCTGCAAAACCCGCTCCGGTTACAGTGCCAACATAGCCGCACCCGATTATTGCAATTTTTATGATATTATAAGAGCTCCATCGCCAGCTCGTCCAGCATCTTTGGATTCTGCGCTATTAATTCCATCAACAGTGCCCACGGCGTCATCTCCTCTATTTCTACACCCTTTAAAGAATGAGCAAGCGTGTTGAGATCGTCATCAGAACGATCAAAGAAGAACTCCTTTGCTTTTAAGCCCGTTTCCAGCCGTTTCCCGAACTCGATTTTCCATCTTTCATCATATTCTGACAATTTCCGCTTTGAAAAATCTTTTCCCTGCACTGCCTCCGCAATTACATTTGCTGCTATTTCTCCTGCTTGCATTGCATACAGTATGCCACCTCCGGTCAAAGGATTGACCTGTCTCGCAGCATCGCCAACTAAAATAAGACCATCTGCTACGTTTTCGTCTTGTGGGCCGCTCAGCGGCACCGCACCGTACATCTCAGCTATGATCTCTCCATCGGGGAACTTATTGCGCACAAATGCATTTAGATAGTCAACCGCGCGGTGATTTTCGCCTGATGTGTCTCCACCTATCCCAATACCTACATTTGCGCAATTGCCACCTTTTGGAAATACCCAGACATAGCCTTTTGGTGCAACTTCACTGCCCAAGTAGAATTCCGAAAAGTTCTCGTTCGATTCTATATTGCACATCAGGTACTCAGCACCCACGGAAATATTATGTGGTGGCAGTCTCGTGTCAATCCCCGCCCATCTTCCTACTTTCGACTCTACTCCATCTGCGCCAACTACGACATGAGCAAATACTCGTGTGTCTTCACCCCTAGCGTGAGTATAAACGCCTTTTACATACCCGTTCTCTTTAATAATGCCATATGCTTCTGTTTTAACTCTTATATCCGCGCCTGCTCGTGCAGCTTCACTTGCAAGAACCTTATCAAATATCCGCCGCTCGAGCACATACCCCACCTCTTCCAGTTTATTGCCGGCCATAACTACCTTCGTGCCATCGGGACCGTATATGTTCGCTCCTTTTACTACTGCAGATACCCATTTCTTATCTGGAACTACGAACTTCTCTATATCCTTACTCACGCCCTCTGCGCATTTCACAGGCACGCCTATCTCTTGATTCCGATCTATTAAAAGTACATCTAATCCATGCTCAGCGGCGGTTTTCGCTGTTAGGCTACCCGCGGGCCCTGCACCCACGACAACAACATCATACCTTTCCTCTTTCATTTGCTTAATATTTATCTCATTAGCCTAATGTATTAACTAATATAAGATGAAAATTTAGAGGACTATGAACGGGTTCTATGATTTGTCCTGCGTGTATGTTCGTATACATATACTTTATACTTCAGAACAGCTTTCCCCTATTCATTATCTCGTTCGGATCCAAAACATGGAGGAACTTCTTCCAGACTTCGGCAAGATACCCTATCCTTTCCGCTGTCGGCTCTATGATACCCGCATATGGTCTGAACCAGCCATAGATACCCAGGTCAAGTAGCCGGTGAAATTGCTTCTCGTTATAATTCCTCAACTTCTCGCCGAATCCCGCGTCACTTCCGTCGTAAAAGACATCAAGCTCGAAATAGCAGAGCTGCCCGTGGAAACTGTATATCGGGTCAATATAGAAATGAATGTGGTCCTTGGGTATCCCCACTTCCAACGCAGTCTTCTCATGCACTTCATAATACTTCGCAGCCAGCGTCAAAGGCCCATACAGCCCGATACAGTGATAGTTCCCCTTACCCGGCAAGCCGAACACCATACAGCTCTTCTCCGCACCGCCCAGGCACTCATCCTCGAATGTTCGTGCGAACTCAGCCGGTAATTCCAGTACCTGCCCGCCTGATTCGTTCATATACTTACGTACCAGCGTATCCTTCGCATCGAATATGCCGTCCACACCTTCTACCAGCACGCAGACTACGAACTTCGGCAGTTTCTCGTATGCATAATCAAAAGTGCCAAAGATGCCTTCCAACCAGCTCTGATTATCCACTAACCTGATACTTGCCGCTAATTCATCATGCATCAAATTGTAAATGAACTCAGTCGGCGTGCCCACATCGTCAAAGCCAATGAAGTACTCTTTCCTGTTGTCATACAGCCGGTAAAGTTTCGCTGTTAATTCGGTCACCACACCGCACGTACCCGGATGTGCGCCGAACATACCCGCAAAGTCTGGACCCACGCCGTATCGGAAATAGGGCATCTCAGAAAGCGCTCGTGAGCCGGTTTTTAATGTCTCGCCGTTCGGTAGTATCATCTCATACGAGATCGTGTGGTCATGGCCGTCCGTAGCCGAAGTTTGGTATATTCCTCGCAGGTAATAATTTGCCAGTACACTCACGGTAAGAGGCGCATCGGGAAATGCCGGACGCAATTTGTGCTTTCGCGTCTGCTCCAGTAACATACCAAATGTTACTCCTGGCTCTACGGTCGCAGTCTTCATCTCGGGGTTTATCTCTAAGATGCGGTTCATCCGGGACAGGTCTAATAATATGCTGCCGTCATGAACTGGGATAGTCAAGCCACGCACGTTTATTCCCGTACTATACGGAATCACGGGTATTTTATGCGTATTTGCAAGCATTAAAACCGATCGCACTTCTTCTTTCGTCCCGGGTCGCACGACACAAGCCGGATTTTTCGCGGGTACAAAGTGCCAATGCTGATCTCTCGAATATGATGTGCATATCGCACGGTCGTCAGTCGCATTCCTTTCTCCTACTATCGCTTGCAGTTCCTTTACTAACTTTGAAAACGTTTCATTCATCTTAATCACCCCTCTAAACACCTATTTACAAGCTCCACAACATCATACACTTCCAGCTCCTCATTCTCCGCAGCTTCCTTTAAATTACGTTTACAGAACGGGCATGCGCTCACAAGTGCTTCAGCACCCGCTTCTTTCGCCTCTTTCAGCCGTTCGGTAGCACTCCACAATGCGAAGTCATCGAATGCCGACTTCACGCCGCCACCGGAACCGCAGCACCATGCTTGCTCCTTTTCACGTTTCATTGCTTTTATATCGGCTACTTCGTTTAACACCGCTCTTGGCTCTTCATATATGCCTAAATCGCGACCTAAATGACAAGGATCGTGATAAGCTGCTTTCAGATCTTCCTTCTTCAGGTTCATATTCCCCAATCGTGTTAAAAACTGCGTGGAATGCACCAGTTCGACACCCATATCCGGATAATCCTTCTCGAACGTCTTCATACAGCCGGGACATGTAAAAACAACGGTCTTTGCGCCGCTCTTTCTTATCTCTTCAACGTTGTGCTCTATGAGTTTCTCTGCTGCTTCCACCTGTCCTGTTCTGAATAATACCGAGCCACAGCACCATTCCTCGTCCATAACCTGATATTTCAGCCCTAATTTATCGAAGATCCCAAGCATAGCATCTGCAATCTCAGGCACTCTATATCTAGCAGTACAGCCAATGTAATAGAGGACGTCCGCATTCTTGTCGGTTGCTCCCTCTTTGACCTTGTATTCATACCTCTCGCCATACGCGTTCTTCGTCTCTTTTATCTTTTCCGCAATAGACTTATGCACATCGAGACTCCAGCCTTTACTTGCCAGCTCGTGCCGCATCTCTTCAAACAGTTCTGGTGCTCCCAGTTCCACATTTGTTATCTGCTTGCACTTCTCGTAACATGCCCCACATACTGTACAGGCATAGACAGAATTCAATAGCCCCTCTGAAGGTTCTGTTATCTCGCCTTCTAATATCGCTCTAAAAATCTCCATCTTGCCCGGTGCGTAAAAGGCTTGATAGCCATAATATTGCCCGCTGGGGCATAAGGGTAACCATTCCGCGTTCGGATGGAAGTTTGCAATGCTGCACAGCTTGCATTTTACACAATGGTGAATTGCACTCAGTATCTCTTCTTCCCTTTCCTGTTCCATAACTTCAATCTCACCTTACTGCTATCGTTTGTTCTCATTCTATAAGCTAGTTTCGATTTTTAATCGTCACTCATACCTTCTGCGATCTCTTTTAGCAGATTCGAGAAATCTTTAAGACTTTCTCCTGCTTTTATCTGTTCATCTGGTTCCATATCATCTGGGTCTTTTTCCATTGCCGGAGATAGCATCTCCCATTTCTGTGCCAGTGCAGCCGCTTTATCTATCAATTCCGGATTGTTCTCTATTACGGAAATCAGCCCACGGTCGTCAGCGCGAAAAAGCTTTCTCATTAGTTTATCTATATTCTTCATCTCTTTCTCTCTCTTCTCCAGCTCCCCCATCATCACGAGTATGTCACCAATGCCATCTAAGCCTGACGATATTTCATATAACTCTGCTTTAGTGAGTTTCGGCTTCCTTCTTTTTTTTGTCCTCATTTTCACCACATTTACCGCTATTCCATACAGAGTCGTCTTTTTAGTTGAGCCATAGCCTCACTCAGCAACCGCCTGCCTCAGCTTGCTCACCAACTCTGCCCTCACACTATCATTTCTGTTGCCACCGCAAACCATGCCCCTAACACCAAGTATATCTGCATTTATCCGCTTTATCGTTGGGATATCATCAAATGTGAGCGAGCCCGCAATAGCAGTCTCCAGTCCAAGCGCCTTCGAATCAGAAAAGAACGTCTTAAGCTCTTCTTCGCTTAGGAACTCCAATGTTGACCGGCCATCCTTTACGCCCGTGTCCACCATTGCCACATCTATATCCACTTCTTTTCCTATCTCCGCAATCTCAAAAGGAGAAACGGAATCTATGCGTGTGTAGTCAGAATAGAAAGCCGCGACAATTTTCTTGTCCGCGTCATAACCCTTTACCGCTTTAACAACACCAGTAAGCAAATCTATCGCTTCATGCTTCGTTTTTACGCCGTATAGGCCCACCTTTATGTAATCTGCACCGACAGAGGCCGCACCTAAAGCAGCCAAGGAGGCTGTCCCAGGCTTATAATCAAAATCGCCTATTGCAGCACTCAGTTCCACGCCATTTCCTTTCTCTTCTTCTATCAATCCCCTTATGGCAGATATAACCCAGGGGAAATTAGCGCCTAAAGAACCCTCTTTTGGATTCTTCACATCTACTATATCTGCACTTCCACGAATTACTGCCTTCGCTTCTTCCACATCTTTCGGACTAACCAATAATTTCATCTTACTGCTCCCTCTTTTTTCTCCTTAAAACTTCTTTAATTATCTATCTTTTATCGCTTTAATACCCTTACTCCTTTTTCGTTGCCTACATGCACTTCAGCAGCATTTGTAAATATCCCATGCTCGAGTGAGCCGACAACAGAAGAGAGAGCAGCGCTCATTTCTTTGGGATTATGTATAACGCCAAAATCAGCATCTATTACCAGATTACCGTGCTCCGTCACGGAATACCCACCCCTGGTTCCTTCACTCCGTAAAGCAGGTTCGCCACCAAGCTTATTCACTTGTTTCTCCACTATTTTCACAGCGTAAGGTAAAACTTCTAAAGGAACAGGTTTACTTAGCTGCTCCATTATTTTCTCTTCTTCAACACAGATAACAAGCTTTTTTGCGGCGTAAGATACTATCTTCTCTCTCGTATGCGAGCCCCATCCGCCTTTAATCAAATTGAGTTCTGAATCCACCTGGTCTGCACCATCAATGCAGATGTCCAAAGAAGGATGTTCCGAAAGTGTAGTAATGGTAATCCCGCATTCTATTGCCATCATTTCTGTTCTAAGAGAAGTGGGTACACCAAGAATCTCGAACTCCTCTGTCTTTATTCGATTGCCTATCTCCCTTATCACAATTTCTGCCGTAGACCCTGTGCCGAGACCCACCAGCATACCATCAGAGATCAAAGAAGATGCCGATTCCGCTGCTTTTTCCTTTTCCCTTCTCTTCTTATCGCCTTTCATGATAGTTTACAATCTGGAGTATGTCCTTATTAAATAAGAACTTTTCTATTTTTTCTTTTCCGTACTAGCTAGCCAGCTAGCTAATCGAAAACATAAATATTATTATTATA
>WSZT01000236.1 GCA_013139985.1 Candidatus Methanophagales archaeon | reverse complement strand
AGTGTATATTCATTATGGGCCGGGAGATAAAAGAGGGAAATGACTGCAAGAAGCAGCAGCCCTGATGCGATGAAAATCCTTCTTCCATATCGCAGCAAATATAGAAAAGAACAGGGTAAACAATGCCCGTTTTTCCATATCATTGCATCAAACGTTGCAGTATAAAAAGGTTTCGGTCAATCCCGGGGGCATAAGCTTTTTATAGTCTAATGTTTAGGTTATTGTATTATATCTCTTATTCTAAGGCGGTTAAGATGAACAGTGGCATAACTACGGAAGAGGCAAAGAGTATAGATATAGAAGAACTATTAAAAAAACTCTCAGCCGATAAAAAGGGACTTTCCGCTTCGGTGGCAAAAGACCGACTCCAAAAGTATGGTTATAACGAGATTACGGAAAAAAAGAAAAGTCAGGTGCTCAAACTGCTGAGCTTTTTCAATGGACCGATTGCCTGGATGATCGAGGCTGCTGCCATCATATCGGCACTCATTCACAACTGGTTAGATTTCGGGGTCATATTCGCACTGCTGATGGTAAACGCAGTAGTGGGATTCATACAGGAAAAGAAGGCTGACGATGCAATTGATTTGTTAAAACAAAAACTGGCACTGCAAGCGAGAGCATTACGTGATGGCAAATGGACAGACGTGCCTGCCCGGGAACTTGTTCCAGGAGATATTGTGCATGTTAAACTTGGCGATATTGTCCCGGCCGATGTTAAACTCATAAAGGGAGAGTATCTGCTGGCAGATGAAGCCGCACTGACAGGCGAATCTCTGCCCGCGGAAAAGCATGTTTCCGACGTTGCCTACTCTGGTTCAGTGGCTAAGAAAGGGGAAATGGATGCGCTGGTAGTTACCACCGGGATGAGCACTTTTTTCGGTAAGACCGCCGCGCTGGTAGAGGAAGTCAAGACCCAAAGCCATCTCCAGAAAGTCCTCGCTAAAATAGGGAATTTCCTGATTATTCTTGCTATTGCGATGGTAGTGGTCACTTTTGTTATTACGTATATGCGTGGAAAGGACCTTCTGGATATGCTTACGCTTGCGCTGGTTATCATCGTTGCTTCGATACCGATAGCAATGCCTGCGGTACTATCGGTTTCTATGGCAGTTGGCGCAATAAACCTATCGAAAAAGAAAGCTATTGTTAGCCACCTGGCGGCAATTGAAGAAGTAGCAGGCATGGACATCCTGTGTTCCGACAAAACGGGTACCATCACACAAAATAAGCTGACCTTAGCTGATGTGGTGCCTTTCAAAGGATTCACGGACAAAGACGTCCTGCTCAATGCCTCTCTTGCGTGCACGGAAGAAGGCGAGGACCCCATTGATATGGCAATACTCGGCAAAACTAAACAGGTGTTTCCAGATGATGCTACTGCTAACTATAACATAATTGATTTTAAACCTTTTGACCCGGTGATAAAACGTGCGGAGGCTATAGTAGAAAGCCCAGACGGTAAACGTTTCAGAGTAGCCAAAGGCGCTCCTCAGGTTATCCTGTCGCTTGCCTCCAATAAAGACAGTATTCAAGCTAAGGTGAATGAGGGTGTAAACACGCTTGCTGCCAAAGGGTATCGCACACTTGGTGTAGCCTGGACCAGCGGCGCTGATGATAAAAATTGGCAATTTGTCGGTCTTATTCCGCTTTATGATCCGCCTCGTGCGGATTCAAAGCACACTATTGATACGGCGGAGTCCATGGGAATAGACGTCAAAATGGTTACAGGTGACCATGAAGCCATTGCTAAGGAGGTAGCACAGCAGGTGGACCTGGGCACTAATATCCTGCCTGCAACCAAATTGTTAGAGATTAAATCAGACAGCGAAGCCGAGCGTCTGGTAGAAGATGCCGATGGGTTTGCCCAGGTTTTTCCCGAACATAAATACCATATTGTTGAACTGCTCCAGGGGAAACAGCATATCGTTGGTATGACCGGGG
Source organism: Candidatus Methanophagales archaeon (assembly GCA_013139985.1). Lineage (GTDB taxonomy): Archaea > Halobacteriota > Syntropharchaeia > Alkanophagales > Methanospirareceae > Methanophaga. Next base: position 3,242 of record WSZT01000236.1, on the reverse strand, counting down.
ATGGTGTCAATGACGCACCGGCACTAAAAAAAGCAGATGCAGGCATTGCTGTTTCTGGTGCCACGGATGCCGCGAGATCGGCGGCTGACATCGTTCTTACCCTACCAGGACTTTCAGTGATTATTGATGCCGTCAAGGAAAGCCGCAAAATATTCCAGCGTATGAATAGCTATGCCATCTACCGAATCGCAGAAACCATCGCTCTGCTGTTCTTCATCACACTTTCCATAATCATTTTTGACTTTTATCCTCTAACTGCGCTAATGATAATTATGCTGGCACTTTTAAACGATGTACCTATTATGACAATAGCTTACGACAACGTTCATTATCACAATAAGCCGGAGAAATGGAATATGAAGGCGGTTTTAGGCATGGCTACCGTGTTAGGAGTGATTGGTGTAATCTTTTCGTTTGCATTTTTATTTATCGGAATGCATGTTTTGCATCTCAAGACGGAAGAAATAATGTCTTTTATGTTCCTACAGCTTGTCGCTATGGGGACCTTTACCTTATTCCTGACTCGTACCCGGGGGCATTTCTGGTCTATTAAACCATGCGGTGCTCTGCTCTGGTCTGCCGTAATTACTAAGGTATTTGCGACGCTGATGGTCGTGTATGGATTGCTTGTCCCAGCCATTGGTTGGCAGCTTACCGGGATTGTCTGGGGTTACTGCCTGTTCTACTTTGTGATAGTAGACTTTATAAAAGTTCCCCTTTTCAAGAAATGGGGGTAAGTAGAATAGAGTGAAAAAGCGAGGAGCGAGTTGCTGTAATGGCTGAGACGGCCAAAAGTATATAAAGCAAAAATCGGAAGTTACCTGATTGCTCTTCATAAAAGTCCCAGTATTCAAGAGATTTTAGATGCCTCAAATTTAGAGTTTTTAAAGCGTGAATTTTAAAAAATAAATAGGCAGGAAGATTCACGTTTAGTCAGAGCGGGGGTGGTGACAAAGTGTTTTCAAACCTGGAAACAGTACTAAAAGAACTTGGAAATATTTTGGTTATGCTTGGAGTCCTCATGTTCTCATTGCTCGTGGTCGCTTATTTCTTCGGTAAGCTTTACGTGATAATAAAACCTTTATTACTCACCGCCTTTATAGCCATAGCCTTTGGATCATTGCTTAGATATTCTTTCAGGCATGCAAAAGAGCCGGAGTTTAAGCATGCTATGGTATGTGTGGCATTGGTGTGGCTGGTCATTCCCGCACTCAGCTCGCTACTTTTCATTTTGATAGAATATATGAGTCCATTGGATTCTTTCTTTGAAGCGATGTCCGGCTGGACGGGTACAGGTTTGACGATGATTGCGCATCCTTTCTCGCTTACACACACGATGCAGTTCTGGAGAAGTCTAATGCAGTGGGTAGGCGGTGTAGGAGTGATTGTTTTGATGCTCTCTATTCTGGCACATCCTGGAACAGGGACATTCGCATTGTATAAAGCAGAAGCGAGAGTGGAAAAAATAAAACCGAGCGTTATATCCACTGTGAGGATGACATGGTGGATCTATCTCATTTTAACCTCTTTTGGCATACTTCTATTCTTCTTCGCCGGCATGAAGCCCTGGGAAGCGATAAACCATGCAATGACCGCCATAGGGACTGGATGTTTCACTATAACAGACAAAAGCATGTCTGCCTATAACAACTTTCTTATCGAATTGGCAGTCATTCCGATGATGATTTTAGGAGCTTTACCGTTTTTAGTGCATTATAAGGTACTAAAAGGGAATTTTAAAGCCTTTTTCAAAGACATGCAATGTAGAGCTTTTGTAGTTATTTTGTTTATCCTACTAGTTTCTCTATTTGCCCTTAATTACTCGTTATACGGTAATGTTTTTAGCTGCCTCCGCTATTCCTCTTTTCAGCTTATATCAGGACTGACTTGCACGGGGTTCCAGACAACAAGTGTATACGAATGGTCAGGGGCTGGGCTGCTTATCGTGTGTATGAGTATGATAATAGGAGGGGGAGCAGGATCCACGGCAGGTGGGGTGAAATTAATAAGGGCAGTAATAGCATATAAATGGATAGGCTGGTCATTACGGAAGAATTTTTTGCCTCCAAGAGCATTAAAGCCTCTTAGATTTGGGGATAGGGTATTAGAGAGAGAAGAAGTAGTTAAAATAGTCGCTGACACGAGTTTGATTATCATCCTCTGGCTTCTATTCTTGTTTCTAGGGATATGTGTGTTGTCGTTGGTGGTAGGTTCACAATTTCAGTTGGGTGACGTCATATTTGAAGTCGCTTCTGCGCAAGGGAATGTCGGGTTGTCTACCGGGATAACAAACGCAGGGATGTCTTGCATTGGTAAACTAATGCTGATATTAAACATGTGGATAGGTCGTCTGGAGATAATCCCGGTTTTGATGCTTCTTAGGGTTCTTGTTAAAGGGTTTGAGCCCATATAGAAAATGGCTTATCGACACAGGATCTCCTATGGCGTAACGTTATCCTGCTCTCTTTAGGTGCGAATACCTAAAAGTCATGCAGATAATCATTTAAACAACTTTTCCAATAAGAGGTATTTCCACAATTTGCCCATACTCGGATAATTTCATCTCTGAAAAATATACTTCAACAGAAAAGGATGGCTGTGAATAAAAAGTGGAGAAAACTGAATAACACACGAGTTCTTCAGTAAGATATACGATAATTTTATCCAGCACCATGTTGTAGTGCCCAAAAAATATCCCACAATCCCTTCGTAATGAATTGAACTGCTATTGCGTCTAAGATAAGCCCCATCATCCTTGTGATCTCCATGCTTCCGGTCACGCCGAGCACGCGATGAATTTGCTCAGACATTCTGAAGAGAATCCTGCTTATGAGGAAGGTAAGGATGATAGATATTAATCTGAAAGAAAGAGAGAATAAAATCACCAAATATTGCAAAGATTACGAGAGTAAGACATCCAAATATCGCTGTCTTCTTTGCTATTCGCTTCTTTTCATCAAATCTCCTATCTTCTGTCAATGAAAGAAAGACCATAACATTCCCAATGGGATTGACGATGACGAACATAGAGGTGAGAGCCATCAGGAGGAATGTATAGTCAAGGGCACAAATAATTGGACAGATCCAGTGTAAATGGTTGTTTATTCCAGAAGGTTTTTAGTGAAGTTCGTAGTTCTTTTATAGTATTATGGGTAGTATTAGCCGTTTTATTTTCACGTGTCTGACGCCAGCACTCTTCAACGGGGTCAATATCGGCAGCACCTGTTGGCAAGAACATGTAA
>WSZT01000131.1 GCA_013139985.1 Candidatus Methanophagales archaeon | reverse complement strand
TACCTGATTTAAACCACGATGCGTTTTTAAGCACACCATTTATTTTATACTCCATTGAAAAGCAAAAACAAATCGCAGGATATTTGGACAAAAAAACCGCAAAAATAGACAAAACCATAAAACTCATAGAAAAGAAAATCAAACTTTTAGAAGAATATAAAAAGTCTTTAATCCATTATCTTGTTACCGGTAAGGTGGATGTAAGCAAGAGTGAGGTATAAAATGGAATACTCAGAATTATTAGACATAATAAAAACCGGAGAAGGGTATACAATCGAATTAAAAGAATCTATAAACAGTTCAATAGGTAAAGATATCTGTGCTTTTGCGAATTCTTCTGGTGGAAAGCTAATAATAGGGGTTGAAGATAAAACAAACAAAGTAATTGGATACCATTTAACAAATTCGGATCGGTCAAAAGTACAGGATATTGCAAGAAATATGAATCCTCCGTTTACTGTTCAAATAGAGCAGTTAAAAAATTTGGCAATTATAATTAGCGTGGAAGGTAAAAACAAACATTATACAGTAAATGGGCATTTCTATTTAAGATATGGCGCAAATTCACAACAATTAAACCGAGATGAAATAAGAGATCTATTCCAAAAAGAGAACTTAATCTCATTTGAAAGGCAAACAAATATCAATTTTAAAGAAAAAAACTTTTCAAATGCGGCGTTTAACAACTTTAGAAAAAACACTAACTTAGATAAGGCATTACCAAAACAACATATACTTAATAATCTTAATTTGCTTACAAACAATAAACTAAACAATGTGGGAATATTATTCTTTTCAAACAATGTAAAATATTATTACCCCACTGCAATCATATCATGCTTCTTATATTCTGATAAAGAGCAGACAGAAATAATTGATTCAAAAGAATTTACGGGATATTTTATGTCAAATTTGAACAACGCATACAAATACCTTCTTTCAAAATTAAATACTGCAATAATAATAAAAAATGAACTTAAGCACAAAACCAAATTAGAACTACCTAAAGAAGCTTTAAGAGAAGCAATTATAAATGCAATGATTCATAGAGATTATAATATTAATTCGTCCGTTCAAATAAATATTTCCCCGGATAAGGTTGAAATTATCAATCCCGGGAGATTATTATTCCCAAAGGAAGAATTAGGAAAAAGGAGTGTTTTGAGAAATCCCATTTTAGTTGATCTAATTCACAGATTAGGATTAGTTGAAAAAGCAGGTTCTGGAATAAAAAGAATGCAAAAATTAGCAAAAGAAGATAATGTTACTGTTGTGTTTAAAACAGGAATGTTCTTTGAAGTGATATTCCATAGAAAGATCGATAATCGGGCGGAAAACCGAAGTAAATCCGAAGCAAATCCGAAGCAAATCCGAAGATGAGCGCCTGTATTGGATATTGAAACGATTAAAGAAAGATGGAAAAATTAAAGCTAAAGAGATTGAAAATAAATTTAAAGTACATCGAGATACTGCAATAAAAAATTTAAAATCACTAATTAAACAAAATAAGATTGTAAGAAAAGGAGGAGGAAATAATGTCTGGTACGAGTTAAACAGCGAGGAGGAAAAATTATGACAACTGACACAACAGAAAAGGCATTTCAGAATGATATAATTGCTCATTTAGTCAGTACTGGTTATCATCAGAGAGGCAACCATAATTACAATAGAGCTTCCTGCATAGACCCCGAATTAACCTTGAAATTCATTCAGGATACTCAACCGAAGGAATGGATAAAATTTCAACGGGTTTACGGAGAACAAGCAGAGCAAAAATTCTTTTATCGCATGATTAATGAACTTGACAAAAAAGGAACGATTAATGTTTTGAGAAACGGGTTTAAGGATGTTGGATGCCACTTCGAATTGTTTTATCCAAAACCGAACAACAAGAAAAACCCTGACTTATTTGAACAGTTCGAGAAAAACATCTTTTCTGTAATTGACGAATTAGAATACGAGCAGAAAGAAGACGGTAAGAGGCTGGATTTGGTTATTTCCGTTAATGGACTGCCGATTATAACAATTGAACTAAAGGATACTTTTTCTCAAGGCGTTGAGAGAGCAATAAAACAATACAAGGAAGATAGAGATCCCAGAGAAAAAATCTTTCAAAGATGTTTTGTTCACTTCGCAATGAGCGATGAAAAGATTTTCATGGCCACAAAATTAGAAGGATTGAAAACAAGATTTTTACCATTTAATAAAGGGCTTGAAAACCCTGATGTAAAAACCGATTACAAAACCTCATACCTATATAATGATATTCTGCAGATAAACAAACTCTCAAAATTGATCTCAAATTTCATTTATTTGGAAAAAACCGAGGATACAAGAGCAGTAAAACCCATTTTCCCGAGATACCATCAGTTAGATTGTGTTAATCTCTTGTTAGCAGATGCGAAGCCGGGCAAAAATTACCTGATAGAACATAGTAACGGAAGCGGAAAGACAAAAACCATTGCGTGGCTTTCACACGGTCTAATAAATAAATTCAACAGCTTGGACAACAGGGTTTATGACATGGTTATTGTTGTTTCTGACAGAAGAGTTATAGACAAACAGCTTCAGGACCAAGTTCAATCTATTGAAAAAGTAAAAGGAATAGTAGAAAAAATAGAGAAACATTCTGAACAACTTAGGGAAGCATTGGAGACAGGAAGTAATATTGTTGTTACAACGCTGCAGAAATTCCCGTATATTTTAGAAGAGGTTAAAGACCTACCAAAACGGAACTATGCAGTAATAATTGATGAGGCACACTCTTCGCAAACGGGCACAATGGCAAGGAAAATGAAACAAGTTATTAGCACGAATAGTCTTGAAGAGGCTGAAGCATTAAATAATGAAGAAATGGATGACGTTGATGAAGAAATCCTTAAGGAAATTGAATCTTATAGAAATCTAAAAAATATAAGTTTCTTTGCATTTACCGCCACACCTAAAAATAAGACCCTGGAGATGTTTGGAATGCCCGATGAATATGGGCATTATTACCCATTTCATACATATACAATGAAACAAGCAATAGAAGAAGGTTTTATTTTCGATGTTCTCAAGAATTATTTGGCTTATGCAACCTACTTTAAAATAGTTAAAAAAATACAGGATGACCCCGAATATGATGAGAAAAAAGCCAAGAGATTACTAAGAAATTTTGTAGAAAAACATCCTGTCGCAATAGCAAGAAAAACAGACATCATGCTCAATCATTTCATGAGTTCTACAATCCATAAAATTAATGGTAAAGCCAAAGCAATGGTTGTGACAAGATCAAGACTCCATGCCATTTTATATAAAAAGGCATTTGATAAACTAATCAAGGAAAATGATTATCCAATTAAAACCCTTGTGGCTTTTACAGGCGTAGTTAAACAGGATGAACAGGAATACACTGAGAATTCCATGAACGACTTGCCCAGTCAAAAATCTATTAGAAACGCCTTTGAAGAGGACCAATACAAGATACTAATCGTAGCAAACAAATTCCAGACAGGTTTTGATCAGCCGTTATTGCATACCATGTATGTTGACAAAATGTTAAATGGAATTACTGCCGTTCAAACTCTGTGCAGACTCAACAGGATACATCAAAATAAAAAGGATACTTTGATTTTGGATTTTGCAAACAAAACAGAAGTAATTCAAAAGGCGTTCCAGCCATACTACGAAACCACATTCCTTGAAGAAGCTACAGACCCGCATAAGTTGTATGAATTAGAGGAGAAACTATTGGATTATCAAGTGTTTGATAAATCGGATATTGAAACTTTTGTAAAAGCATGGCAAAAAGGAGAATCACAACCTAAATTGCACAATATCTTAAGTCCTGTTGTAAATGAATTTAGGCAAAAAAGTAAGAAGGAGCAGGTTGAATTCAAGAAAACTATGAGAAGATATCAAAATATATACACCTTTTTATCACAACTTATTCCCTTTTCTGATATTAATCTGGAAAAGTTATTTATATTTAACAAATTCTTAAACAAAAAACTCCCGACAATAAACAATCCTCTCCCATTTAGTGTTTTGGAAGATGTGGATATTGATTCATACAAAATTGTAAAGAAAGGTAAAAGAGAAATTAAAATTGAATCAGAAGGAGAACTAAAACCCATATCCGCTGGTGTTGGTGAATACGCCCCTGACATAAATGCGAAATTATCAAAAATTATTAAGGATCTTAACGATGCATTTGGGACTGATTTTACAGATGATAGTAAAGTCTTCTTAGGCAGAGTAAAAGACAGCCTTTTAGAGGACAAAGAACTAAAAAACAAGATAGAGCATAACTCGAAGGAAAACGTAAAAGTAATATTTCCTAAATATTTAGATAGAGAATTAAGTAAGCTCTTACACAACAACATGAACTTCTATAAGAGAATAGTTGATAACGAAGAATTAAGGAATAAAATCGAATCCGCCTTGTTTGAGTTAGTATATTTCGAGTTTAATAAATACGAAAAGAAGTCTAATAAAAATTTTAAATAGTAGAATAACTTAGGAATATTCTATTTTTATATTATCCCATCCCTTCTCTGCTATTATTACATGATCTAAAACTTTTATATTTAATATGTTGCCTGCTTTTGCGATTTTTTGTGTTATCTCAACATCATTCTCACTGGGCTCCGGATCTCCTGACGGATGATTATGCACCAATATCACCCCTGCTGCTGAGTTCTTAATGGCCTCCTTAAAAACCTCTCTTGGGTGTACTAAAGAATTATCTAAGGTTCCAACAGATACTAAATCTTTCTTGATTATCTTATTTTTACTATCTAATAAAAGTGCATAAAAATGTTCCTTTTTCTTATCTTTTAATTCATCGACAAAATAGTTATAAACATCTTCTGGTTTTTCTATTGTTACTGTTTCTTTTGTTTTAACGGCTTTATTATGCCTTTTTGAAAACTCAAACAAAGCCATAATCTGCATTGCTTTTGCAGGCCCAATCCCCTTTATCTCTTGAAGTTCATTTAATGATAACTCTGATAGTGTGTCCAACCCGTATTTTGAGATTAATCTGTTGGAGATGTCAATTGCATTTTCGTCTTTGGTTCCTGTCTGAAGAATAATTGCAAGCAATTCGGCATCACTTACACTGGCCGCACCACTTTTTAAAAATCGTTCTCTTGGTCGGTTCTCTTTTGAGATGTCTTTTATTCTCATTTAATTATATTAGATTTTATTTATATATACCGGCAACCTTTTTCTTTTTGGTCTTACTTTATTTATTGATATAGGCGGAGAGAGAGATATATATAGATGAATATCGTTTTGTTCGGCCCACCGGGCTCAGGAAAAGGAACGCAGGCGAAACTGCTGGCGGAAAAATACGGCGTACCACATATATCGACCGGCGACATATTACGCGGAAATCTTAATAACGAGACGAAACTAGGACTTGAAGCCAAGACATACATGGACAAAGGCGAATTAGTACCGGACGATGTATTGATAGGGATAATAAAGGACCGCTTATCAGAGTCGGACGGTGCATCGGGATTCCTGCTTGATGGCTATCCGCGAACGTTACAACAGGCAGAAACGTTAAGCAAGATCTTAACTGAACTGGGCAAGAACCTGGATGTTGTGCTCAATATAGACGTACCCGATGAAAAATTGCTAAAACGGCTCGCAGGGAGGAGGATGTGCGTCTGTGGTGCGAGTTACCATATCTTGTTCAACAAACCGAAGCAAGAAGGTATCTGTGATCTCTGCGGTAGCAAGCTTTATCAACGAGACGATGACAAAGAAGAAGCGATTTTGAATCGTTTGGACGTTTATAAGAATCAAACCCGGCCGTTGATAGACCATTACACGCAGGCAGGAGTGATGTTAACGATAAATGGTGCGGCGGATATAGAAGTGGTGTTTAACGAAATTTGCAGGCTGCTTGATGCTTTCGGTCACGTATAGCCCACCAAAAGGAAAGGCATATAAAACGTTTGTAGAATTTGGGTATATTAAATTAATTTTGTGTGTTCCCTTAGAACGAATATACGGTATCCAGTTTTGGAATGATCACCTCAATATCTTTACCTTTAAGAAGCTCTGCGAAGACCTCGGGCCGCTCGGTATGTACCGGAAACAGAAGCTTTGGATTGATCTTCACAATCAGCTCTTTCAACTCCGGTCGGGACGCATGACCGGAAACATGAGACCGCACTATCCGTTTCCTGAGTTTACTACAATTCGGATTGCTACATCCGTCCGGAACAGGCGTCTCGCCTAACTCATACCCGATACCAAAGGCATCCAACCAATTAATTAATCGCTCCTCGTCCAGTTCCATCTCGTCACTGAACGGTTCGCACTGTGCCTTTATATACCGGGACCCCAATATCTTCCCATTCTCATCTGCCAGGTCGAACAGTTGCCCTAAATCGTAATAGGAAAGCATCAGTACGTAATCGCTTGGGTTAGACTTGAGCTCATCCGCCACCAGGCCGTTATCATAATGACTGGAATCCTGTGTCCACGTATCTTTATCTATGGAAAAGCCATACTCGTGCTTATATTGCGCGTAGTCAGTAGGCGAATAGAAGCAGCTCGCCTTACGCTTGAGAAATACCTTGACCGATTCAGGCAACGGTGTCTGCCCCAGCTTGTTCAAGACGTACGCGAGCCTCGCATTTATCACAAATGTCCGACCACACGATTTTGCCGCTTCATTGATTGTCTCGTACCGGGTGGTATCTTTCCAGCTAAAATCCACGAGCACCAGACCGTCCGTTTCGGATATCTCGCTCGCTATCTTGGCGCGTACCTTCTCCTCGGTGAGCGAGGACTCAGATTCTATCCGGGTGCCCTCGCAGATCATGATGTCTATACCTGTTCCCACCGCCCGAACGTAATCCTCGATTGTGGTGCCTTGGGTCCCGTGGAACCGAATGTCACCGGTATAGAGTATCTTAAACGGCTTGCCATTGACATCACACGCCAGCACGTAACTTGCAGCTCCTGGTACTGAATGATCTACCGCGATCATAGTGACCTGGAATGATCCGATGTCCGTCACCTTGCCATCTGCCATGACCCTGCAATTCCGGACCAGATCATCCTTATGCACGATTTTGGGGCTGCCTGCTAATGCACCTGTCTTGTTGAACGCGATACGGGACCCTTTTGAGCTTATCGCCTTCGACTTGAAGTTCGTGACATCGTCTATTGCCGCAACCAGTGTACGCGTAGCCTCGGAACAGTAAAGCGGAATTGCGTGGTGAAGAAATCCTATGTCGCCTGTGTGATCCATATGGGCATGGCTAAGGAGTATACCATCAATGTAACTTCGACCGTGCATTTGGATATAGTCCTCATAAGTGACGAGCCCCGGAACCTTAAGCATCGCAGAATCAGATGCGATTAGCCTGCTGTATGCTTCATTTGATAGGTCCTCCATACCCGTGGGCTGGCTCAGATCTGCCCGATATATCCCCGGTATCATGGGTAGGACGCCAATAGTGAGCTTGTCCTTCAACTCTGTATTAGAGCGAACGTTCAGGAACTCCGCGAAGAACTCTGAGGCAAACCCCATTCGAGTCCCGAAGTCCAACAATAAACGAGTGCCCTGGTGTTCCACGATGATCTTGTTGCCACCAATCTCACCAACACCACCATAAAAAGTTAGCCCCACCATTTTTATTGTATATACAGTATAACTTCTACCTATAAATTTAATTTTATTTTAGTTTATATCGAAACAGCAAATAGGCTAATATAGCAGGAATTTAAAAAATTTGTGCGTTTGTCCAAACAGCAAATCTTGCAGCTCTACTGTCAGTGTTAGATCTGTTCTAGTCTCCGGAAGCGCAAGGCTCAATACCAGCAACGTCATTGCGATGGAGAAGATGCCATCGGCTAAATTCTCGATTCGATGGGTCGTCATTCCTAGTCCCGAGGCATCTGATTCTGTCACAGTTATTTTAATACCTCCTCGTATATAAAATTAATAGCACTGTCAGATCAGCACCACGAGCACCAAAAGAGCAGTATATAAGACACTACCTGCGTTGTAGCGGGAACGTTTTTTAATCCTAACCATATCCAAAACGTGACCGTATCAGCTCAAAAATCCACCGATTATTGTGCTGATATTATCTCTCCATAAATCTCAATAGCCTTCCTTAAGTCTTCCTCCTTTAAGAGCCCATGCGGTGTAGGCACCTCGAAAATCCGCTTCGGTATACGAAGTTTAGCGAGATCGAAACCTTCTCTGAACTTGAAGTTCATTTTGGCGCGATGGATCTCCCTACCAACGACTTCTAACTTCTCCGGACTCCAGTTTTCCAATCCAATTGCAGCCATAGCCTTTACAACACGTTCGGATGTATAAACGCCGCGCGCAAAGAAGCAGACCACGAGACTTGACAGTATCTGCCGCCACTCCTCCTCTGCTATCAGCGATTTTACCACCTCTTCTATGCTGAACTCTTTACCTATTAACTTCTGATCGAGTGTATATCCCGCGGAATCAAGATGGCTGTGCCTTGCACCCGTAAGATTATTTATGTAGCATGCAATCCCGGTATGGTACTCAGGCATCTCATTACCGCCAAATGCAAGCGCGTAATCCTGACCACCGTAAACGCTTGATGCGTGCTCAACGCCCATAGCCAGATTTTGATAGAATTCCGTTGGCATCTCCACTATCTTCTCTACTGCCTCTAAATATGTTGAAACATCACCCCATTGGAGGTCAAGCCCGTCCGTATGCGCCTTCGTTATTAGCCCCTTCCCATACGCTTCGGTCGCCCATGCTAATACCACTCCTGTACTCATTATGTCCATGCCAACAGTGTCAACCGCATCAATCATACGTAAGCAATCCTCAGCGTGCTCCATTCCAAGCATAAACCCGACAGCGTAAATTGGCTCGTTATCGTATGGGATGGTAGTGGTCTTGAAATAATATCCAGGCGCGTAAAGTTCTCGCAGCGATGCTAAATGCACACATCCTACCGGGCAGTGCGAACATGAAATACGTCTCGAGAGGAATTTGTTGGCAAAGTTCTCGCCCGATAATTCGCGCGCTATCTCCTCCGGTGCACTTGCAGATTCTAAATTCTTATATGCCATACCACCGAGTTTATTCATTTCATATAGTTTGCCGGCGGTACCGAGGTCATGATATTTCTTCATCGCGTCCGATTCTACCACAACATCCTGTATCTCATCATAAACCTTTCTATATTCCTTCCTTTTGCCTTTTGGTATTTCTACGCTCTTATCTGCCGATATTACTAGCGCTTTCAGATTCTTCGAGCCCATCACTGCTCCCAGCCCGAGCCGCCCGAAATGACGATATGTTTCAGATACAGCGCAGGCATATCGCACCAGTTTCCCGCCCGCTCGTCCGGTGCGTATAATAGTTCTCACACCAGAACCCGTCTCAGCTTCTCGTAATATCCGGCCCACCGTTTGCGCATCCATACCCCCAATAGAAGACGCATCACGGAATTTCACTTTGTCACCATCTATTGTCAGATATAACAGAATGTCACTTGAGCCAGTAATGACTATCGCACCATAACCCGCGAGCCGAATAGCCATCGAACTTCTACCACCGCAGTGGCTTTCGCCAAGATTACCGGTTAATGGCGACTTAAACATCGCTACGGTCTTAGAAGCCGTAGGATATAATGCCGTTAGTGGCCCAACAGCAAAGATAATCGGGTTTGCAGCACTTAACGGGTCTATACCGGTTGGACATTCTTCCTCGAGCAGTTTTATCGCAACACCCGAACCTCCGAGATACGCATCAAATAAATCTGTTCTATCCTTTACTTTTATGTCCTTCTTCGTTAAGTCCACATACAATACCCTGTTTAGTTCTTCCACCTTCATTAACATCTTTGTCTTCTTTCCTCCTCCTATACATCAACCAAACCAATAGCATTATGCACGCAATAATCTGCACAGTCTCCACAGTATTTGCACACGATAGGCTTGTCCAGCTCGTCATCCCAGAAAATAGCGCCCATAATACATGCCTGCGCACAAAAACCGCAGCCTATACACTTATCCTTGTTCAATATCACTCCGCCACCTTTCCGTACCCTTAACGCATCCGTAGGACAGACCTTAGCACATGGCGGATACTCACATGCCCGACACACAACGACCACAAAACCGCGTTCTATGCCGCCTGCTGACCGCACCCTTATTGCAGACTTGTCAAAGCCAGCCCTACCTACTCTTCTTGTACATGCAAACATGCACTCCATACAGCCAATACATTTGTTCACATCCAGTACCGCTAATTTCTTGACCATTATCTATCACCCTCACTCATCTTATTATGCATACACCTTATTTGTACCCTATGTAATAGATTTCTTGTTCTGCTGTAAATCTATGTAATCTTGTGGTTATAAAATGTAACTTACCTGAATATGTCTTCCTCCCGGGGGAACAGGACTTCTTTTATATCGCTTTCGCAGCGCTTCAACTTCAATCCTCGCACAAGAACAACCGGTATGCCCTCTTTGAATTCACCCATTATAAGGTTCGCCGCCGCACATATCTCGTCCGCTATCGCTTCTTTTGTTACCATTGCGACCTTTCCAAACCGGTCCTCCTCGCCTCTCCTGTCCAGTAAAGCGGGAATACCGGAAACACCCATGCACGTGCCGGTTACGCCGTCTCGAAACGCTCGGCCGAAAGAATCAGAGAGCAGAACTGAAATTTCTACGCTACTACGCCGTTCTATCTCATCTTTGAGCAGATATGCACTCCGTTGCGGGTCTTCGGGCAGCAACACCGCCTTGCCTTGCTCTACATTTGATTCGTCTACGCCCGCATTTGCACATACAAAGCCATGTTTGGTCTCTACAATGATATGATTCCGCATTTTTTTCACTACTTCTTTTGCCTCGTTGAGTACAAGTTGCGCGATTCTTGGGTCCTTATCCGTATCTTTCGCCATCTGTTCCGCCACATCGCCCACTTCCACTTTGAGAAGGTCAACGACTCGGCCTTCGCTCTTTGATACTATTTTAGATGTGAATACGATTGCATCACCGTCTTCTAAACCAAGTTCTTTCTCCTCTAATGCATTAAGGAATAAGGCGGTCAAATCATCGCCCTCTTTTATCTCCGGTAGGTTATCTATGCCTATTAGTTCCAGATGCTTCGCAAATTCCTGCACTTTCTTCTTCTTCCCCCTTTTATCTCATTAGTCAAGAACTTTAAATTAAATTAAACTTATACTTTCTCAAGAAAAAAAAATCAAAAATGATCGCCACAGAGACCACAGAGCACACAGAGGGAAAATACTCGGTGCTCTCGGTGTACTCGGGGGCAAAAAATACACTTTTTATATACAATTAAAAATGCGAAAAAATCAGATTTTTGAAGAGGGGGCAGAAAAATATGACAAGTGGTTTGATGAAAACCCGTTTGCCTACAAGTCAGAAGTTCTAGCTTTAGGGAAGTTCATACCAAAAAACAGTAAAGGTTTGGAAGTAGGGGTAGGTACAGGGAGATTTGCGGTTCCTATGGGTATCCAAATGGGTGTGGAACCTGCAAGAGCGATGGCAGATATTGCAAGAAAACGTGGAATAGAAGTATATGAAGCAAAAGCAGAGAAACTCCCTTTTGATAATGAGTCGTTCGACTTTATTTTGATGACCACAACAATATGCTTTTTACAAAATCCTATGCTTGCACTCCAGGAATCAACAAGAGTTATTAAACCCGGCGGATATATTATAATCGGAATGATAGATAGTGATAGTTTTCTTGGCAAGGCATATGAATCAAAAAAGAAGGATAGTAAGTTTTATAGATATGCCCACTTTTACTCGGTTAGTCAGGTTTTGAAGTGGGTTAGAAAATTAGGTTACTCTCATATCAAAATTTGTCAAACAATATTCAAAAACCCAGGAAAGATAGCAGCTATTGAGCCTGTTAAAGACGGTTCTGGAAGAGGAGGCTTTGTTGTCATTTCTGCACAAAAGGAGGTACGTCTGGACTTTCATCCGGATCACGTTCGGAGATCGCTTTCATGATTTGACTCGCTACAGGCGGACATCCGGAAACAAAAACACCCTGCTCTTTATGCTGTTCTGTGCAGTTACCGATGCAGAGCGTACCGCATGGGACCGACTCGTGCCCCTTCCCAATTGCAATAGTAACATTCTTTTGCTCGGGGAAGTAGTTGAACATCTTATCACCGTATCGTTTCAGGAACATAAAAAGTGTGGACTGGCAGGCACTGCAGGACTGTTCATCAAGTATTGTAACACCGGGGAACCGTATCGATAAGTTCTCGGGAGGGCGTTCAAAAGGCGAGCAAAAATCATGCCATGTATCCGGATTCACCTGTATCCGGGAGATGTCTATCACGCCGTATCCTCGCTCAGCGCCAATACGCAGGTGTGGCACATCCTCTGCATTCAGCCCCATGAGTGCGCATGCAACCGCATCTGCTGCGAATGGATCAATCCCAAGCACAACAAGATCGAGTTTCTTCGCCTGGCCAGCACTTGGCCCCAGCCCTTCCATACCGGTAGTGCCATCAACAATCGCTAGATGCGGACGAAGAACAGAGGACATATCAGCAATAGCGATATTAAGCGATCTGTCACTCACACCCTCTATTTGAGGCAGCATGTGGAGCTCGATTTTTGTACGGCGCCACAGGCATCCTTTCATATTCTTCACTGCGAGCGTAACGACTGTGTGCATGTGGGTTTTCATTACCGGGATTGAAACGACAACGTCGTACTCGACCACTTCCGGGCAGACCGTAAGCGACTGTATTGCAACGCCGCCTTCGACAATCACATGAACGGGCTGCCGAACGTCCATATCTATCAAAGGACAGTTACGCTCACGAGCCACAGACGCAATACCAGTTGCTTCGAATGCGGCCATTGTTTTGACGCCGATTATTGGACTCTCACCAACAGCGACAGTTGCTCCTGCCTCGCGGAACAGATCAATTGCTGCCGCTACAACCTGGGGGTTGGTTGTAATACCCGATTCGGGACTGGCAATTCGGCCTGCATTCGGCTTTAAAAGAACTCGCTTGCCCTTGACCGCAGCGAGGTTGATTTGCGCGAGAACCGCCCTCGTGTTATCATATGCGCCCTCTCCCGTAGCGACGTGGACATGTGGATTAGACCAGTCATCGCTAAATGGCGTTGGCAGCAGAGATTTTATATTCATTTTATTACATCTTTGAATTCCAGTTCCTCTTTACATACACAAAATAAATCTTGATTTTGATATTAGATATTGTTTGATATTTGGTGCTTAGGATTTATGATTTATGATTTCTCGCAGCTAAGGCGGAAATGAATTTAAGGTATCCCTTCTCTATCTATGAGGTCAATCAACTCATGCAAAGTCAGTTCAGCGATTTCCGCAGCTTTCCATAGTTGTAGTCTTTCCTTCCCGGTATAATCTCAGAGCCTTTCTCAATTATTTAAAAATGGAAAAATAAAAAAGTACTCAGTGGATCTCTCTAAAACGCATAATCCAACTGAGCGTACAACTGCTTATCCTTGAAATACTTCAGCGACATCGCACTCGATGGGCAATAAGAAGCGCAACTTCCACAGCCTATACAGCCATCACCGACCTTTGCAACCTTCTTCAGTCCGCCTACTACCGTCGCCACACCGAAAGTGACCACAGGCACCGTCTCCTCTGTCAGCGCGATCGCTTCAACCGGGCACACATCCACACACACACCGCACCCAACACATATCAGATCGTCAACTACCGCACTCACCGCAGGTGTCTCAAGGAAATTCTTCGCCAGCAACACGTTAGCCCTAGACGCAGCCGCCGTGCTCATCGCTATGCACTCATCTATCATCGCAGGATAAACCGCAGAACCACAGATGAACACGCCCTCGTTTATCGTATCAACTGGCGTTAACACCATCTTCGGTCGTTCTTGCGCCTCCATAAAGAACCCATTTTTTAGTGGTATATTGAACATCTTGCTCAATCGCTCATTCGCGTCTGCAGGCATCATTGGCGTGCTTAACACTATCTGGTCCGGCTTTATCTGTACCTCATCGTTGAATATCACGTCGAACACCGACAGAATACCATTACTAAATTCTGGCTGCTTCTTCTTGTCATATCTGAGGAATATCACACCCTTCTCTCTCGCATCTTTGTATATCGCTTCCCACTTACCGTACGTCTTTATGTCCTGATATAACACGAATACGTTAGCGTCCGGGTTCTTCTCTTTCACTTTTAACGCACTATCCACCACTTCGATGCTGGTAGACTTTGAATTAACTACTCCCTCGTTCGGTCCCATATCTTGAACAAACGCGATTGTCCCGGCATCTGATTTACCAGCCTTCCTGAATTCGCTCAGCGTTACTACCTTGTTATCAGAGCCATATCCCAAGTATCCCTCAGGCACGAATTCACGTGCACCGGTTGCGATTACACATGCGCCAAATTCTATCTCTTCATCCGTTCCATCTCCGACTATCCGCGCCTTAAACGAACCCGCTCTTCCTCTGACGTCCTCTTCTTTCGCGTTCGTATAGACGGTTATCCGCTCGTTACTCTTTACTTTATCTACAAGTCCTGTTAAAACGTCAGAAGCTTTTTCACCACTCTGTAACTCCGTGAAATCCCTCAAACCGCCTCCAAGTTCAGGCTCATTCTCCACCAGATATACTTCGTAGCCCGTATCGGCAATCCCAAGCGCCGCGGTCATTCCAGATACACCACCACCGATGACGAGTGCTTTTGGTGTCACAGGATACCGCACAATCGGAATCTCATCAAGATACTTCGCTCGCTCTATTGCCATCCTTAGCGTATTTCCAGCCACGTCCGTCGCTTCCGCCTTATCATGCACCCAGGCACACTGTTCCCGTAAGTTCACGAACTCAAGTAGATACGGATTCAATCCAGCATTGGCACAGGCATCTCTGACTACATCCTCATATTCCCTCGGCGAGCAGCCCGCAAACACGATTCTGTTCAAGCCCTCGTCCACGATTCCACCTTCTATCGCTGACATCGCCTCTTTCATCGTCTTCGTCTCACTGTTCACCAGCTCTACGCCTTTCACGCCTTTCACTCGCTCCGCAACCGCAGGTATATCTACAGTCTGCCCCACTTCGCCTTCACAGTCACAGATAATAACGCCTATCTTTGGTGGCGCATCGCCCACTTCTATGTATTTCCTATCTTCCTGCCCTGGAATCGGCTCGGTGCGCTGCGAAAGAACCGCTGCTTTTAATGCCGCACCACTTGCCAGTCCAACGCTTTCACGCACTTTCATCGGCGCCGTTGCCGTTCCACAAGCGAAAATACCTGGAACACTAGTCTCTATCGGACTCGTGATACCGGTCTCAATATAGCCGTATTTATCCGTATTTACTCCCGTTATCTCTGCAAGTCTGCCTAAAGTCTTTGATGGTTGGAGGCCAACTGCAAGAACTACCATATCGAGTTTTAACTTATCTATCGTGCCTTTTTCTAGATTTTCGAACTTTACCGTCAGAGTGTCTCCCTCTGGTATCACCTCTGGTGTTCTTGACCTTATGTAATGCACACCGTACTTATCCTTCAAATCCGCAACCAGCTCTTCATCCTTACCAAATACTCGTACATCCATGTAGAAGACGTAAACGTCAATATCCGGGAATCGCTCCTTTATGTCCCACACCTCTTTCGCGGTGTACGCACAACACGCCGTAGAGCATATCTCGTTCTCCTGGCATCGCGACCCCACACACTTGATGAATCCTATCCGCTTCACTTGCTTACCATCCGAAGGTCGCACCAGTTTGCCGCTATCACCAGCAGTCACAGTCTTGAGTATCCCCTCAAAATCCAACGAGGGTACAACATCCGGACTTCCAAATCCATAACTCTTTGCTATCTCATCGAAGACATCATATCCCGGTGCCAACACCACGCTCTCCGCATCTATCTCCTTACCTGACGCTTTCAACTTGAAATTGCCCGCTGAGCCCGATAAACTCTCTAACTCGCTTGATAGCATCAGTTCTATGTTCGGATGATTACTCACCTTGGCAATGTATGGCGATAATCCCATCTGGCATTCCGAGAGTTCAGCCATCTTTCCACCGAGTTCCGCATTCTTCTCTACTAAATAGACTTTATAGCCCGAGTTTGCAAGATCAAGAGCTGCTGTTATTCCTGCAACTCCGCCTCCAATAACTGCTATTCCCATTTTCACACCACCTTCCCAAGTAACTCTTTTGTATCCACGGCATTTTTATCAAGTCCTAGTTCTTTCGCATCTATTCCCAGCGCGAGACCCAATAACTGCGTTATATACACAACCGGCATATCTATCTCGACATGGAGCGCTTTTTCTATATCCGCCTGCTTGCCATCCAACATCATGCCGCAGAGCGGGCATGCAAGCGCAATACAATCCGCACCGGCACTCTTTGCCGTGTCTAATATCTTCCGCGCCATCTCAAATGCTATATCACTCCGCGTCATCATAAGAGGTCCACCGCAACACAGCGACTTCATCTGACTGAAAGGGACTATCTCCCCGCCCATCAGCTCTATCAACTTGTCCATCAAGTCAGGGTCGTCAGGGTCATCAAAAGCAGTCTCCGGCGGTCTCCCAAGATAACAGCCATAATACGGCGCAACTTTCAGATTTAGCTTCTTCGAGATCTTACTTGACAATTCTTCCAGCCCTATGTCGTTTACAAAGACATCCAGTACATGCTTCGCATTTATCTTACCGTTATAGTCCAGTGAGCTATCTATCCCTTTCACTTTCGCACGTAGCTTATCATCCGCCTTCAACGCGATGTTACTCCGCTCTAAATTGTAATAGCAAATACTACACGGAGTTACAATGTCCAACCCTTCTTTCTCGGCAATCGCAAGATTACGTGCATTTAACGCATACACTAACTCCGGATCCTCTACTTCCGCGGCACCACAGCAGTTCCAATCCTCTACCTCGACCAGTTCGACACCCAACTTCTCAAAGACCGCTTTTGTTGACATATCCTGATCTATTGCCGTTGCGTCAGAAGGACACCCGGGATAATATGCAAGTTTAGTTACGCTCATTTCTCGCCCATCTCCCCAAAGATCTTCTTCATCACTGCCAGATCTTTCACTTTCTCCGGGAACATCGCCTTTGGTCCCATCTTCCCTTTCTTGAACATCCGCATCCCGAAATCCTTGTAATCTTTCATCATCGCCATCATCCCTTTAAAAAAAGAGCCTTCCCTCTTCGGATAATATTCCTTCGCAAGACCTATATCATAGAGCCGACCATACTTCTCTAACTGATGTTGAAACGCCTTATCAAAGATCGGTCGCGAGCTATCTATCTTTATATTACCTGCTTCCGCCTCTTTCTCCGCTATCCGCCGTATTGCACCCAACAAATCGCTAATCTGCACATCTTGCGGGCATCGAGCGGTGCACGTTTGGCAGATAAGACAAACCCACAAGTCAGGATTTGACAAGACTTCCTTCCGCATCCCCAATAGGCTCATCTGAATGATCTTCCTCGGATTGTAACTCGGAACGTATTCGGTGATGGGGCATCCTATCGTGCACGTGCTACACTGGAAACATGCCGTGAGGTGCTCGCCCCCACGTTCGTTCATTATCTCTTCTTTAAAGTTCGGGTCCAGTTCCCAAGTCTTTATCATTTTATCTTAAGCACTCCTCCAGCTCTTCCTCTTCGTATGCAGTGAATGGTAACGGCTCATCAACGTCTTTACCGGGCTCATACTTGAAAATCTCCTGCACTTTCTGCGT
>WSZT01000076.1 GCA_013139985.1 Candidatus Methanophagales archaeon | reverse complement strand
GCAAAAGCGTTCTTATCGTGCATACAGCAGGCAAGGGCACCAGGAACCTACTCACAAGGACTTGTAAGAACAAAGCACTTATAGAAGTACCAAAGCACACGCTGCTGGAGGGTGTGATAAAGCAGTTCCAGGACTTTGCCATTCCTTCTCGCATCCTGGTCACATGGAGCGACCAGTTCTTGTTATTTGTGGACAGTGCAGAAGAGCTAAGGAAATGTGCACAGAAAACGCATGTCATGCTCTTTGGCTTAAAGACAACTCTCACGGAGGAAGTTGCGAGTAATTATGGCATTCAGATAGTCCAATGTACGGGCGAGGTAGGTTGCGAGCTTCTCGATTTCGATGATACTCGTAACTACAAAATAGCGAAAAGGAAGTTGCAAAAACGAGAGGGGAGTGAAGTGATGGTGAACATGGGCATGTTTGCATTAAGTGGTGTCATAGCGGAACGCATGCTCGAAGTGTTTAACGATAATCTAAAGATAAGAGAAGGGAAATTCAATTCAGATGAGTTATGGCAATTATGGATTTCGTCAGAGTCTGAAGCTGAAGTCGAAAAAGATTATTGGCTCCGAGAGCGTGCGGAAATAATAAAGAATGGGGTAGCCGAGCCACTTGCACTGATAAAAAGCTTCCCGTTAAGTGCTAAAACAGTGTGGCTGGATTACGGGACGAACGAGAGTTATTACGAAAACATGATGCGGATTTTGGATCCAGACGATGTAGGACAGAGAATGCGCGCTTTTTTAGGTGTTGATGTTTCGTCGGAAAGAAACGGCTGTGCCATCCGGGATTCGGTACACGAAACGGTGGAATTTGAGAATGGGTTAGTAAAGAGCAGTATTTTATTAAATTCTACTGCGAAGCACGGGCAGCTCGAGCGTGCATGTGTGATAAATTCTAAATTGAACAGGATACAGGGGAAGAGATGCGTTGTTTACAATGTGGTTGATCATGCATCGATAGAAGTCGAAGATTGCTTCCTGGTAGACGTGTTCCATCCGAGCAAAGGCCGGATACGGCTTAAGATGCGGTTTGGTGAGGAGAAAGGCGCGAAGGAAAAATGGTGGAGCGCTCGTCTTCCAGAAAACGAGTATTCGCTGAGTGAAGTTGCGCATCTGATGAAGGACGTTTCTGAAGACGAGATGTTAGCTACAAAGAGAAGGTTTGAACGTCTTGTAGCGGCGAAGATTTCCAATGCAGACGAATTGAAAAAGGTTATTGAAAAAGATAATAACGGCGGATGAGAAACTGTCGGTGCAGACGCATCCGGACGATGCATATGCGAGACAGCTTGGTGATGCTTTCGGTAATATTCTGCGTGCTGAAGAAGGATACGAGGTCAGTCAGCTTTTGAAGGGCGAGCAATTGGAGTTGGGGAACTCCCTGTAAATAATTTACCTATTTTGATAAGTATCATAGACACAGATTTCACAGATTTACACAGATGCTACTGTCCCCAAAAGATTATTAAGTTTTTACGGGTCGAATAAAAATTTAAAAAAGCAATACGCTACTTTAAATCTGTGTTAATCTGCGTTAATCTGTGTCTTAAAAATCATTGGAAAATGTTAGTACCGTTCTGGTAAATTATTATTCGTGAGTTCCCTTGCGGCTTTTTAGTGTTCATGGCAGAGGAAAGGTTGTTACAGGAGCTTGTTTACTCACCTGTTTGCAAGGACAGGTCACGTTAAAATCGAAGAGTGCAGAAGTTTCATTAGCCCCGCAGGATACGGTTTTGGTGCCGGCATGCATTGAAAGTTTTGAGATGCCGGGAGAAGGTGAAGTTGTGTGTGCTAATTTTAAATTAAATTCCTCATTAGTTGATAGGATGAATTTACCCTTATCCCCTCCTTCTTTTCTACCGCGCGATATAAGTCCACTGCTGTTATTTGATTCCCTTTTACTCCCACCGCCTTCCCATACTCGTTATTCAAAATCAAATCTACCGCTGCCGCACCCAAGCGGGTTGCTAATATACGGTCCTGAGCGGTAGGACTTCCACCTCTTTGTATATGTCCTAATACAACTACTCGTATCTCTGAGCCCGAGATCTCGGTAATCTTATTTGCAATCTTTCCCGCTCCCGCTTCCCCTTCGGCAACAATAATAATCCAGCGCTCCTTACCTTTTAAATAGCCACTCTCAATGTCATGGCACATGTCGTCTAAATCATACGCTATCTCCGGAACCAAAACCTCCTCTGCACCGCTAGCTAAAGCAACTTGACTAGCAATAAATCCACTCTCTCTGCCCATTACTTCCACCACAAAAATCCGATCCATACTCGTTGAGGTATCTCGAATCTTATCGACTGCCTCCAAGGCCGTATTTATTGCTGTATCCGCGCCAATAGTTATATCAGTGCCATTAATGTCATTATCAATAGTTGCTGGTATCCCAACACAGGGGATATGCCACCTTTCCCATAGTTGGATTGCACCCCGGTAAGTTCCATCTCCTCCCAGGACAATTAGAGCATCTATTTTATTCCGCTTTAATATCTCCACCGCCTTACGCTGTCCTTCTTCAGTCAAAAACTCATCACACCGTTGAGACTCTAAGATCGTACCCCCTCTATTTATAATACCTGTAACAGAACGGTGGTCTAAAGATTTTAAGTCTTCGTTGATCAGACCAGCATAACCGCGATAGATCCCTATTACCTCTAATTTGTGATGCAATCCGTATCTTACCACACTGCGAATAGCAGCATTCATTCCCGGAGCATCGCCACCACTGGTTAATAAACCGATACGCTTTATCATCATTTCCCCCTTCCCTCAATGTTAATGATTTCGTACGTATAAAATAAATTATCTTTTTCCCTTCTTTCATAATGCATACTGTTAGGTTGTTAGGTATACAAATAGCACCCCCTAAAAGAGTTTGGTTTTGCATAAAAAGCCGAATAAAGTTAGTATTTTGGTAAAAGCCGATGAATTAGTATTTTATCCTAAATTCTAACCTTAAGTTCGTCAAATCATGAATTCAAGAGGATTTTTTAAAATTGGTCCCGATTGTTAGAAAATCATCGCCACAACTTGTATACAATCCAACGTCAGAAGGATAGCTAGCTTTGAAGAATTTCGTAAAATTGGACTAATGCATAGTTTTAATCTGACATTGTCAAGTTAAAACTTGCCCCTCTTTCAACCGCCGGAAGTTATCAGTCGCCATTTATCGTTTCAACTATTGCTTTAAAACTGTCAAGCCCCGCTTCTACATTTTCAATTATCTCAGTTGCCAGTACATCGGGATCCGGCAAGTTATCTAAATCTGCCAGGCTTTCATCTTTTACCCAGAAGATGTCAAGATTCGTTTTTTCGTGTGCAATGATCTCATCATAACGAAACTTTCTCCAGCGCCCATTTGGATTTTCTTTCGACCATGTCTCTTTTCTTTTATATCGGTTTTCAGGATTATAACATGCGATAAAATCGGTCATGTCTTCAAATTTCAGCGGGTTCTTTTTCAGTGTGAAATGGACGTTGGTACGGAAATCGTAAATCCATACCTCTTTTGTCCAGGGCTCTTTACTCGCGGGTTTATTATCGAAAAAGAGTACATTTGCTTTTACGCCCTGTTTGTAGAATATCCCGGTTGAAAGCCGTAATATTGTATGCAAATCGGTTGTTGCAAGCATGTTTTTACGGACTGTTTCGCCAGCGCCGCCTTCAAACAGTACATTATCCGGCAGAACAACAGCAGCGTGCCCGTCTGATTTAAGTAGTGTGTGGATATGCTGCAGGAAGTTCAGTTGCTTGTTGGATGTAGTAGCCCAGAAATCCTGACGGTTATAAACAAGGTTTTCTTTTTCCTGTTTACCTTCTTCTGTTGTAATGGTCATGCTGCTTTTTTTGCCGAATGGTGGATTGGTCAGTACATATTCATAGCGGGCACCCGGATCAGACACGAGTGAATCGGCAGATGAGATAGGCGATTCACCGTCAATCTCGCCGATGTTATGAAGGAACATATTCATGAGGCACATTCTTCTTGCGCTTGCAACAATCTCATTACCTGAAAATGTTCGGTCCTTGAGATATTCTTTCTGCTCTTTATCCAACCGGTAATTAGCAGGGTTGCACAGGAAATCATATGATGCGAGAAAGAAGCCGCCGGTTCCGCATGCTGGGTCG
>WSZT01000068.1 GCA_013139985.1 Candidatus Methanophagales archaeon | reverse complement strand
CTCCATTAGGAATGGCATCTATGCATACATACAGGCAAGGGATTTTGGCAATCGTGAGTTGGTCAAAACGGAAAAGGGGAAGTGTTTCCGACCTGAGTATATATCAGTAAACGAACCCTCTTTTCTGGAAAGAATCGCGGATAGAAGGAGCGAATGCGAAAGGAGCTTTGGCAGAGACAAATGTGGCTATCGAAGGGATGAAATGTCTAATAGGGGTGCAATAGAGGCGGAGCTGTACATGTTCATCACAGGAATAACGACACATCTAACCGCAATAACTGCGTATCATGTGGGTAGAACAGACCTCATGAGATCTCCTACTGCTTTCCGTAGAATGAGCTTGGATTAGGCTGACAAGGCAGTAAACAAATTTTTAGAGCAAAATCGAAGAAATTGCAGGAATAAAGGCAAATTAGAACGATTTGAGTGGCGGTTCCAGAGGCTCTTTATATACCCCCACCTATTTAAAAGTAATGTGGTAAAAAATGAAAAAATACGACCCGATGGTAACACCCTGGCAAATAAATGAACAAGATTTCCCCCGTGATGGAGATTCCGCGGAGAAATTACAATTCTTGCTCCGATATGCGATCCTTGCTCCTTCCAGCCACAACACACAACCTTGGAAATTCTCAGTTGCCGAAGACGAAATTCAGGTCTTAGTGGACAGGACGCGATGGCTGAAGGTAGCCGACCCGGACCAGCGAGAGTTGTATATTAGCGTAGGCTGTGCATTGGAGAACTTGCTGATTGCCGCCGAGCATTTTGGATATGGCCATCAAGTAGCTTATTTCCCCGAGCCCACCAACGAGGAGCTGGCTGTCACAGTCAAATTCATGCCCCATGGCGAACCATCACCCTTTCGAGAGCCTGCATTATTCGACGCAATTTCCAGTCGGCACACCAACCGCAAATTCTACGAAGAACGTCCCATTCCACAGAGCGACTTGCAACATCTACAGAATCGTTGCGTTGAAGAGGGCATCTGGCTGCATATGACCGACGATTTAGAGATTAAACGGAAGGCTGACGAGTTGATTATTCGTCTGGCTGCTATCAGCTCAGAAGTGAACAATAGGGAGTTGCAGGTCAAGGTCGGACAGGTTTTTGAGCGGGTCTGCTTAGCTGCTACTATACTTGGAATCCGCGTGCATCCCATGAGTCAAATTCTGGAAATTCCAGAACTGAAGACTGAGGTATCGAAGCTAATTCCAAAGTCAGATGTATTTCCACAACACACTTTCCGGTTGGGATATGCTGAACAGGAGAAGGGGCATACACCAAGGCGGCAATTAGAAGAAGTTCTGGTATAGCCAGCCCACATATTAAATTATATGCTTAGAAAAATAGGTATAATCATAGGGGGTTATCGCATTTGTCTTAATCGCAACTCTAATAATAGGTAATAGAATGATGGAATCAGAATTAGATAAAGACATTGAAAAACTTTTTGCAGCTTCGGAAAATATTTCTGGCAAAGTTTACACTTCAAAGCAAATCAAAGACCTCCCTATACCAGTTCAGAGGTATTTCAAGTATTCATTAAGGGAAAATCAATCATACATAAGTTATGTCAGATTACAGCATGGTGGAGAATTTAGAGCAAGTAAAAATTGGGCATCTATTAAAGGAGAGGAATATTTTACAGTGCAAAAGCCAGGATTTGTTTGGTTAGGTAAAGTTCCGTTATTTTCGGCAAAAGATGTCTATATTTAAAACAAAAAGGTATAAAGATAAAAACCTGGAGAACTTCACAGGTTATTGTGGCGATTACAGAAGTGTTGATGGTATGAAAGTACCTTTCTACTTGGAGGCTACCTGGAATCTTGAATCTGGCGATTTTAGTTATGCAAAATTTAAAATAAAAAAGATTGAATATAACAACCCCTCAAAATTTGAATGAGAAAATCGAGAACTACGAGAATATCAAAAAAAAAAGAAATATCCGTGCGATACACATAAATGAAAGGAGGCAGAGGAAATGAGCAATAAAATTGAAGAAGAATATCATCACTCGAAGTTTGCTTTCAGGATAATATCCTTAATGCATGACAATCCACTTCTCCCGTATTTTAGAAATCCGCAGAGGCTTCTGAAAGCAGCCGGACTGAAGCCGGGGCAAAAAGTACTGGAGGTTGGATGTGGTCCGGGATTCTTTACGATTCCCGCGGCAAAAATGGTGGGAAATGAAGGTTTTATTTACGCTGTGGATATGCATCCGCTTGCAATAGAAAGAGTTAAAGAGAAAATCGAGCGGGAGAAAATAAAGAATATTAAGCCTATTCTTACAAATGCATCTAATATCGGGCTACCAGACCAAAGCATTGACCTTGCCTTCATTTTTGGGCTTCTTCACGTTGCTGGGGGACTGGATGAGGTAATATCTGAGATACATCGTATTTTAAAACAGGATGGTGTACTTTCTTTTGAAAAAACCAGGGGGTCAAAGAAGAAATTAATTGAGGATGTAGAAAGAGGAGGATTTATTTATTCAGGGAGACAGGCGAGGATATTCTTATTTACAAAGAAATAGCGAACAGGTTGAACAAAGTGTTAGTTGAAGGAGGAAACAATTTAAAATGCACCCCCGTAGAGAAAGGAGGTAGCTAATCTGTTAAAAAAGCAATTGCAAATCAAGGACTCTCAGGTAAAAAAGAATCTCAGGTGGCACCTATTACGCTTGTTGCGATTGAACAGCAGAACGAGACAAGAACTCATAGACGAACTCAGTGATAGGTATATGGGCTACTGGCGGGCAAATAATGAGCTAATAGATTCAAATTTGAACCTTCTGACAGACGAGGATATGATACAATATTCAAATAAATATGAGATAACCGAAAAAGGTTTAGACCCTCTAAATAAAAAGGAAAGAGAAAACGAACAGTACTATGCAAAGCGTGTTTCTAAAGATGCATGCGCCAAATATTCCTTGTGGGGGAATGTCGGTCTGTCAGCCCTGGAATTTATTGTCGGTTTCCTTTCTGGCAGTATTGGTCTTATTGCGGACGCGATGCATACTGCTATTGATATAATTGCCTCAGCAATCACATGGATTGGCATAAGGATCAATAAAGAAGCCCAAGCCGCTCTTATCGGCGGGATAATACTCTGCGGCATCGGTGCCTTTATCGCCTTTGAATCAATGACAAAGATTTTTGAGGCTGCAGAGATACATTTCCAGGTTGTAGCTTTAATTACCATAGTGATCAATATCGCTGTCAATGGTTTTTTCTCATACTATAAGTTCTATGTGGGTGGGCGGACGAGAAGCATATCGTTAATAGCGGATGCATATCACACGAAAACCGATATTTGGTCATCGGTAGCCGTTTTAATCGGTCTTCTTGGCGCAACCATGGGCTTCTTTCTGCTTGATGCCTTTGCTGGCGCAGTAGTTTCCTTGTTCATATTGTTCGGAGGTTATGAGCGAGCCTCTGGAATCGCCTACCACAATGCCCTAATTTACCCTTATTCTATTAATCCTTCCTTTTTTGCACTAAAAATTTGTCTACTGCTTTAATTAGGCTACTGCTGAAGGTAGTATAAGGTCCGATGGGGCTATACGTTTGGCATCTTAAAGCGAGGAACAAATTTAATTACCATCGTTCAGGCTTTCTTAAGCGCTTCTTTAAACATATCGAGTGTTTTATGTGCCCATTTTTCTCTATCTGATAAAATGGGCTTAAATGTGCTTTAGATGATTATAACAAAAATTATGGGGAAAACGGGCAGAATTAATGACTGAATTTGCTATTAAAGGATGTTTAGACATGCTTCCAGAGGCTCGAGCTTATATCTGAATCAAAGAAGGTGATGCAAGGCGAAGATCCTAAAATGGAAAAGTTCTCTAAGTTTCTCGAAGGGCATATCAAGGTTTTACCAGACCGTGGAGCGTTTGTAAGTCTCTGGTTCCTTAGCCTGCAAGAGATGACGAAAGAAGAGAACTTTGAGCGTGTAAAAAAAAGTTTTGGGAGAAGGTTCCCTGTAGGGCTGGAGGACAAAGACTATGAAACTATTTATGCCAAACTGGAAAAAGACCATCTGGTGGAATCGGTGCACGGGAAACTCAGACTGACAGATAAGGGCAGGAAAGAATTGAATATTCTCGCGGAGAAGCCGGTTGCCTACATTGCGTGGACTAAACGTAAATTTTTGAACGCAAGAAAAATTGATTGGTATGCTGAGGGGTTGTGAGTGAATTGATTATTGCCCTCGCTAACAAACGCAACGAGGCTTTAAAGGGGTGCTTTAGAAACTTCAATACTTTAAGGCTTATAATGTAAGAAGAAAAGTTTATTTAAAGAAAAAACATTGGAGGTGTTTAATGGCAATAACAATACGATTCATTCTTACTGAATATGTGGAACAGGCTATGGCACATGCTGTCTATGACAAACTGGGAGATGGAACATTTGTCGGGCGGATTCCCCCGTGCAAAGGAGTGGTAGCGTTCGGTGCCACTTTGCGCGAGTGTGAAGAGGCGTTGCGCTCAACATTAGAAGACTGGATACTAGTTGGTCTCAAGTTGAGGCATCCATTGCCTGTAATTGCCAGTATTGATTTGAATAAGGAGCCAAGCTATGAGCCGGTGGGTGCCATGTAAGCGCAGGGATTTTATCCAGTGGTTGCGGAAACTTGGCTTTGACGGTCCCTTCTCCGGTACTCGTCACCAGTTTATGATCTATGAGCAGCATCGCTTGGCAATTCCTTCTAATGTCGAGTACTCCATGCCTCAGCTTCGGATGATGATACGGGAAGTGGAGGGGATAATTGGTCATAAGATCACGGCTGACGAGTGGAACATGCTGTAAGGGTCAACAGAGGGAAAGAACCGTACATGTCGGATGAGGAACTCAAAACACCCTCACAGGTCTTGCCCTCTCCCAGTAATACAATGAAAAAACACACGTTTTCTGTATCTCTTGATCATTTTAAAGTGATGGCTTTCATTCACGATACTTTTCGGTGTCATACATACCCTGCCATTGGATCAGGTTCTGCTAGAGCTTTATCGAGTGCTGAGACCGGACGGAGCCCTGGCAGTGCAGACCTTTCCCGGCTGGTCACCAGGAGATGTGACCAAGAGTGGGCTCTTCACCTTCGTTGGAAAAGAGGGCAGGGTCTTCAAGTTCAGCAAAGAGAAGAGCGATGTGAGAGGGGCATAGCTGGAGATGCTAAAACTGGGATTGCAAATTCGTGACTATCCGGTGAAGAAGAATATCAGGTGGCATATATTGCGTTTGCTGCGATTAGGTAGCAGAACGAGACAAGAAGTCATAGATAAACTTAGTGACATGTATTTAGACTATGATAGGATTTATTCAATATTGGAAGGAGAAGGTTTAGTAGAAAACATCGGAGGAAAGTTAAAAATAAGTGAAAAGGGGAGTGAAGAATTGAAAGCCAAGGCAATTCCTCTAGATGTACCTTCAGTTATCCGTAGATTCTGGTTTACAAGGAGAATCAGGCAGTATGCTGAGGGGTTGTGAATAGATAGATTGTGAAAAGGAGGTTCGCAAGTTATTTATATTCCCTCATCTATATAAAAGTCAGGAGACAGAAGTTTCAGTTAAAGGGATGTATAAGCAGTAGTATATAGTTCTAACACACGTGATGACAAATGCTTTCCATACAAGAAGTAAGCAAGCACTTTGGTGGTATAACCGCCATCAAGGACGTAAGCTTTAGCATAGAGCAGGGCAAGATAGTCGGTCTTGTGGGGCCGAACGGCGCCGGAAAATCAACGCTCTTAAATGTCATAAGTGGTGTCTACCTACCCAGCTCGGGATCAATCATATTCGACGGACTTGACATAACAGACCTGAGTCCGGATAAAGTATGTAAGCACGGGATCGCCAAGACATTCCAGCTCGTGCAGTCTTTTCCGGAACTCACGGCAATTCAAAATGTCCTTGTCGGGGCGGTGTTTGGTAATTCAGATAAAATCGGCATGCTAGAAGCCCGGGAGAAAGCGGAAAAGAATCTTGAATTTATCGGCTACCCGATGAATAAAATGAATTACCCGGTGAAAAACCTGACTGTTGTAGAGCTTAAGAGGATACAACTTGCAAGAGCTCTTGCAACTGAGCCAAAACTGCTACTATTAGATGAGGTGACGACCGGATTAAATCCGAAAGAAAGTAATGACGCAATCTCACTAATACAGAAGATCCGAGAGTCGGGGATAACAATACTCATAGTAGAGCATGTTATGAAGGTTATAATGAACGTATCCGACAATATTGTTGTACTACATCACGGCGAAAAAATAGCGGAAGGAACACCATATGAAATAGCAAACGATGAAAAGGTTATAACATCCTACCTAGGGAAAAAAATAGATGCATGATACTACTATGCTCGAGCTAAAGGACTTAAAAGTCGCTTACGATAAAGTGCAGGTGCTTTGGGACATATCCTTTAGCATTAAAGCAGGTGATGTTGTAACCCTTCTAGGATCTAACGGAGCCGGAAAGTCGACTACTGTAAAGACTATACAGGGCATACTTAAGCCAAAGTCGGGCAGCATCAAGTTCATGGACAAACATATAGAAGGATTACCGGCGTACAAGATAGTGGATGAGGGGATTGCTCTTGTACCGGAGGGCCGAGAGATATTCCCGAAGATGAACGTATTTGAAAACCTCATTTTGGGTGCCTATCTGCCACGAGCAAAGGAGTCCCTGGATGAGAGTCTCGAATGGGTGCTCAAGCTCTTTCCGAAGCTCGAAGAGCGGAAAAAACAGCTCGCAGGTACAATGAGTGGTGGGGAACAGCAGATGCTCGCAATCGCTCGCGCTCTGATGTCAAAACCAAAGCTCCTTATGATGGATGAGCCATCGCTCGGATTAGCCCCGGTGATCGTATTACAGGTATTCGAGATAATCAAGAAGTTGCATGAAGAAGGTGTTACCATATTGCTTGTGGAACAGAACGTACATCATGCGCTTGAGATCGCTGATAGCGCCTATGTACTGGAGAAAGGCAAAATCATGTTAGAAGGGAAAGGCCTTGAGCTTCTAGACGACGAGTATGTAAAAAGCGCATACTTAGGTCTCTAAATATTAACTTGACTTTGTCACATTTCATGTTAATCTGACAATGTCAAGTTAATTCCCACCCACGAGAGAATCAAAAATCAGTTTTTCAAAAATATTGATCTTATCTTCTCCGGGATAGAGATAAGCCCTTTTGGCAGGAATATCACTATAAGGATAAGGATCAGACCAATCAATATGAATCGTCCATAGGTCATGCCGAAAGAGCGTAGAACTTCCCAGATGGCTGTAATTACTACTGTTCCCAGTATTGGACCACCAATGGTGTATAGGCCACCACTTACAGAGTATATTATCGGCCAGAACGATATATCTATGCCATATACCTCCGGGGTTACATACCCGAAATGATGTATCTCCAGAGCGCCGGCAATTCCAGTGAAGAATGCGCTTGCTGCAAACGCTTTCAGCTTATACACTGTTACGTTGATACCCATTACCTTCGCTTCAAGCTCGTTCTCCCGTATGGCTTCCAGAGCGAGTCCCATCTTCGACTTCATTATCAGGTAGATTATAACGATCACCACAACTGCTATGAGTAGTATAATGTAATACTCATACATAACGTGATTTGTTATCGTAACAGGAACTAATTTCTTCGCCGGGATACCGTCCCAACCGCCGGTGAGCCCTGAAAGCTCTACGGTTACCGTTTGAACGATAATTGCAAATCCGAAAGTTACCATTGCGAGGAACCACGCCTTCAACCTTACACAGGTAAGGCCTATCAGAACGCCAATAACAGCGGCAAAAAAACCGCCGATTACTATTGTCACTATCACAGGAAGACCAAAACTATTTGAAATTATCGCCGACACATAACCACCGATACCGAAAAAAGCGGCATGACCTAAAGAACCCTGGCCTGAAGTAGCGAGCAGATTCCATGCTGATGAGTACATGGTAAAGACAAGCATTAAGATCAAAACCGTCAGTAGATATTGATTGACTTCTAAGATCAGAGGTAATAGAAAAGCCAGAATCAATGTGACAATGTCAATCCCGGTTTTTATGTTTAATCTATTTAATTTCATTTTATTCTTCCTTCTCCCCGAATATACCTGTCGGCCTTATTACAAGAACAATAATCAAGATAATGAATGCTATTGTATCCTTCCATGCGGAGAATGACATTTCAAGGCCTAGTAAACCCACTGAATATTGCATGAATAACGGCACAATATTTTCGGCAATACCCAAAGTCAGGCCAGCGATAATTGCACCTGGTATACTACCAAGCCCGCCGATGATTACGACCGCAAAAGCTTCTATCGCCGGGATGGACCCCACATACGGATTCACCATTTGACCTGTTATCAAACATAAGCTTCCTGCAGTCGCAGCAAATGCAGCACCCAATGCAAAACTGAGCATGTCCATCCGCTCCACATTAATACCCATTAATGTGGCCGCCTCCCTGTTCTGACTTGTGGCTCGCATCGCTCTACCGAGGGTGGCTTTCTTCATGAATAGTTGAAGTGCAATTAGGCATATGGCCGTAATTACGATAATGATAATATAATCCACTGGCAGATTGATGGATCCTAGGGTAATAGAAACGTCACTGTACGGGCTATGAATAGATCTTGAGTCAGTTGTCCAGAATACAGCCGCTAAATTCTGAAACAGATATATCAGTCCGAGACTGAGAAAGATCTCGTTCAACTTACCGGTACCCATTATCGGCCGGAAGCAAAGCCGTTCTATAAAGACCCCGACAATTGCCAATATGATCATCGCAAGTGGGATCACAAGATAGGGGTTAAGACCAGAAAAGGTGTATATCCAGAAGGTAGCATAAGCTCCGAGCATCAGCAATTCGCCATGCGCGAAGTTCACTACCTTCATAACTCCGAATATCAGGTTCAGCCCTATCGCTAACAGGATGTATATACAGCCCGCATAAATGCCCCATACTAATATCTGGATGAAAACGCCAAGGTCCATAGTTTTGAATAAATAATTAAATAGACAGAAATAAAAAATAAAAAGAAAAAAAATAATTAGTTAGGGGCCGCCTGGCTTGTACCAATCAGGCAATACAAAATCAGTCTCCTTTACGCTATCTGGCCAGACTATCTTCGGTCTCGTCTCTCCTACCGTTTCGTTCCAGATCAACTGCTCCATATACAGATCGAATTTACTCTCTCTGTAATCGGGCGAAAAGGTTATAACACCGTTCTGCATCACCTCTATAATCTGCGGTATCTCGAGTTCCGCCAGAGAAGCCCTAATCTCTTCTTTGTCCAATGTGCCCCCCAAGTTCTTAATTGCTTCGGCCGCGATGTAAACACCCTCATAGGTTGATGCACCCATCATACTTGGAGGTGCACCCCATTTGTTCTCAAAGTCAGCCTTGAATTTTACTACTGCACTGCTTATTGGTCCTGCGGGTATAACATAGGGTCCAAATCGGCTCTCCTGTATCGAGTATTCACCCCATTTCTCCACTCCGGTATAGTAGTCCGTATCATCGTTACACTCCACGGAGAGATATATCGTATCCAAACCAACATCCCTTCTCCCTTGAGACACTATGAGCGCCTGCTCGTTAAGAAACGCAGCAGGATATACAACATCCGGATTAGCTGCCTTCATTACGGTAAGTGGAGTTCTGAAATCGGTCTCGCTCATCTTGAATTTCTCGGCTGAAACAATCTCCATATTTAGGTTGTGTTCCTCTATCGCCTTTTTAATACCGTCATAAACGCCTTCCCCGTATTTGCTGTCCTGATAAATAACGCCAAGTCGCAGTGTCCTATTCTCCGGGAAATTGTATCGCTCGTCTATCAAAGGTTTCACTATCTCATCAACAAATAGCAATGTCGAGTCAGGATAGTCATCCGTAGTCGGACAGTGATGGAAGAAGTAACTGGTATCTATATCGTCTCGCCTGGTTATTATCGGAGAAGATGCCCCGGTAATTATAAACGGCACCTTATGTTCTGCTGCCACCACTTGATCGGCATACGTTATTCCACTTGAGAATCCGCCGATCAAAAAGTCGACCTCATCATTCGTAATAAGCTTCGTTACTACTTTAACACCGCCTTCCCTGCTCGTTTCCGTATCGCCCTTGAAAAGCTTCACCTTCAGGTACGTGCCATTAACAAGGACTCCACCCTGTGCATTTATCTCATCGGCAGCCAGTACAGCCGCCTGCCACATGTCCGTTCCTGTCGTACTTGCGCCACCGGTCAATGGCGCGACAACGCCTATTCTTATCTCTTCTACTCCTTGCTGCGTCTCTTTCGGTTGCTCTACACAGCCTGCAACCAACAAAGAAACCGCCAGCACTGCAATCAAAATTCCATATTTCATATTAATCACCTCGTTAACATCTTAATAGTTTTATAGGGCTATTTAAAGTTTTCTATTTTCTTTTTGTGTTTGAAACTCTTTGTCTCTTTCATACGGCAACATATTTAAAACTAATTCAGATTAAAGGAGACACAAAAATGGATGATAAAATTTCCGATTCTATAATTAAACGGGTTATAGATGAACCATACGCAAAGAAAATGGGAATAGAACCGGTAGAATTAGATGCCGGTTACTCAAAAGTCAAAATGATATTTAATGCAGATATGGAGAATATGTTTGGTATGGCACATGGCGGCGCGATATTTTCTTTGCTCGATGAAGCATTTGAAATGGCTGCGAACTCACATGGAACTGTGGCGGTTGCGCTCAGTATGAATATCACATATATAAAACCTACCTCGACTGGAGACGTCTTATATGCGGAAGCGAGAGAGGTGAGCAGATCAGGCAGAATCGGTACATACGAAATCAACGTTAAAAATGAAGGAGATAACATAATCGCTATATGCCAGGCTCTAGCTTACAGAAAACGAGATAAATTGCCGTTTTTGGATTGAGCCCAATACCAAATAGCGATTAGTGTTTTTGTAGCATACATAGGTACTTAAAGAGAGCTGTGTATGTAGATAGAAGTCAGGTGATAAAAATGCCGATAAGTGCAAGGAATAGAATGGCTGGTGTTGTAAAGGCGATAGAGAAAGGCGAAGTTGCATCTACTGTGAAAATCGAAATCAATAAGCCCTCGGTCATCACGGCGATGATAACAAAAGAGGCGGTGGATGAGTTGGGTCTGAAAGAAGGCGATAAAGCAGAAGCTGTGATAAAAGCGACAGAGGTAATGGTGTCAAAGGAATAAAAAAACCCCTTTCTTTCAAAAAGTTTTAAAAGCTTTATCAAAGAAACAATATCTTGTGGATTGGTCTCATGCGTGTTCGGTTAAGCTCACTTTGACTTAAGTTATATATAATTCTGAAATCCCGGGTAGTTTCATATATCTTTTAGACCCATTATCCACCCCACCATTTCCAATTTGATCCATTGTTACGGTGT
>WSZT01000042.1 GCA_013139985.1 Candidatus Methanophagales archaeon | reverse complement strand
TAATTGCGATACAGGGAGATGTGGAAGAGCACGTTAGGGCGATGGAGAAGGCTTTAGCAGAGCGAGGAGAAAAAGGAGAGGTGGTGAAGATAAAGCATCAAGGAATAGTTAAGTCCTGCGATGGCATTATCATACCAGGCGGGGAAAGCACAACAATAGGCAGGCTAATGGAGCGAGAAGGCATCCTTCATGAGATAAAAGAAGCTGCAGAAGTGGGAAAGGCGATATTGGGCACCTGTGCTGGGATGGTATTGCTTGCGGAAGAGGGCGATGAAGAAGTTGCAAAGACAGGACAGCCACTGCTCGGTTTAATGGATGTAAAAGTAAAGAGGAACGCTTTTGGAAGGCAAAGGGAATCTTTTGAAGTGTTGCTAAAGATGAGCCTTTTTGAGGAACCCTTTCATGCAGTTTTCATTAGAGCACCTGCTATAACCTGTGCAGCGGAAAATGTGGATGTATTAGCAACTTTCGATGGGCACATAGTAGCTGCCAAGCAAAGAAACATAATTGCGCTTTCTTTTCATCCTGAACTTACCGAAGACCGAAGGATACACCACTATTTCCTTGAAAACTTATTATAACTATAGCCTGATTGGTTCGACATTAGCAATCCCGATAAATTTATCGTCATTCCTGCAAAACATTCACCCTCAGTTTTGCAAAATCCCCTTTTATCTCTACCAGGACACCAATCCCACTAAATATCTGCTCAAGTTCCATTTTAACGAATTTCTTTGGGACATCCGAACCTAAAACCAGAGTGAACTGGTGAGAGAAGCTTTAGGTAACCACACATTCAACAACTTTATCATTTCAAAGACGGCAGAATGGGCTGCGGATCCTGTGAACGTCACGGAATGTGCGTTGAACGAGTATCTGGCGGTGCTGTGAAGAGTTCATAACTTTTATGAAAAGTTCTTAAATAGTCTTTTATAGACCACTATGAAAAGTAAATATGGAGAAGATATACAACTAAAAAAGGAAAGTAGGAGAACATAGTTTATGACAAACGAAAGAAGTCTTCCTGTATGCTGTTATTGTGGTGCATGTGCAGCGTTCATACCGGATTATAAGAAGTATAGCGAAGAAGAGGTGGTGTGGGATAAGGGCTGTGGGGGAACAGTGTCAAAGGGCTTCTGTTTCAGTTTCTGCCCTCGCACGTTCGCAGCTTGCCGCTTATGCGAGGGAGAGTGCCCGAGGATGGAATATGGCGTATGTGATTTCAGCCCTTGTGCGTCCTCGCCCGAGGGGCGGATTCTTGGATACTATAATGAAATTTTAAGTGCAAGAGCAACGGATAAGGGCGTGAGAGCGGTGGGGCAGGATGGCAGTGTTGTAACTGCAATGCTATATGAAGCGGTAAGAAGTGGATTTATAGATGCTGCGGTTGTTGCTACGAGGACAGAAGAGTGGAAAGTCGAACCTTTCGTTGCAACAACACCAGAAGAAGTCTTGCTTGGCAAAGGTCCTAAATACACCGCTTGTCCTTCTGTCCTGGGGGTATGGGATGCGATAGATCGTGGCTATGAAAATATCGCAATGGTCGGCACGGGCTGTAATATAGAGGCAGTGAGAAGGCTTCACGCTCTCCATGACTCCTCTTTGGAACTGGATAGGGTGAAAATTTTAATCGGGCTTTTTGGCACTAAAGCGTTCTGGCACCGTGACCTGGTTACGTTTCTGTCAGAAAGAGAAGGAATAGATATTAGGGATGTGGAGCGGTTTTATGTTTCAAAGGGAAACTTTATGGTGGTTACAAAGGACAAAGAGTTTAGTATCCCAACAAAAGATATGGAACATTGCGTACGGGATACATGCAAGATATGTGAAGATTTCACATCGCAACTCGCCGATGTTTCAGCAGGCTCTGCGGGTTCGCCGGATGGATGGACGACATTAATAATCCGGACAAAAGTAGGTGAAGAGCTTGTAAAAGCTACTGCTTCTGCAGGGGTAATAGAGACGAAGAAGATGAGCGTTGAGGGAATAGAAAAGATGGAAAGATTTGCTATAAACAAGAAATACGGGAATTATGGTATGATACGAGATCAGATGGAGATTTGCTCTGCATGTATGACGAATCCGTATTCGTTTACATTGCAAATAGGAAGAGGTGATTGAAATAAATGACAGATATATATGCGAATGCAAGGTCTACCACGGGAACGTCCGTGAGAAGGCGAGATGTGAATACGATGAGTGGAATGTGTCCGATATGCGTGAAAGAGTGTACAGTGCTATGCGAAATAGGGAAGAGTACGTTTAGGGGTCGAGAGGTATTGTATCCGGAACCGGAGCAGTATGGCTGGAGCACTGCCGCGTCAAATAAGGATTACGGGCTCGATTTCTCTGATTTTAATATCCTTTCGCGGTTGCGAGGTGCAGAAGGAATAGAACCGAGCCCTGATTTGGCAGTATTTCCCAATGTGAATATCGAATCGAAGATAGGCGGTATTCCGTTAAAGACACCGCTGGCAAGTGGCGCTTTCGGGTCTACAGATGTGGGAAGGAACAACTGGGATGGACTTGCAATCGGTGCTGCACTCACAGGAATAATAATCATCATAGGCGAGAACGTCTGCGGCGTTGACAAAGAATCGGTGTTCACAAACGGAAAAGTGACGAAATCGCCTGAGATGGAGCGACGAGTAAAACTGTTCAAGGAATACTGGGACGGCAAATACGGTGATATAGCGGTGCAGACGAATGTAGAAGACCAGAGGTTCGGCGTGGATGAATACATAGTGTCTAAATTGGATGTGAACATAGTGGAGAGGAAATGGGGACAGGGAGCAAAGGCAATAGGCGGTGAAATACGTGTATCGTCTCTGGAAAGGGCATTAGACCTGAAGAAGAGGGGCTATATCGTGCAGCCGGACCCCGAAGACCCCGCAGTTCAAGAAGCGTTTAAAAACGGCTTGTTCAAGACCTTCGAGCGGCATAGCCGAGTCGGATTCCCGGAAGAGCGTGGTTTTGTAGAAGATGTCGAATGGCTGCGTGGCATAGGTGCAAAATACGTAACGATAAAAACAGGTGCTTACCGGCCTGTGGACGTTGCATGGACGATGAAAGTGGCATCGGAAGCGAAAGTGGATTACATAACGTTTGATGGCGCCGGTGGCGGGACGGGCATGAGTCCTGTGCCGATGATGAACGAGATGAGCACGCCTACCGTGTATTTAGAAGCACAGATATTGAAGTGTGCACGGATATTGGAGCGAGAAGGTAAATACGTGCCTGACATGAGCATGGCTGGTGGGTTCGTCAACGAGACGCAGATGTTCAAGACGATTGCTATGAGCAACTTCGGCAATGGTCCGTATATAAAATCAATAACGATGGCAAGGTCGCCATTAACGGCCGCAATGAAAGCTCTTTATTTCTCTGAACTCGCGGAAAAGGGCAGATTGCCACGA
Source organism: Candidatus Methanophagales archaeon (assembly GCA_013139985.1). GTDB lineage: Archaea > Halobacteriota > Syntropharchaeia > Alkanophagales > Methanospirareceae > Methanophaga. The sequence goes on along the minus strand of WSZT01000042.1, from coordinate 3,556 downwards.
GATTTCGCTAATAAATACGGGAATAACCCGGAAAAATTCTTTATCGCCACTGAGGAGTTAAAAACAGAATACGGTAGTAAAGTAGGCAAGGAGATACCCTGGTCTGCCGTTGGCGTCTATACCTATCTAAGTGAGCGGTTAGGACTCGGTTTAAAACAGTTGCTTGCCGGTACAAGGAAGTTCAAACTGGATTTGATAGACCGGGGCGATATTGCGTCAATGAGCAAGCTTGCAGCCGAAGTCACTGGTATACCAATGCTGCATGAGCTGGAGGCGGATTTGTTCGAGGAGATATTGACGTCGTGAACGTTTTTTTGAAGTTGGCAAAATAGGGGTGTAAAAAACACCCTCTAACTTATTTTTGTATTTTCTATTTCGGAACTCAACGATTTAAATCTTGCAACACCTTCACCCTCAACTTTGAGAAATCCTCTTTTATCTCTACCTGGGATCCCATTTTCTCAAATATCTCTTCAAGTTCGGTTTTAACGAATTTCTTCGGCACGTCAGAACCCAAAACCAGCGTAAACTCCGTTTTAGATCGCTTATTCAATTTAAAGAAATTGCAAGTTTCGAGTCGTTTCAGTATATATTCTACACGGTAGAATTTATGCTTGAACTGCTCTGCATGCGCTTCGCATATTACCTTGTGCAATTCCCAGAACTTGTCCTTTTCCGGATGCGATTCGATAAAGCTCAAGAATAGAAGCCAATGGTCAATGTCCAATATAATGTGTTCGCCAGCCGAGAGCATCTCCGCATGGGTATAAACCTTCTTATCTTCTATTGATTCAAATAGCGTTTTATGTTTGCTGTAGAATTTTAATGCCTCTCGCATTAGCTCGCTTTGTGTTATTCCCAGATCATCCCTCATCTTCTTAAATATACTGAAGGTATCTTCGTCCATAGCTATCGTGATTCTTTCCGGTGCTTTCATTTCAGTCCCAATATTACAATTGCTTTTGTATTATATGTTACTTTCATATCTTTTGTGAATCTTTGTGCCGAGTTCTCAAATAGTCTAATAGGGGTCTTTAAACAATGTCAGAGCAGGAGAAATAAAATGAGACAAATAGCAATCTATGGCAAAGGGGGCATAGGCAAGTCCACGACAACACAGAACCTGACCGCGGCACTTTCAACAATGGACAAGCGCATCCTGCAGATTGGCTGCGACCCGAAAGCGGATTCGACAAGGATGCTTGTGGGTGGAAAGAGACAGCCGACAGTGCTTGATACCTTACGCGAAGTAGGTACAGAGAACGTGACACTTGAAGAAGTCGTGCACACCGGATTTGGCGGTATAAAATGCGTAGAAGCAGGCGGTCCCGAGCCGGGCGTTGGCTGCGCAGGAAGGGGAGTGATTACAGCGATAAATCTGTTAGAGGAGCTTGGAGCATACACGGACGATTTGGACTTCGTGTTTTATGACGTGCTGGGTGATGTGGTCTGCGGTGGCTTTGCAATGCCGATGCGGGAAGGCAAGGCACGCGAGATATACATTGTGGCTTCTGGCGAGATGATGGCACTTTACGCAGCAAACAACATCTGCAAGGCAATCGTCAGATTTGCAAAGCAGAGCGGTATTCGGCTCGGTGGTATAATCTGCAACAGCCGAAAGGTGGACAACGAGCTTGAGCTACTAACTGCGTTTTCAGAACGCATTGGAAGTCGTCTGGTTTATTTCGTGCCACGGGACAACATAGTGCAGCGAGCGGAGATCAACAAGAAGACCGTGATAGAATATGACCCTGAATCGAATCAGGCGGACGAGTATCGTCAATTGGCTAAGAGCGTCATAGATAACGACAATTTCGTGATTCCCCGCCCGCTCGAATACGAAGAGCTTGAGGATTTGATGATGGAGTCCGGTGTGTTAGCATGAAAATGATAAGGGCGATTGTGAGACCTGAAAAGGTGGAAGAAGTGGTAGATCGTCTAGCGGATGGAGGTTTCGTCGCACTCACGAAACTCGATGTCTTCGGACGGGGCAAACAGAAAGGGATTCAAATAGGGCCGACGAAATATGATGAGCTTCCAAAAGTGATGCTGATGTTAGTGGTCGACGATGGCGACGTGGAAACGGTGGTAGACACTGTTCAGGAGAGTGCGCGGACCGGCAGTTTCGGCGATGGTAAGATATTCTTGACTGAAGTCGAAGAAACATACACGATAAGAACAGGCGAGAAGGGGATTTGAGAAGGATGAAAGAAGTGATAGCGATTATCAGGATGAATGCAATACAGAAGACGAAGAGGGCACTTGCAGAGGTCGGCTCCCCTTCAGTCACGGTAGAGGGGGTGTTTGGAAGGGGGAAGCAAAAGGGGCTGCATCTCTTCCCCCCTGCCAATATCAATCCTGAGGATGGAAAAGGGAATGGGATGAGATATATCCCCAAAAGAATGCTCACAATGGTTGTGCCAGACGATAAAGTTGGACAGGTCATCGAGGCAATCATGGAAACGAATAGAACGGGGATGATAGGCGATGGCCGGATATTTGTATGCCCTGTGAAGGAAGCTATCAGGGTAAGGACTGGAGAACGCGGCGAGGAGGCGATTTGATCTATGCCATTAACTCTTTTACACTCGGATAAAGCCATACCAGAACGAGAAAAGCACACATATATCAAAGCAGCATCAGAGACTATTCTGCCGCTGTCGAATGTTCAGACGACACCGGGCGATTTCACAGAGCGTGGCTGCACGTATGCAGGTTGCCTGGGTGTTGTGTGTGGTCCGATAAAGGATGTGATTCATCTGGTGCATGGACCAATCGGCTGCGCTTACTGGACCTGGGGCGGGGGCACGAGGCAGAACCTGTCGGACAATCCAGGTTTCCATCGTAAATATTGCTTCTCCACGGACATGCAGGAGGATAACATCATCTTCGGCGGAGAAGATAAGCTCTATGACTCCATATTGGAGGCGCACGAGGAATTCCCGGAGGCGAAGGGCGTATTCGTCTATGCAACCTGCGCAATCGGACTTATCGGAGATGACCTCAAGGGCGTATGCAAACGCGCAGAGGATGAAATAGGTATAAGGGTTGTTCCATTCAACTGCGAGGGTTTTAGAGGCTGCAGCCAATCGCTTGGGCATCACATAGCAAATGACACGCTCTTTGAGCGAGTGGTCGGCACAAAGGAGCCCGAATACATGACTGATTACGATATGAACATCATTGGTGACTACAATATCCAGGGCGACCTATGGGAGATAATGCCGCTATTTGAGCGCATGGGGATTAGAATCCTGTCCACATTCACGGGAAACGCTTCGGTTGATGATATTGCACAGGCACACCGAGCAAAGCTCAATCTGATGCACTGTCAGCGGTCCACGCCGTATATCTGCAAAAGAATGGAGGAAAAATACGGTATTCCCGTCTTGACGGCGTCACTGTTTGGTGTAGAACAGACTTCAAAGGCTTTGAGAGACGTTGCAGCATTTTTTGGATTGGAGGACAAAGCAGAAGAGATAATCGAGGAAGAAGTGTCGCAAGTAGCGCCGAAAATCGCGGCATACCGAAAGAAATTCGAGGGTGAACGCGTTTT
>WSZT01000057.1 GCA_013139985.1 Candidatus Methanophagales archaeon | reverse complement strand
ACGATTTTCTGTCTGCCCGGCTCGCCCGATGCGGTTAGATTAGCATTGTCCGCGATAATCATGCCTGAGATCGCACATATAATGAAGCATGTGCGGGAGTAGGTATCTGCTCAAAAACCTATGGCTTTTTGTGCAATTGCACTATACCGCTCTCGTTTCCTCAAACGGGACATCAATTGAGAACAATTTCAAATTGAGTGATACGGACCCAGCGACTTTGAGTTTTGGGCGTTCTGCGCCTGACATAGACTGATATATTGCTTTGATAATGCCTACATTGCTAACCTTTGTGGGTATAATTACCGTTGTCTGACCGTTGGCACTAACCGGTATCTTTTCCTCCTTTTCGCCATGTGCGATGAAAATCTCTTCGCCATTCACAAGATAAATATCGTATGTTATCTTATCAAGCGTTGCACCAATAGGGTTAGTATTGTCTATTACTAATCCTACATCTATCGTTGTACCTGTTAAACTCACATCCCTGAGTGCAATATCGCTAACCACCACAGTTGGCTTTTTTATAGTTCCTAAAGTCATAATGCTCAATATAATTATAATCACTATAATAGATATAGCTATCAAACTGCTTCTCTTCATGCTTTTTGCATCTCCATTTGTATACCCTTAATTATTATATCTACAAATTCCATACATAAAGATCTACCATAGGTGGTCGGTTAAGTACGACTCAACATAAAAATAGAGTTCCATGAATGAGCCCGGACGCCTGCCGAGGACAGAAGGCAAGGCGGCCAGGGTTGTTGTAAGAGGCGAGATTTAAGAAAGACATCCCTTTTTTCTCCTGCGCCCCTTAACCGTTCATTTAGGTTTCTTCTGCTTTGCCATCATATCACTAATGGGGCCGGTGCGATTCGAACACACGATCGGCGAGTCTGGAGCCCGCTGCCCTTCCAAACTAGGCCACGACCCCATGCTACATATTACATTTTTAATTACTTTTATTTGTTTAATATATCCACAAGATTATACAGATTCCCACGAGAAATTATTAAGATGCTAATAAAACTGGTATCTTGTATCCTGCATCTGGAATCACTCGCTTTCGTCACCGCAAATCTCCCTCATCCTGTCCTCGCCTTCTCTTGGACCACGCATAATCAACAAATCACCATACCTTATCTCTACACTGCCAGAAGGGTTATAAAGCCATTTGCCCTCTTTTCTACGTATCGCCAGTATAAACATCCCCGTTCGTGCCTCTATTTTCAGTTCCTTTAGCGTCTTTCCAAATATAACCGCGTTATTCACTTCCATCTTCAATATTATCTCATCCGACTCTTCGATAGAAGCTAAAAAGACCGGATGCAACCTGATGTCGCGCAACACCACATCTGCAATCTCGTATGCTGCATCCGAAATCACTTCAGAAGAGACCGCAACATGAAGTAAGCCCCGAAACTCGTCAAAATTACTCCTCTTTGTTACCCCTCTCGCCGCCTCTATCACTAATATCTCCAGCTCCTCTTTCATCAGGTCCATTGACTCTTCCAGATCTCGTACCTCATTTGCTATCTCTTTGTTATAAAACGTGACTGCGGAATACGAGAGACCTACCATCAACTCAGACATATTTTTCATATCGGCGATGAGGTCCGCGATTTCTTCTGTTATTCGTCGCCTTACTATCCCCCCCTTCTCCTTCTCCTTGTATTCCTTCCCCGTCGCCATCTTACAGAACGCAGGTATGCCTTCTGTGGGACCGGAAGTGATTACTAGGTCGTCCAGCAGCAATCGCTCGTCTTTATCCGGTGAATACATCCATTTAGAGCCTCGTTTTATCGCTAATACGCGCATTCCCGCTTCTGTCTCGAGCTTTAATCCCTTTAGCGTTTTGCCTTTCAAGATGGATGTGGGTCTTATCTTTACGTTTAATACGGCCTCTTCAAAATCCTCACGATCGAGATACCCGGTTATATCAACAGAAGTAGCTATTTTCGCTATGTCGCCCGCGGCATTTGAGATCTTCTCCGCAGCAGATGCTATTTGCAATATCCCTGCGAATTCTATTGCATCTTCTAAGTTCCGTGCACCTAACATTGTCGATATTCTCATTTTATAAAGGAGCGAATGCATCTTCTCCTCTAATTTAAACACCTCTTTCGCTATCTCGGGATTGCTATATAAAACTGCAGAATATGCGAGGTCTAACATAGAGCCTGAGATGTCCTTCATATCCACGAGCATATCCTTCGCATTGAACGTCTTTATTTCATCCTTCAACTCGTCAGCCATTATAAACTCTCCTCTAACCACTTCTTCGCACGTTTAATCGCCTCCGTATCCCGAGATACGAGTTTTATACGCACTTTGTAAGTCCGCTCATTTCCCGCCATGTAGGGATAGGACCCGATCGTTACATCTGTAAAGGTCCTTACCGCTTCGTTCAGAACATCTAATATCTCATGCTCTGGCTTATCTGTTAATATCCATTCTTCCGCCATTATCGCATTATCATCACGAAACGAGGAAGCGATGCCCTCGAACATCCCTCGCAGCTCTTCCGGCACGCCTGGCATAACAATGACGTTATCTACTTTAAATCCCGGTGCAGTACCTACGGGGTTCCCTATAACCTCCGATCCAGTTGGCATATCTGCCATTTTTAATAAAATGCCACTTAACCTATATTTGTCCGTCAGTATTCTTTCCGCTTCTTCATCTCTCGTCAATGATTTACCCACACCTTTTGCCACGCCTTCTCTCGTTACGTCGTCATGCGTTGGACCTAACCCACCAATGACAAAGACAAAATCAGATTTACTGTTTTTTACCGCTTCGCTTATCTCGCCTTCGTCATCGCCAACCACCATTATCTTCTTTACGGCAACTCCTTGGGTGAATAACCGCTTTGCAAGCCATGAGGAGTTAGTATCTGCGATATCTCCTCGTAATAATTCATCTCCAATGTTTATTATCGTGGCGTCTTTGCCTTTTTTGATTGCCCGATTATTCATGCTTTGTATAATACCTTAATCTCTCTTTCCTACTATTAAACCTTTTGGATTTTGAGCAATTAATTGTAAAATGCAATTTGGTGCATATGATTTAGGATTTACCACTCGTTATTGCACATAAAGTATATCCGCCCCTAACTCAAGCATATCATTAAAGAATGACGGATACGATATTTTAGCACATTCTACATTTTCTATAACCGTTTCTCCAGGTGCATAAAGAGCGGCGATAGTTAAAGCCATTGCCAACCTATGGTCATCATGCGAATGCACCTTTGCTGCCTTTAACTCCGTTTTACCTTCTATTCGCAATCCGTCTTCCTTCTCCTCTATCCCCACACCCATCTTCTTCAACTCTTCTGTTATCAGCTTCAATCTATCTGTCTCTTTATATCTCAAATGTGACACACCGGTTATCTCAGTAATACCATCAGCAACAGCCGCTAATACCGCTACAGTGGGCACCAGGTCCGGATTCGCTCGCATATCCACTCGTATCCCTTTTAGAGTCCCTTTAGCGCCTTTTACCGCTACAATACCACTTTCCACATCCCACCTTATGTCTGCACCCATCTCTTTTAATATCGCTACTATCCTGGAATCGCCCTGTGCAGACGGGAACAAATTCCGCATCTTCAGTTTGGAATCAGTGATTACTGCTGCTGCTAAGGGATAGGAAGCGGAAGAGAAATCGCCGGGTACCGTAAACCGCGGCAGCTCATAGCTTTGCCCGCCTCCTACGTGAAACGAATAATCAGTGTCTGAGTGAGAAAAAAGTACCTCTATCCCTGCCTTCTCTAATACCTCTATTGTCACTTCCACGTACGGCACAGAGGCGAGATTATTTGCCGTGATGTAAGTGTCCTTCTCCGCAAACGGGCATGCAATGAGCAAAGCGGATATGAACTGTGAGCTGATAGATGCATCTATCGTTGTTTCACCTCCCTTTAGCCGGCCTTTTACCACTATTGGCGCTGTTCCATCACCTTTTGTACTGAACGCTTCTGAACCAAGCTCGTTTAGCGATCTAAGCAGAGGCAAATTCGGTCGCTTTCTCAACGATGCATCGCCTGTTAGAACCGCCGCACCTTCGCACAAACTAGATATAGCAGTGAAGAATCTTAATGTAGTGCCCGAGTTCTCGGCGTTTAGCACATCTTCCGGTGTTCTCGGTCGTCCATCAGTGCCTTTTACCGTTATTTTCCTCGCTTGCTCTACCTCTATAGTTGCACCTAAAGAGCTAGCAGCGTTAATTGTAGCTTTTGTATCGTCAGAGATAAGAGGATATTGAATCTCGCTCCGTTTTGCCAGTGCGGCTATTGCAATAGCCCTATGGGTATAGCTTTTAGAAGGCGGCGCATTTATTTCGCCTTTTAGCCCTGATCTCCGCACCCTTGCTTTCATGGCTTTTTATGTATAGATAGCTCTCAGGGCCACAAGATTACACCGATTTTAGTCTGAATATCGCTTCCGGAAGACACTCGACTGAAAGCCGTGATATAGCGAGAACCCTTCCGCACCTCTTTGCTCTTGTTTCACATCGAACGATACGTCCTTAGTATATAATGCGTTTGGTGATTCTCTTCCTATTACTCTTGCGGCACCTTTCTCCAATTTCATATGCACTGTGCCATTTACCCGCCCCTGTGTCTTATCCACAAAGGCATTAAGCCCCTCGAAAAGAGGGTCCATAACCAGGCCCTGATAGACCAGCTCACTCCACGTTCTATCAACAAAATCCTTGAACCTTAGTTCATGTCGCGTTAAAACGAGCTGCTCGAGGTCTCGATGCGCTTCTAACAATATAGTGGCTGCCGGATGCTCGTAGATCTCCCTTGACTTGAAGCCAAGAACTCTATCCTCGATCATATCCGTTCTGCCAACGCCGTGCTTGCCACCCACGTCATTCAATTTTTTTATCAACGAAATGCCGTCCATCTCCGTACCATTCAGCGAGACAGGTACCCCATACTCAAACCCGATTTCCATAATTGCTGCTTCTTTGGACGCATTAGCCACAGAGGAAGTCCATTTGTATATCTCTTCCGGCGGGAAGAAAGAAGGGTCTTCTAACTCGCTGCCTTCTATGCTCCTGCCCCAAATGTTCTCATCTATGCTCCATCTCTTCTCAGATTCAAATGAAATGCCATGTTCTGATGCGTATAGCTTCTCTTCTTCCCGCGTTAGGCTCATTTCCCTCACTGGCGCTATTACTTCCAGGCCGGAAGTCCTGAACACGGCGTCAAACCTGAGCTGGTCGTTACCCTTCCCTGTGCAGCCATGAGCGACCGCATCGGCATCCTCTCCTTTCGCAACTTCTACCACTTTCTTCGCTATCAACGGTCTCGCAATTGCCGTTCCAAGCACGTAACCTTCATAGTTGCCGTTTGCCTTTATCAACGGGAAGATATAATCCTGCACGAATTCAGCCTTTGCATCTATAAGCTTATAAAGATCACTTAGCTCCTCGCCCCTTTCCGTAGCCGCTTTTAGGTCCTCTTCCGGCTGCCCTACATCTACTATTACTGCAATCAGTTCATCGTAACCATAATGCTCTTTAAGCAGAGGAATGCAGATTGAAGTGTCCAATCCGCCGGAATACGCAAGCACTACCTTCTTCATTTCTCTCGCTTATATTTCGCTTCTTTCATATCCACGGCAAAGAATTCACCACCTACATGGCATAGCAGTTTCGCTACATCTATCACGCCTTCTTCTTTCCATAGCTCGTCCTTCACGCCCACAGCCACTATTTTTCCCGTTATCCAGATATGGTTGCCCGCTTCAATCTCCTTCTCTAACTTGCACTCCAGCCATCCAGCAGCCTCTTTTATTCGCGGGGGCGTCACAACCTTCGCCTTCTCTTCTGTTAGTCCTGCATGCACTATCTCATTATCTTCATATGGATAATCCGTTTCCAAAACGTGCATCTGCTCTCCAAGGTCCTTGCCCGCCACGTTCACCACGAACTCGCTATTTTCTCTGATGTTCTTCAATGTATCATGCATTGGATCGCACGAGAAACCATATAAGGGCGGTTCGAAGCTTACCGGCGAATTGAAGCTAAACGGTGCTGCATTTGCTATCCCTCTTTCGGATACTGTCGTAATGACCACCACAGGCCGAACGAACAATTTCGGATATGCTTTTACTTCTAGTTCCATCTTTTCGTCTCCATAATTTTCCTTTTTAATGGTATATAAATAAAGAATAGCATTTCTTTCTTTGGTAAAGCTTTTTAAAACTTTTTGAAAGAAAGCATTTTAGCCACAGATGACACAGATTTTTACGTTATTTATAATTCTATTTTATTTACAGCGCTAATAAATCCTCGCCTTTATCTACTACGATCTTGCATGGTGTGGGTAACTTATGACCTGCCCGTTTCAAAGCTTCCTTTGCATCTCCGACATCCTGAGCCCCTACACTGACACTTACTAGCTTCTGTCCGCGCTTCACCCTCGCTGCTGTGCCTATCGGTCGCCCAAATGCGTGCCGCATACCACTTGAGATCCGGTCCGCACCAGCGCCAACCGCTAATTTGTTCTCTCTCAGCACGTGATGCGGATACACCCGTATCTTCAGGTAGTAATTACTTCGCCCTACGCCCTGTGCTAGGAATCTATTAGAAAATATCCGCGCCGCTTCTAATGCGTTATGCCTTATCTGACATGCTTCCTTTGCTACTAAGGATAAAGAAACCGGAAACTCTCGACTCAGGTTACCCATATCGAAAATGGTTATCTTGCTCCCTGGTATTCCACCCATGTATCTCTTTCGCACATTCGCAGCTCCTGTCACCTTAGTGTACATTCGCGCTGGTTTATTTCCCATACTTCCCTATTACACTCTATATACATAAAAACCCTTATTCAACATCAGCATCACCAAAGGTTTAAAAACCATTCTTTGAGAATAGAAGGATTTTTCAATATAAGAGACGGATACCCTAAGTAAGGGGCCCTTGCCTTCGCTATTGCTACAATCCATTCGGGTTTCACTGGCTGCAGATTTGGCTGGTCATAGCCGGCGTTATTATCGCCTTTGGTTATGTAACCTTCGTGAGGGGCCGGTCTCCCATTTGGCATCTGCCCTTCTTTCTCCACCCAATACATCGCCCGATGTATTATCGGTGTTGTCGAAGAAAGACCATTCGGACGATATATAATCACATCTCCGTAACCGTTGAATGACTTATAATCAGCCAATTTGCCTTCTTCGCATGTTATAATGTCTGTGCGTTGCGGTGCCTGCACGAAGATCAAATCGCCCACCTGCATATTTGGCAACATACTGCCCGATTCGACTGCAAATCCAATATGCCATGTCCCTGTAGCCGCATATGCCACCACAATTATTATCGCAACGATTATTAACGCCTCAACCAAACTTTTACCCGTTTCTATCAATGCTTTTTTCATATTTGCTCTTGCCACCTATAACGAATACTCAAAGTTAAGTTATATCTCTAGTGTCTTTTTAAAAAGAAAAACCTTTTTCTTTTGTAAACCTTTCCTACCTAATAAAGGGCTGATATATTTTATTTGCAATTAAAAAGAGAGAGACAAGATGGATACGGGGTTCGTCTATCATGATGATTATTTGAAGCATGACACGGGGGCTCATCCCGAGAGCGCAAAACGACTGATACACATAATGTCTGAGCTGAAAGAGGCGGGTGTTACGGAGAAGATGAAAAAGGTTCTACCCGTGAAAGCATCGAAAGAGCAAATAGCGTATGTGCATACTGACGCCTATATGAAAGGCGTGGAAAGGATGTGTAAAGAAGGTGGAGGGTTGCTTGATCCGGATACACCATTATGCACTGAAAGCTATGAAATAGCATTGCTTTCCGCAGGTGGCGTAATAAAAGCAACTGACGAAGTAATGGCTGACTCTAATAACCTGAAGCACATTTTTGCTTTGGTAAGACCGCCGGGCCATCATGCTACCTGGAACCGAGGTAGGGGATTCTGCATATTTAATAATATTGCGATTGCCGCCGAGCATTTAAAGAGGCGATATTTTGCTAACCGCATTTTGATTGTAGACTTGGATGTACATCACGGTAATGGCACGCAGGAGGTGTTCTTTGATGACCCTTCTGTATTGTATTTCTCCACACATCAATATCCCCATTATCCCGGCACTGGATGGATAGATGAAGTAGGTAAAGGCGAAGGTGATGGTTTTACTGTTAATGTCCCACTACCTGCCGGTACTGATGACGCAGGCTATCTATATGCGCTAAATAATGTTTTAGTGCCGATAGCAAAGGAGTTTGAACCCGAATTTGTGCTTGTATCTGCAGGATTTGATGCGCATGTTGCAGATCCGTTAGCAGCAATGAACGTGAGCACTCTTGGATTCGGACTTTTTATGGATCTGATAAAGGAGATAGCAGAAAAGAGCTGTAAAGGTAAGATAGTAATAACCTTAGAGGGAGGATATAATCTGGATGCTATTGCAGAATCAGCCGTATCAGTATTTAATTCTCTTTTGTCCCATAGGGAAAGGACAAGAGCAGATATGGCAAGTAGCGGTGTGGTGGAGCGAGTGGAAGAGATAAAAGGGGTGCAAAGGAGGTATTGGTCAATATGAGTGGTAAGGAAGGATGCGGGATAGCAGGCATTGCGTTAACCCAAAATGATGCAGCGTTGCCTCTCTTTTATGCGCTCTATGCGTTACAACACCGTGGACAGGAATCAGCAGGTATAGCTGTCTGTAATAGGAATAAAGAAGGTAAAGGAAACGAAACAAGTGCAAGAAAGGATGACATACAACTGATAAGAGGGATGGGATTTGTTCATGAAGTCTTTGATGATGTACAATTAAAATCCCTAAAAGGGAATATTGGCATAGGTCATGTCAGGTATTCCACGACTGGAGCGTCGAAGTTAGAAAATGCAGAGCCTTTACTTGTGAATTACAAGAACGGTAAAATTGCTATTGCACATAACGGCAACCTTGTGAATACCGCAGAGCTGGGAAGAGAGTTGGAACGAGAAGGTAGGATTTTTCATTCTGATACTGACACCGAGATGATAGCACAGTTACTTGCGAAGGAGCTGACGAGACATGACCCAATAGAGGCAATCAAAGAACTGATGAAACGTGTAATCGGGTCCTATTCTTTGGTTATCTTGATGGATAACCTGCTAATGGCTGTTAGAGACCCGTTGGGCATTAAGCCGTTATGTCTCGGTGAAATAAAAGACGAAAAAGAAGAGATTGGTGAAGGTTATGTAATTGCGTCCGAGAGCACGGTAATAGACATGTTGGGCGGGAAGTTAGTAAGAGATGTAAGACCCGGAGAAGTATTAGTTATAAAGGACGGTAATTTAGAGAGTTATCAGTTATATAAGGGGATAAACACCGCCCATTGCGTCTTTGAATACATCTATTTCGCGAGAGCTGATTCGATCTTGGATGGGAAGTTAGTGTATGACGTGAGGCGGGAGATAGGTGAGAGACTGGCAGGGGAGCATTGTGTGGAAGCGGACATAGTGTCACCGGTACCGGATTCGGGCATCACGTTTGCAATAGGCTATGCGAGGCAGGCAGGGCTTGATTATATTGAGGGTTTTATAAAGAACAGATACGTAGGACGGACATTTATCATGCCTGAGAAAGGTACAAGAGATACTGCGGTGCGGCTGAAATTAAATGTTGTGCGAGCTAATGTGGAGGGAAAACGAGTTGTGTTAGTAGATGATAGCATCGTGAGGGGCACAACATCGCGTAGAATTGTAGCTAATTTGAAGAAGAAAGGCGCGAAAGAGGTGCATCTGCGCGTAGGCAGTCCACCAATAAAGACACCCTGTTACCTTGGCATCAATACGCCAACGAGGGCTGAGTTGCTAGCATCGAATAGGACTATGGACGAGATTTGTAAGTTCTTAAATGCCGATTCCATAGGATATCTCAGTTTAAAAGGGCTGATAGATTCTGTAGGTATGGATGCAAATAATCTTTGCCTGGGCTGTCTGACAGGGAAATATCCTGTTGAAATACCGGGTGAAGTGTGCATAGCGCGACAGCTGAAACTGACACAGTTTTAAAAAAGTTTTTATATGATGTGGCGATAACTAATAATAGCAAATGGATAAGTCTAAGACGATTGTTATTTGCGTAGACCGAGATAATGATATAGGAGAGAAAGCCGGTTTAGATACGCCAATTATAGGAAAAGAAGCGAGTTTATCTGCCGCGACGGAATTAGCACTCGCGGATTCTGAAGATTCTGATGTGAATGCCATATTTTATGCTATAAGTCTATACGACCGGTTGGTTGAAGAGGATGTTGAAGCTGAGATCGTTTTGGTTGCAGGCGATAAGAAAGTCGGAGTCACAGCAGATAGGAAGATCGGGAAAGAGCTGGATGAGATTCTGTCTAAACTCGGATCTGATACCGCAATTCTCGTGAGTGACGGTGCCGAGGACGAATCAATCGTACCTATTATCCAATCACGGGTGAAGATAGATTCTGTGCGGCGGGTAGTAGTGAAGCAGAGTGAGCATTTAGAAAGCACTTTTTATATAATCAAACGATTATTCGAGGATCCGAAGTTTTCTCGTACGTTCTTGCCACCATTAGGGATCTTTTTGTTCCTTTTAGCCATTTCTTTGCTGTTTGGGATGTCTGGTCAAGTGATGGGATTAATCCTAGCATTTTTAGGGATTTACATGCTGCTCAAGGGATTGGGACGTGAGAATATTCTAAAAAATCTCTTCGAGGGTGCGAAGCAGTCATTATACAGCGGTAAGATAACTATTGTCGTGTATATCTGCGCAGTTGTGCTAATCTTAGTTGGCACCTCGAAGGGTATTTTGGGCATTGCAGAAATGCCCGAGTCCAGCGAGCATATATTCCTGGGTTTTGCGTATTACGTCAAGTGGTCGATATGGTGGTATGTGGGGGCAGCACTCGCACCAATCATTGGGGGGATAATAAATATGCTCATAGAAGGGGAAAAAATTGTGCGTCAGTGGACCATATTATTCTCTGTAGTTGCTTCCGGGCTGGTTATATGGGGTGGGAGCGAATGTATAATCTTGTTGTTAAGCGAAGAGCCCCTAGTAGGCTATCAATACCTCTTCTTCTCCATCCTCGGGGCGATTTGCCTATATCTTATTGGTGTGCGAATCACGTGGTATGCGCGAGACGCGATAACAAAGAGGGAGCGCAATGTTTAGGCGGGATAGGCAGATAAATCCAAGCAGTAGAATCCACGCTTACTACTTTTTTGCTCTCGTATCCGTCAAAGAAACGAGATAGCATCCTCAGAAGCTTTCGTTTCCCATCTCTGCCACAGGCATTGAAATCGTAGATGACTGATCAGAATTTGCCGACATATTTAGCATCTTTTGCTCTATTTCCGTCCAATTTTCGCATGTTTTTAAATTAGACAGAAGGACACATACCTAAATAGTTTAGACGCAGAGAGTATAAACATGCATCCACTTGCTTACAAGCATCTGAAGAAGATAATGGTAGATAAGATTATTGTGGGATCGGACGAAACGTGCGATTACTATCCCTGCCATTTTACGGGTCAGGATTGCACGTGGTGTTTCTGCCCTTTTTATACCTGTTGCGACGGGCAAAGCGGCGGAGAATGGGTCAAGACAAAAGAAGGGGGACGTATTTGGGGGTGCTCTGATTGTTACTGGTTGCATAAATCCAAAGTAGCAACGGCGCTTATGGGCGAGTTCAAGAACTATGGGATAGAAACTGTTGACGACATAGAAAAAAAGGATGACGTAAAGAAGATATTTGCGATTTTAAAGAAGAAGTTTCCACCTAATAAGCGCAATGGCTCAATGCAGAATGCAAACAAGAAATCATAATATCCAACGAAAATTAAATATTTATTGACACAGATTAACACAACACTATAATTTTTCTTTTTTACAAAAAGAAAATTTAGCCTGTGCTAAAAGAAAAACACAAATGTTCTTTTGGTAAAGCTTTTCTTTTTAAGAAAAGGTTTGTGTAAATCGGCGTCATAAATTAAATTTATAGGTAGTAGTAGTACTTTATCTACAATGAAAAAACCCGTAGCGCATAGTCATATAACCCGTAGTCAAATAGGCGGCTTACCTATTCTCTATTCCCTATTCCTAATTTGTTTTGTTCTACTGTTTCATATTCTGTTTTGGGGTTTCATGAGCTCGTTACAGTTACAAACCCGAAAATTGCTCATAGATCAGATCGTTATTTTCACTATTGCTATACTTATAGACCTGACCATTGGCGACCCACCGGAGAAGATAGAGAAATATTATCCCATCGTATGGATAAGTCGATTAATGTATCACTTTGACAGAATCACGAGGCGTGGAAGAGCGAGAAGGGAAAAGATCCTTGGTGTGGTGTATGCACTGCTTACAATTTCTAGCTTCTCCTTGCCTTGTTTAATGCTCCCTTGTCCACCAGAACTCGTATACATCGTTTTGGGGTCGCTTATTTTCAAGATGACATTCACGATAAGTGGCTTGGAAAGATTTGGCCGGAAAGCGCTGCAAGCTGATAATCTAGAATCGAAACGAGCATCGGTGGGAAAGATGGTCAGTAGAGACGTATCTGATTTGGATGATGAGCATCTCAACTCAGCAACCATTGAATCGGTGGCTGAGAACTTGACCGATAGCGTTATTTCTCCCTTCTTCTATTTCGCTTTCTTCGGCGTCTTTGGTGCTATGGTCTATCGAGTAGTAAATACCTTAGACGCAGTTGTGGGCTATAAAACCAGGCGATACATTCATTTCGGCTGGTTCTCGGCAAAAGCAGATGACGTGCTGAATTACATACCCGAACGGATTGCCGTTGGACTGTTATTATTAGCAAGTAAGGCAAAATTGAAGGATGTGTGGAAAACCGTGAACGAGACTGAAGGTGTGCATTTGACAATAGTCGCGATGAGCCATGCATTAAAAG
>WSZT01000079.1 GCA_013139985.1 Candidatus Methanophagales archaeon | reverse complement strand
ATGCAGTTGCACTTGAAGACGACTTTACGGTATTTGGTACTGCGCAGGGGGCGACTGAAGTGACGATCTTGAGCGTACCACCAAAGGGTGGTGGCGGAAAATCACTATTAGATAAAGGTGAGACAGGTCTATCACTCAGGAAGGCAAGTGTATCGACGACGGATTATACATACTCAAAGAAGATGACGGTGCAGGAGGATGCCACTACAGGTTATTATGACGAATATGTGCTTACCCCAGGGATGGACGGATATTGGGGCATGACTGGTGAACAGGACATAACTGTAGCATTCGATAAGAAGTATGGCATAAAAGATCTAAGTGGACCTTCCATAGCTACAAAGACGCAGACGGAGATTCAGGATATACTTGAGGATATGATCTACGCGCCAGGTTCTGATGATCTGATGGTGAAACTAAGACTAAAAGCGGAGACACCTTACGTATGGCTCCATCCAGTTGCTGATGTCAACGCTCCAGCACCATTGGAAGTCGGAGGGACATCAAACAGGAAGGATGGATATACAATTGTTATAACCTGTATAAGTCCGACTACGGAATTACCACCACAGACCGTTCAGGTAGAAAACACCACATTCCGTGCAACGTTTGATACAACAGATGCAGTAACAGCCAAATACACAGTGAAGGCAGATGATGGCGATGGGCATGTTGCTGAGGAGGAAACGTTCATTACAGGAACAGGAGTGCAGGAAGCGGTAGCGACAGTAGAAGAGGCAGTAGCGACAGTAGAAGAGAAAGCAGCAGCGGCAGCAGCGGAACTTGAAAAGAAGGTAGAAGAGGAAGCAGCAGCGGCAGCAGCGGCGGAAGTACAGAGGCTAGCAAAGGAAGCAGCAGAGAAGTTAGCAGAGAAGGCAGCAGAGGCAACACCGGAACCACCAGGTTTCGAGGCGATATTCGCAATTGCAGGCTTGTTAGCAGTCGCTTACCTTGTTCATAGACGGAAGCACTAAATCTAAACCAAACTAAAGAGAAGAAAAATTGAAACGGTTTTGTAGGGGCGTTTTTTTTCCCCCTTTTGTTTTTATACACTTTCTTTCGAAATATATCCCTTTTTTATTGCGATAATACAAATGTGAGTGAAGAAGGAATGAAAAAGGCAAATATAATAGTGAAAGGAGAAGTGCAGCGTGTGGGGTATAGAGATGCAGTGGCGAAGATAGCACGAAAATTGAAGTAGAGGGTTTTGTTGAGAATTTAAAGCATTATGATGTTAGAATCATTGCAGAGGGAGAAGATGCGAATATAGATCGGTTCATCGAGCGAATAGAAATAAGAAAATTCCCGATGGATGTAGAAAGCATAGAAGTTAGCTTTGAGATGTATGAAGGTGAATTTCAATATTTTGTGATAAAACGTGGCGACTGGCATGAAGAATTGCTTGAACGCCTAGATACTGCCGGTACTTTGCTTTATAAGTCGGTGGAACTTGGCGAGAGATCAGTAGCTCTTGGTGAAGAATCAGTAGGAATCGGAGAAAAGATGCTGGGAAAGCAGGATAAGACCATTGACGCGATAGACCGGAGTAAAGAGGAAATGGTTACGGAAATAAGCTCTTTAAGTCAACCCTTTTCTTTTTGAAAGAGAAAAGTGTTGGCGGGAAAAAAAACTTTGTAGTTGTTGTGTTAATCTTGTAAAATCTCGTGGTTTTTTTAGTTGACTATACAAATACGTTTTTTATATTCCCATTTTTATTCTGTCTTATTTATTATTTATGATGAACACAATAGAATGGGATGATGATACGGAAACGGTAAAGCTAATTGATCAGACTCTGCTGCCTGTAGCGTATAAGATAGTGGAGTGCAGGCGTGTGGCGGAGCTTATAGATGCGATAAAAAGGTTGAAGGTGCGTGGCGCACCGGCACTAGGCGCTGCAGGTGCATATGGTGTCGTTTTGGGTTGTATCAATGCACGAGATACAAAAGAGCTAAAGGCTGAGATGGAGCAGCTCAAACACGCACGACCCACAGCTATAAACCTCTCTTATGGCGTTATCAGAGCGTTAAATGCTGCACTTGCTGGTAGTACCTTGGTAGAGATGAAAGAGAACGCATTGGAAGAGGCGAACCGGATCGCAGTTGAAGATGTTGCAGTGAACAAGAAGCTAGGAGATTATGGTAGTGCGCTTTTAGAAGATGGAGATGTCGTGCTGACACATTGCAATGCCGGTCGGTTAGCATGTGTTGATTGGGGCACTGCATTGGGCGTAATAAGAAGTGCGATAGAGAAAGGTAAGCGGATAGAGGTGATTGCGTGTGAGACAAGACCGTTAAATCAGGGTTCGAGGCTAACCTGCTGGGAACTGAACCAGGATAAAATCCCGGTTACGCTTATTACCGACAGCATGAGTGCGGCTGTGATGAGGGACAAGAAGGTGGATAAGGTGATTGTGGGTGCGGATAGAGTGGTTAAGGAGGGAGTAATAAACAAAATAGGAACTTATATGCATGCTGTGGTAGCGAAAGCGCATAAAATACCCTTTTACGTCGCTGCGCCTCGTTCCTCTTTTGATACAGAGCGTAGTTATAAGGATGTTGAGATAGAGGAGCGGAGCTCGGAAGAGCTTTTATTCTTTGCGGGTACGCAAATTGCACCGCTTGATGTGAACGTTTATAATCCGGCATTTGATTTCACTCCGTTCGAGCTGATAGAAGCGGTGATTACAGAGATGGGAGTCCATAAATCAATCAGCGCAAAATTTGATAGTGTTATAGGTTAACAATTCTTCTATTAACTATACTTTATTAACCATTATAAAGAAAGATTCACCAAAGGCAGGGCATTGCGCAGTATCATAAAGCCGGTGCGAGGAAAACAAAATGAGAAGCATAGAGTTTCATAATAGAGAAAAGGAGATGAAAGAGATAAGGGGTATACTTGATGCAAAACCAACTCTGATTACTTTTATCTACGGACCGATAAACAGCGGAAAGACCGAGTTAATCAACCGGATAGTTCCGTAGTTACCAGAGAAATATGTGCTCTTTTACATTAATCTCCGGGGGCGGTTCATAAAAAGCTATGAAGAGTTCCTTGACGTGCTGTTTGAGATAGATGAGGAGCGAAAGATAGGGTAGAGAAACTGGATGAGCTACTTCAAATAAGAATAGGGCAAATTGAAGGGCTTATAGAAGATGCAAAGGAATTTGGATACAAAGTATATTATGGCGAAGAGGAAATCGTGCTAAACGAGGAGCATATACTTAAAAGTTTAGAGGTATTCGAGAATGAGGAATATATAAAAGCAAATGCGCTTCAAAAATCGGTTAAAATCGGACTGATTAACGCGAACATTCTCTTTCTTGATCTGGTTAAACGAATTATCAAACTACAATCAAAGTTAGATTTGCTTGCTATACGAGCGGTGATAAGCCAAAGCAAAGTGTAAACGGCACTGTCAAATTTTAGACTGAAATTACAATATCCTCAAGTTTTACCGCAGAGTGCGCATAGAACGCAGAGGCATTAGAAAACCCAAGCATGAATTGGAACGCTCTTAAACTCTGCGTTTAGTCACGGATTTACACAGATTTACAGAGATTTAATTTCTTCTGCGTTAATCTGCGTTAATCTGTGTCAGCAATTAATTTCAGTTTGAACTTGCCTTTATATACTGCAACCTCTCAGCATCGTATATCACCCTCGAATGCGCGTCAGAAGCAAAAAGCATATATCGGCGTGTATATGGAGGGACGTCTGATTTTGACATAGATTTAAGTTCATCTATCTCACTCATCTTCTCCCTTGCCCAATATTCTACCGGATATACGTCCGTTTTCGGATTCTCATTTGCTATTTCACCCTCAAGCTTGAATATCTTGTTATATAGTGCCGCTATAGCGGTTAGGGACGTTTTTATGAGCGTTTCGTTATGCTTCCGCAGCTTTCGCATCTCCGAAGGCTCCACGCACGCACCTATATTCTCCTTCAGCCATTCTATTTCTTTCCCCTCTTCCTCCTCCGCGGTATCCGAAATTCCAGCTACCACCTTTAACAGCTCAAGCGTGTTTTCCTTATACCGGTCAAACTCTTCCTCCAGCACACCTGTTAATCTTTCAATCATACTTATCAATACTTTAGTTGCATTTTCGTAGTTACCCAGCTCTATGCTATGCTCAACAAGTTTTATATTAGTTCTGATTCTGGCAGTGTCCGCAATCTCTTTACCTTCGCTTTCTAAACTAGTTGCATCTCGCAAACATATTCTTAGCGCTTCATCCAAGATCGAAGTAAATTCATTCATGAAGATGGCTAACTCTAATGCATCCATTTCTACACGGTCGTCCCCCTTTATCTTTGTTTCCATCTTCCGTATCTGATCCTGAATATTCTTATATCCTGCGCTTTCAAGCTCATTTGCACTTTCCAAATACGCCCTGCATTTGTCCAGCGCATGAGAGTAAAGGATAATCTCATGCCGCTTTCTTATCCTATCAAACGTCTTTCTTAGCCAGTCGAGATCAGCAAAAGCTACTTTCTTTATCTTCGGTTTGTCTATTCTTATCTTGCCATTTACCTCGCAGCCCAGCCCCGATAAACCATCCTTTACCTTCCCTAAATCATCACGGAATTCCTTTGTACTTGGACCATATTTATCCTCGAAATCGTATAACGTGCGTACTAGCTCTGTATAGCGTTCCGCAATACTCGTGATGTCCCTTTCCATTACCTTCTCTTTTATGTTCTTACCCCTTGCCGTGACGAGATATTGAACTAAGAATGAGAGCGCTATCACAGCAGGGATGAACAGGAGTATAAACGTTATTGCAAGGTCAGACCCGGTGTTGAAGAGAATAACAACGCCGAGTGCGATTAATGCTAAAAAAGCAAGTGGAATAAATATCTTATTCATACGCAAGCCTCCTTATCTCTCGTAATATTTCCAATTGATCGAACTTGTAAGTGAAGAGGTTGGTTACCGCAGCTATATTCCGCTTTGTTATGGCTACAGTCAGATGGCTTTCCTTTGAATACGCGAGCATAAAATCCTCTATTAAACCCTTATCCACTTTCTTATTCTTGATATAATATTCCGGGACTTGAATGGCGGTTATGCTCTTATCACAGCCTATCGGAGCATTAGAAACACTGAGCTTATCCAAGGCGATATGAAGTAGTGTTCCAAGGTCGAGAGGTCGGTGCATCAAAAACGGGAATATATAGCCCCATAAGCCCTTTGTCAGTTCCGAAGCCCGCGATAAAGCTACATATCCGGGCGTATCGCCAAATGATAACGCCTTTAGAGCATCATCCATAGACAATTGCATCTCATCAGGTAACGAGCTGGATTGTGATGTTCCAATAAGAAGGTCTGCAAGACAAGATGCGATATATCGGTTATACCGCGGGAAATAATCAGTATAATTCGGAAGATGCGCTATCTTCTGGTTATCAACGAGCATAAACGTGTTCACATGTTCCTTTAGGTTCTCTATCGCGTAATATGCGTCAATTAGTACTTCCTTTTTCTCCCTCCTCTCCGCAGGTAAAACACCAACAAGAACTAGCTTTATCTTTTGCCCACTCAGCGTTTCTGCTATCGGTGTTATTATATTACTATCGCCAAGCCCTGCGAATAGGAATGCGAATTTGATGTCTTTTGCTTCCTTTAAAGCGGCACTTATTTTATTCGCTGTGTCACCATCCGGCTGTGACTTTATAACGATTGGCTTAGCGTTTTTTATCTCTTTATATTCTAACAAGGGATCGAGAATCGCCACTCCTGCGTTTCCTATTCCGATCAATATGTATGCCATTTTATCCTTTTGTAATTTTTATGAATTATTTCTCTAATTGAAAGGGCACATATATAAATGCATCTGAGTCTTATTGTTTTCTGATGAAGCGGCAAAGTTTGGTTCTGTTGATAAAACTACTGGGCATCGTCATATTCCTCTCTTCTGCCACGATCGTGGCCGGGTCAGATGAGTTGAAGAGAGGGCTACTAGAGGATATTTTATCGCAGGATAATCCCGGATTATTTGACGATTATGGCGAATTACAGCTTGCAAAGACCAAGATGCAGACGATAATACAGGGCTTGGATAGCCGGGAGGTAACCGCAAGTACAAAAGCGTGGGTGGATATTTTGCTCAGAATCATTGATGATTTTGAACTAATGGTAAACGAAAGCGAAAGTTCTGACCCCTTTGACCATATAAATGCGGTAGAAGCTGCGGATAGAATAGACATCTCCATAAATGCGCTCAATGGATATCCGAACGCGGAAAGAAATGGAATACCTATGCTTTCTATGCTTGCACTTACGCGTTTTTATCGTGCGGAAGCCAAATTCTTCGAAGATGCGGCGAGGAATACGGGCGAAACGAAGCTGAAACTAGATTATGAGCGAAGAAGTTCGATTGCATACGAGAAAGGAAGCATGCCCAGTGATGCGAGCAGGATGGCGTTCGAGTCGAGGCGAAATGAAAGGATCTACGACCGGGATATGAAAAGTGCATCGGAATACATAAATGCTGCTAGGGTGCAGCGTGATAAGGCAATAGCACAATCTTCTGAATTCTTTGGTTCCGATTTCATGAGTATACTAAAAGCGCGTGATTCGTTTGAGAGCGCGAAGGGGCTATATGAGAGGCATAATGATAAAGAACTGGAGAATGTAAAAGGGATTGAGGAAGAGATAAAAGATGCTTATCAAAGGTTGATGCTTGATGCGCTTCTGCGAGTCGGGATTTATCTTCTTATCCTTTCATTCATTGTCGTTATATTATGGCAGGAGTTCAAGAAATGGGGTGAGGAATTAGATGACACGAGGTTGGGCGAAGAGCTTATTGTTTGAGAGTACAATAGTAGCTATTGTACTCTTAGCTCTTTTGTGCTCTCTACAGAGTGTGAGTGCGTATGAAGTAAGTCCCTCACATAGAGATGTGAGTTTGTCATTCGGACAGACCGTAGATAATACGAAGACAGTATCCTTTACTATTACTAATAATCAAAATGCCACTGTTCTCGGTAATATAATCATTCCCTCTACCCCCCCGCATATAACCATTACCGGCCCTTCTTCTTTTACCTGTGGCTCTAAGACGTCCACCAGCGTACAGTTTAGCGTCATGGCATCACCATCTGGCAAAGATGAAACGCGCACACCATTTACGATCAATGTAGGTGATACGCGGGTTGTCATCTATGTATCAATAACCCACTATGCAATGCTTGAGGTATCGCCATCCTCAATAGATTTTGGAAGGGTTCGTCGAACAGACAAGCCCACGGAAACGGTCACGATCCGCGAGACATTTGGCTATAAAGATGTCAACATACGAATAGCAAAGAAAACAGGAAATGAGTGGCTTAAAACGGATAAAACAGAACTACAGATAAAAAAAGGCTGGTCCGCGGAAATCCATTTCACTCTAACTCCAGGAAGGCCGGATCACAACCGATATTCATGGTCCTTTTCACTATCGCCAACCACAAGCAATACCCAGATAAGTCCAAACATGATAGATGTCGAAGTATACATGTTAATGCCGGCGAAGCTTGGCAAGCTTGACGATGAAGAGTTGGAAATAAAGTTTGATAAGCCAAGGGGAACAAAACCGGAATATGAAAAGGCCATTTATGTGCGAGTGACAAATGAAGGCGATGAGCCGATGAATTTCACCAGTAAAATCATCGAGCCACGAGAGCTAGATATGAAGATTATAAGTGTCTATTCCAGATTGGTCGAAGTTGATGGTAAGGCGGATGAAGATATTAAGATTCAGATCACAGCACCTTATTATGCTTCAGAAGGGACACATCACGGAAGACTGCAAATAGACGCTGGGGCGGCAGGTCGTGAAACGGTGGACATAGCAATAAAGATATTATGGCCGGTAGGATTTAACATTTCTTCTGATTCCGATTATTTTTGGCCTGCGGAGCCAGCCATCGATTTCGGACCTTTAGAGCTGAAAGAGCAAGGCTATGAGAAGCGAGAGATGAACCTAACAATAACAGAGATTTATCTTTATAAGCCGGTGCGGAATCTACGTCTTTTCCCTAAAGGCGAATATGGTAAACTTTGGATAAAAGACGATAAGAATTTTTCTATAATACCACCTGGCGAGTCAGGAAATATTACGGTCACGATAGAACCTGGCTTGGAGGCTGTGCCGAAGGACTATACGTGGGATTGTGATCTTAGTGCTTCTGAGATAGAAGCGAAGAGAATAGAGGTCAAGGCGAAGATAGTGCCAATGAATATCTCGATGATGGTTGATGAGTTCAGGTCATTTAGAAACAGTCCGCTTTATACTCGTTATCCATCCTCTACAGAGGCTATAATATCAAACGGGGTAGAGCTATTGGAACTTGTAGGGGGAAGTGAAATAAAGGAAGTGGACTGGAAAAGGATACCTATCTTGACAAAGGGTGCGCTCGCTCTTCTATCATCTTTGAATGATGCTATTGTATTCACAGACGAGAGGGCATACGATAAAGCGGTAGAGAACTTATTGGTTGCTTCGGTATCTCTATCCTCTGTAGACTCTAATTCGGATATGTACAATAGGGATCTATCGAACCATGCACATGCTATTTCCACGGGTGCGGATATGACAACGGAAGCGGTATTGAAGGACGAGGCGAAGATGCTTGAATTGCGCGGCTGGGACATAAACAATGCCGTGGTGCACGCAGTAGCAAAGGATGATATACGCGGCTTAACGGCAGAAGAGAATGTGCTCGAAGCTGCTCTCTCTTATCAACTTGCAGCTATGGTCTATGGTCTGCTCGGTGACAAAGAGAAGCGCTTAGAATGCGTCTATGAGGGCTCCATGCTCATGGACAAGCATGATGAATTAGTGAGTGCTGCAAACGATCTGCGGTTTGATGCGGAACACGAGATATTTGAAGGGAAGGATAAAAACCTAGTTAGAATCTGGGACTTGCATCTGCTTTTAAATCCTTATGACTACGATACGGCTTCTGCGAACTATGAGTTAGCCCAGCAAAACTTACAGGACGCATCAAAGAAGTACCGGGTAGCTGGTGAGGTGTTTATGGCCAACAATACAAAAGAGGATTTCTACGGACTAAAAGGCGAATGGAATTATATATTGTGGTTGTTCATCCTTGTGTGCTTGTTGTATGTAGCAGTTCTAATCTATACGATAGGCCGGATCTTTATTGGCACAATGGCTTATATAAAGGACATGCATGATCGAGAAGTGGGAGATATTGTGGTTACGTAGCTGCACAACCCATACTCACAGCCGCAGATTCGAATCGACTGCGCAGGAATTCTGAGTCTAAAGATGCAAGTAGCCAACCTGCACGAGGTCCCGAAGGCTTTTTCAAGAGCGCCATATATATAGCCTGAAATAGCTCCTTCGTCTCCATCTTTGTTGCGGAAGCAACATCGTATATCAGATTATGCCAATCTTCAGCGTTCATGCCATCCTGTATCTCCTGTGCTAAGCTCCCCAACGCCTTCTTTTGCAGCTCGGACAATTGCTTTAGTTCCTCTGTCGGCACATCCAATTGCAATTCAAACTTTAGACTCGGAGGCGCATACGTCCGCAGCCAGTTCTCTGCATATCCCGCTTTTTTACGTATCTCTTCTAGTTCCTCGTCATCGCCGTGAATGGCATAGCCGCTCCTTTTGATGACTTCAAGAAGAATAGAGAATTCACCCCGTGCAATTTGAACCAGTGTCAATAGATGCCGGAATGGTATTTCTCCCGCAACGCCTCTGCCTATACCGACTATCTCTCGCTCATACTCGTCTATAAGGTACAGTAGCGGTAGAGCGGGGTTAAATTCAATATGCTTATCAGGTCTCACACGCACGATAACATGCTTTAAAATCGCAGGTGGCACTGCTTCTACTATCGCATGCACCGGGATGTTCGTTCCTTTAGATGAAGACATAGAAGTAACTTTGGCCTTCTTGCCCTCTCCTGACTGGGTCTTCAAGTGGATATGTTCAAAGGGGATGGGATAAGGCGCATCATAATTATAAATCTCTGTGGCTATTCGCTTTCCTGTGTCAAAAGAGCCACCGGGTGCGGCGTGATCCTTGCCAAAGGGCTCGATAGTAACCCCAAGTATCTTCCATCTTGCCGCCCAATCCACACGCCATGTCAATTTACCGCCGCCGGTAAACGAGGCAACGCCATTGTTCCCGCATTCGCATTCGTAATACGCTTCCTCCTTCTCTATGTCATAACCGGTTACAATTGCGGATGTGATTCGGCCACAAGCGTCACAGATCGGATTAAACGGTGTCCAGTCCTTGGGCATTTGCCGTCCCGAAACGTCCTCCAATATTCGTGATATGTCATCCCTTCTCAAAAACGCTTCCTTTATTACGTCTACGTACAGCCCTGACTTATACAGCTCGTCCGCCCTGTAAATCTCTACTTCTATCTCTAAGAGATCGAGAGAATCAAGGAACGGCTGTAGAAAATGGTCGGCATAGGACAAATGACATCCTTCGGGGTCCGGGATCTCGGACAAAGTTTTGCCCACTTGCGTTTCGTAATCCTTGGGAAGGAACGGGTATCGCCTTCGTAAAGGGTCAAAAGTATCAGCGACGTAGATTAGTTTCGCATCCACGTCCATGTCCCTGAGAGCAGTATGCACCGCATCTCCAATGATTATCTCGCGCAGGTTACCCACATGTATAGCGCCGGAAGGTGTAATACCCGTAGCGACAACATGCTTAGTCTCGCGCCTACTATCTACGATCTCCTTTGCAATTACTTTAGACCAGTGCATCTTTCTAATATGTATTAGTGCATGAGGGAGTTAAATATTTGTGTATGTTTTAGGTGTGTGGGTTAAAGGGTACAAGAGGACAGATGCTAACAGCGCCATCAAAAAGCGGTCTTCTGCTCCAAACGTTAGTTAAAGAGGAAAAACTTTTAAGTGATGGTTTCTAACCTAAACGTATGTCTGAGGTTATGCAAAGGGCACGGGGAATCTTTAAGGGGGCAGGCTTCAGTAGTCTTGATGATGCGGTATTTTCTTTCGCTATGCTTCTCGCCAAAGCAAAATTGAGCGAATTTGAAGAGGAATGCGGGATATTCAAACGTAAATATGGTGATTTTGAGGAATTTAAAAGAAATGCGGAGGGTGGCGAAAAGGAAAGCTTTGAGCTCTGGGACGACTACCTTGCTTGGCGTTTCGCAGAGGAAGCTCGAAAGTTCTGGAGCCAAGAAGTGCAGGGGCTCGACGCTCTCGCAACTGAGGTATGAATCTACAAAATGATTCCGTCCATTCAAAAATACCGCGGGTTCATTAAGAACTATGAAGTGAAACGATTTCGAGTCGCAGGAGATTCCACAGAGATTGTTATCATTGTGCTGTTTATTGATGGTTCCATGCTTCATGTCCGCGATTACACCTTTGGTAGGGAACGTAAATATTCTTATCACTGGCAAAAGGGAGGTGAATTGCTCATTAGATGGGACAACGCCCCGCATTGGATGCACTTGCGAACTTATCCACACCACAAACATGTCGCTTCAGAGAAAAACATCCAGGAGTCAAAGGAACATAACTTAGCTGCCGTTATGGACTTTATCGTGAAGACCTTGGAGAAATGAACGTAGGGTCGTCATAGCGAAAATTACTCCTAAACATGTGTGATAGGTATTCACTCTATCCGGTTGTTTAAGGGACATTTTTCATTTCTGAAAAGCACCTGTTCTCATTTTCTCAATTATTTTTTGTCATCTATTCCGAGATTAGCTAATTTATCTGCCCTTTTTATAAGCCCTTTCTCTCTCGGCAGGTGGCTATATGTTACCCCTTTAAAACCTCTCTCTTTTTCTCTTACCAGAAGAAACAATTTGTGTAATTTTTCGTCTTTAACTCTGTATACACCATTAAGTTGTCTAACCATCAACTCGCTGTCCGAAAAGCATTCAAGTCGGGTTACGGAAAAATCACTCGCCAGCTCTAATGCTTTTATCAATGCCCTATATTCAGCAATGTTGTTGGTTGCGTTACCAATAAAATCTTTATATTCTTTTACTATCTCGCCCGATTCATTGCATATCACAACGCCTATGCCCGCGGGTCCTGGGTTACCCCTGCAAGCACCGTCTGTGTATATAATTAACTTTTTCATCATTTTTCTTATCGCTGTGTCTTCTCCACAGGTACCATTCATCGCCCTTTAAATGTTTCATGTCTATTATTCTACTTCATCCACTATCTTCAATATCTCATCACCATAATTCTCAATTTTCCTTTCTCCAATCCCTCTTATAGTTCGCAACTCCTGAGTTGTCTTCGGTAAGCGATTTGCTATACCGATTAAAGTGCTATCATGAAAAACGCAATATGCGGGGATACTGTTCTCAGCGGCAATTCGTTTCCGCCACTCCTTCAACGCTTCCAGCACGGTTAAATTACCCGTTTCGCATATTTCCACCTTCTTCACGGGCAACTGCAACTCTATTGGTATCTGCTCTTTTAACGCCTTCTCGGCCAACGCGGTGAGGTATAATTGAGGTCTTGGATAGCTCGAAGTACCCTGTTTGGTAATCAAATATCCTTTTGCTATCATCTGATCAATAATCGTTCTTGCTTCCTCTGCTGTATACCCTTTCAAGATGCCATAGTAGCGAGATTCTTGCAGATTCTGATCCAATATCCGCTTTGATTTCGATCCGGTTAATATGTTGGCCAGGAATGTTCGACCCACGTGAAAGTCCAGAGTTCTTAATAATTCGAGGATACTAAAAGCGATTGTTGCACTTCCCTCTAATAACTCCGCATCTCCGGTAGCGGGGCTCAATTTGGGTTGTGGCTCGGTGCTACGCTCAAAACCATCGTCAATAAGACTTAAAAGCGGATTGCAAACACTGCATGCATTGCAAACTCCGTCATAGTCTTCACCGAAATAATTCAAAATGAACTTCCTCTTGCACTCTCTGCTCTCTACATATTCCACTATCGTGTCTATCTTTTTCATGCTGTTAGTCTCTAATCGGAGAAGGATTTGAAGAAGGTCCATTATGTCCACATCCTTTATGCCCGGGTAGACTTTGACCGGCGTGCAGAAATCACGCTCTACAAGTTCTATCATTCCTGCGGTCTTCAACTCACGCAACACATTGTTTATCCGCGGAACGGATATTTGAACGGCACTACTCAACATGTCCAGGTCCATCCACCTATTTAAGGACGCATTAAAATACGCATTTTTATATATCTTCTCTGCATCATGGCGATATTTTAGCGATCCAAAATCAGCATGCTGCACACTCACCACAGCGCGTTTAAAAATCTTGAAATAGGTTTTTAGCGCGCCCAACCGCTCAAGATTATGTAAGATCAATCTAATGGGGACTTCGTCCAGCGTCAACTCGTTTGCTAGCCGCTTCACATTCACATAGATCAAATCGCCCTCTCCTTGTGTCAACAGATCGAGCACAGCTTCAATTTGCTCCTCAGATGGCGTATTGCGCTGAATCAACTTCCGTAACTGTATTTCATCCCCTTTTGAGTAAAGTAAGATGCAATTAGAGATATTCTGGTCTCTCCCTGCACGACCTACCTCTTGATAATAGTTCTCAATAGATTTCGGTAAATTATAATGTATTATCGCCCTTATGTCCTCTTTGTCAATACCCATACCAAAAGCATTGGTGGCGACTACGATTCGTGTTCGCCCGTTTATAAAATCGTTCTGTACCCTTCTCCTTTCTTCACTATCCCTCATCTGACCGTGATAATAAGATGCACTCAATCCGGAATCAGCCAAATATGTGGCTAGCCATTCCGCGGTTTTTGTAAAATTAACGTACACGATAGTGGAGCCTTTGAGTTGTCCTAAAAGTCGTTTCAAACTCAATTCTTTTCTATTACTGCTTTTCATAGGAATAACGGAAAATAGCAGGTTCTTTCGGTCAAAGCTATCTTTAAACACATCACATTCGATGCCCAATTGCTTTTGTATGTCCTCTTCAACTGTTTTTGTGGCGGTGGCGGTCAATCCGAGTACAGGTGGTGGTGGATTGTGTAAATCCGCGATCACCCGCTGCAGCCGTAAATAATCCGGTCTGAAGTTATGTCCCCAGACGGAAATGCAATGCACCTCGTCTATCGCTATTAAACTGATATTGCACGTCTTCAATATACTCATCAGTTTATTATCTACGAATGTTTCGGGGGCGACATAGAGCATCTTCAATTTCGACTCTTTTAAAAGTTCGTGTATCCGTTCCTTCGTGCTTTGATCGAGCATGGAATTGATATATGCAGCTTCAAAGATGCCGTGCTTCTTTAGATTGTCTACCTGGTCCTTCATCAAGGCGATTAATGGACTTACAACCACTGTTAAACCGTCAAATATCAATGCGGGTATTTGAAAACAGATGGATTTACCAACACCCGTGGGTAAAATAGCTAAAGTGTTCTTTTGGGCTAATACGTTACTAATTATTTCTTCCTGGCGTGAACGGAAAGTGTGGTGATTGAACACGGAGTTCAAAATAGTTAGTGGGTCTTGTGCTTTTGATGAGTTAGCGCTCATTTTTCTTATTTCTATTTTAATATATTGTATTGCTGTTAACTTAGATCGTTTTCTATTATTTAAGTTTTCGTTTTGTACTATGAGCTTTAGCATTTCCGGCCACGTCTTTCATTCATGTTTTAATTAATCATGAGAGCATACTTTCACCCCCCCTAAGGAGTCTTACGTATCCACCGAAGAAGAGATGTTTCTCAAAACGGTTGAATCCCTCTTTGGCCAATATTTGTTGCCAATCTTTTTCAATAAAATCAAATGCATAAGGGCATTCTATGAGCTTGAAAGGAATCTTTAAATAAGAAGGCTTTTCCTTTAGTGAAAACTCGTTGTAATCCAAGATGAAAAATTCACCATGCTTTTTTAATGCCTTAAAGGCATTTCTGATGATTTGTCTTCTGACCTCCTGCGGGAATCCATGCAATACAAAAGAGATAAAAGCCTTGTCAAACTCATCTTCATAGGGCAAAGGTTTATCAATCCTTTGATTGATAATTTTAGCATTGAGTAAACCGGCACACTTCCTTTTAAACTGGGCGATCATCGCGTTAGAAATATCCAGTCCTATCAACTCTCCTTTTGTAGAGAGATACGTCATCATCAAACATGCATTCCTACCCGTACCCGCACCTAAATCAATAATCCGATCGTTAGATTTGATAGACATTAACCGAATCGCTTTTTGTATGAGCGAAGAATATACACCAAAGGTTACAAAGTCCAATATTATATCATAATATTTTGCTGTAAACCCGTTAATTTCAACTTTTGATTCAGGATAATAAGCACACATTGGTAAACCTCTCAAATTTTGTGATTCCTTTAGCTAGTCATTTCTCATAATTTTTTCTTCTTTCTTGTTTTACCTTGTTGGTTCAAAAAAAGACCCACCGATTTTTGTGAAGATACAAGAAAAGCATCTAAAATCAGCTAGCGTTTTGCTCGCCTAATATCCGATCGAGAGCAGCTATGAACTCTCCTTCGGACCCTTTGGGAATGGACGCACCCGCGGCAACCGGATGTCCACCACCAAAGCCACCTACTTCTTTTGATGCTTGTTCCATCGCCTTAGAAAGGTCTATTCCACCATCTTTTGCAACAAGTTTTTTATTACATCGTGCGGATATTCTCGTTTCCGACCTTTTACCGTCCTCTGTTCCGTCTTTCTTGTTTAACGCAATTACCGGCTTCTCGATGTGTAGATATTCAGCTAAGATTCCAGACGAAACGCCAGTTACGCCCGTCTCGTGCACATAGAAATAGAACATATTTTGTAGCTCTTTTAGAACTTCTGCCTCACTTTCTATTCTACCCAACTCAGAAACAAGTTTGCTTTGAAACTGCATGTGTAGCGAAGTTGCATCTTCTATCAGTTTCGCCTCTCGTAGGCACAGCCCTATCCCAATACCTGCTTTTCCAAACCGACCACAAGCATCCACCAATCGCATAAAATCCAGGCTGTTTTTCACCACCTCGGAATTTAAAATGTACGTCTCTCCCACCAGAGCGTCCTCACTGATGCCGGCTGATGATTCTTTCGATAGCGCCAACAAAGCATCGGCTAATTGCCTTTCCACGCCCGCATCTAAATCGTTTATATCCTTATCGCCTTCTATACCTACCTTATCCAAAAAGGCATCCACCCACTCATCCCTACCTGCAAGTGGGATATATGGATCGGTCGCGAAAATAATCAAATCACGTATTTTACCGTCGCCGAGCTTTAGCCCGTTTTTAACCGAGATAACTCCCTCATTTATTCCTTCGTCCAAAATCAATTTGTTTATTCCACTATCCAGTGCCACCTTATCCCCTAATGACCCCGCTACCGCGAGTCCTGCAAGATCTATGTTATTATTAGCGTCAGTTGATAAGCACCTTGCCAGAAGATAAGAGATACCTGCGGCGCAAATATCACCGCCTATTTCTTCTTTCTGCTCGCTAGAGCAATACGGATTTACGAGTACAAAGGATGATGTAGGGGATGTCGGAATTGGGACAGATGCTAAGGGTACATGATGGTCTATGATTATCACATCCTTCTCTTTAAGATGCTCTAATATCAAATCCGTGTGTGCCGTGCCCATGTCGCAGAATATAACGAGCCCCTCATTTAAGTCTTGTATGAGTGTCTGTTCTACCTTATTTACGATAGTCGCATGGAACTGTATCCCTCTTCGAAACAGGGCCGTACAAATAATCGCCACGGATGTTATCCCATCTGCATCGTAATGCGAAATCACTCTTGCATATTCATGCCTTTTTATTATCTCCGCTGCCTTTTCCAGGTTTTTTTGCAACTCCGTCATATCTATATATAGTAAGAAATGCTGATCGCACTCATTGAGTGAAAAGCATTAACAAAAAAAGAAAAGGGTTTTTCTTTAATAAACTTTTCTTTCTCCTAAGGATGAAACTTCCCGTTGGGCGTGTGGCCTAGCTAGGATATGGCGGCAGCCTCCTAACAAATTTGTCGCATAAGTTCGATCAAAAAAAAAGGGAGACAGCTGCAAATCACGGGTTCAAATCCCGTCACGCCCGTAGTCAGCAATTGCTCAAAAATCCACTGATTTTTGAGCTGATGCAGCCCGAGCCTGTTCTCGTATCAGCTTAATATCCACTACTATAACATCCTTTATTGCTGTAACGGTATCAAAAGATATAAAGAGATAACCGTCATCCGTTTTGAACTTGCTTGTGTCAAGCTCAGCAGCAGGTTTAACCACGAGTTCTGTCAGTATACCGGTTTCCGCATCTGCTACTATGTTATGTAACACTCCCATCTCCCCGCCCTCCGTGTCCACAACCTTCTTATCACTCAACATCAGGGATGACATTTTCCTCATTTTCATTCCTCTTCTTTACACAAAAAAACCTTCAATTTCCAGGCATATTAATCTTTTCATTTCCCGCCCTCGCTTCGTAATTTATCACCGAGTTTTAAGAAATGATTGTCCTGCACTTTAACAAAAAAAGCGGGTTCACCGCGCGTAATGCTAATCCCATCTTCTTTCTCCAGTCCCATGTAGAACTGCCCATCTATGACTAATTCTGCATCCTTCACACCAAAAAGGTCTAAGCCTATCCTTCTTTTTATATCAACGACCGTAGGCCTTGCGGAAAGTTTGAAAGGTGCAATTGGCACTATTAGGGTTGCATTCACCTTTGGATCTACAATGGGCCCGCCGGCGGACATTGCATACGCCGTGCTCCCGGTGGGAGTTGCAAAAATAACACCGTCCGCTCTTAACTCTTCTAACTCCTCATCATCCAAAAAGATGGCAAAATGTAGCATCTTCCCTGGTTTTGACGTGATTACCACCGCTTCATTCATTGCATAAGGTATCCGCTCCTTCTTACCTTTTAGTTCCACCGAAAGCCGTTCCCTACGCTCGACTTCAAACCCATCTAATAGCTCTGTAAGTACCGGAATACAGTCTTTTGGCTGCACCGCTGCTAAAAATCCGATAGCACCCATATTTATACCCAGCACAGGTATGGGGCTTTTCAAAGAATGCAGTGCCCTTAATATTGTGCCATCACCACCAACACAGATTAAGAAATCCACATCCATATCTTCTATTCTCATACCCTGCTTTTTGAGCTTGTACGCTATCTCTTCCTCAAGTATGACTTCTGCACTGCCCTCAACGCACTCAATCAACTCCTTTAATACGGATACAGTTTTGGGTTCGCCCCTACATACCATTCCAATGCGTTTCGGCTGAATTAAATTCATTCTACACAAAGCTTGGATATTGCCTCTGCCAAATCACCTTTTGTTTCGGTTAACGCCGCTTTCGCTTCTGTTTCACTGCACCCAGCCTTTTCCATCACAATTTCCACATCCTCTTGCGAAACTTCAAGTTCAGATTCTGCTTTTGGGCGTTCTACCGGCGTACCTGTTATTTGGTACACTTTCGATCCCTGGGCATCCGTAACAGAAACTTCAGGCTCCGCAAAAAC
Organism: Candidatus Methanophagales archaeon; assembly: GCA_013139985.1. GTDB lineage: Archaea > Halobacteriota > Syntropharchaeia > Alkanophagales > Methanospirareceae > Methanophaga. The sequence goes on along the minus strand of WSZT01000079.1, from coordinate 2,622 downwards.
GAGTTCAGCATCTGCTGTCTTTATCACTACTTCCTCTACATCGTCCATCTCTTCTACACTTATGCCCATTTGTTTCATCATCTGGTTCAATTTCTTGGGACTCAAGCCCATTCCTTTTCTAAATCCACCTCGCATTTTTCTTTACATCCTCTGACGTAAGTAACTTTTTAATCTAATAAATTATTGTATCTAAAGATATAAAATAAAATATCTTTATAGTGGGCCCGTGGTCTAGTTGGTTATGACGTCGCCTTTACGAGGCGAAGGTCATGCGTTCAAATCGCATCGGGCCCATAATCTAATTTTTAAAATTGGTTATCACGAACTCTGAATAGATTCGGAAATGATATTTTCCACGCTTTATTGCGCATATTCAAAAGAAAAAAAAGAAAAAAAAGGGAGATCACGCACTCGGCTTCTCCAGTAACTTCTCCTTCTTCAATATCTCCCCTGTTCTAGCATGTGGCATACGAACTAAGCTGTCTGTCTGCTTTTCCATATCCCGCGCTTCATAGGCGAGCTTTGCAGCTTCTCTTAATAGTTCATGTGCTGCCGCCACTATTGGCACGTATTCTTTGGGATCCTTCATCATGAAGCACCCTTTCACATCCAGCTCGGCTACCTTCTCTGCCATGCTATAAGCGGCGATGGCTTTTGCTTTTGCATAAGGATTTGAGAACTGAGCCCTTTCTACCGATTTCTCCACGGTGGCTATAATCTGAGGTAGTTTCACATCGCCACCTTTCCTTATCGCAGCTATAACAGCATCAAGCTCTTCCTGCAGCAATTTCACTACCCCTGTTATCGTTAGAACTGAGAGTACATCGGCATTGAACAGGCTCATCTCTACGGGGTCTAAAAACTCTCTTCTCGCCCCTATCATCGGATCTCCGGGTATTATAATGTACCCGTACCCATTCTCCTTCAAATCATTCACCGCTTTTTTTGCCGGTGCATCAGAGATAACGATGCAGGGTTTACCCTTCTCTTTCACCATCTCACGTGCACGCTTAGGTCCGGGAAGTGCGGCATTGGGACTGGTTATCACTACTAAATCGGGGTCCCAATCTAACAACCGAGAAGTGTCTGCCGCATGCTCTGGCGTCATCTTCGCCCCTGTCCCCAACACCCGTGCATCTATATCTTCTCTATCTGCTCTCTCGTCCAGCAACAAATCGACTATCCTTGAAGCGCCTATGTTTCCTAGTTTTACAAACCCTATTTTTACTACTTGCATGTTTAATCACACTCAATATTATGTTTATGAAGCTAAAGATATAAAAGCCCATCGTTTTTGTTTTCAAACTGTCTTTCGGGATGCAGCCATTCAATCCGGCACGTAAGTCTTTAATAGGATATAAACAATATATAGTTAAAAGAAAGCTTAGGTTGACAATGGGTTTATTCGGACGAAGTAAGAGGATAGTGGAAATAAGAAAGGATAAAAGGAAGAAGCAGCGTGAAGATAGTTCAGATACGAAATCAGCGGAATTACATGAAGGCTGTATCGGAACGATAGATGGATTAGATTTCACTGTGCTTGGAAAACTGGTATATGATTGGGGTGGCGGACAGTGGGAAGAGTTCTATTTAGAGTTCTCGGATACGGAAGAGCACAAATGGTTATCAAAGGAGGGGACAACACTTGAGTTACTTAACGAAGTCGAGTCTACAGATGCGCCGGACCCCGGGGAATTAAAAGAAGGTGCTGTATTCGACTTTCAAGGCGAAAAGGTGAAAGTGAACGAAGTAGGAAAAGCACAGATTGTCCTGGTAGAAGGGTCTTTCCCCTGGAGTATTACTGCGGGATCGCAGGTAACGTATGCGGACTGCGAGATTGATCGAACCGATGAAATACTCAGCATAGAAAAGCCTGTTGGGGCAAGGGTGGAGGTATATAAGGGTAATGAAATATCAAATAGGAGTTTGGAACTTTATTAGGTAGGGGGCTAAAATAAAAAATGGGATTGTTTAATAGGTTTTCAAATGTGGCTAAAGCGAAGACCAGTAAAGTGATAGAGCGATTTGAAGATCCCGACGAACAACTTGACTACGCATACGAGAAACTAGTAGAAGAGAAGAAGAAGGTAGATGTCGCAGTGCGAGATTCGATAGCAGCGAAGAACCTGAAAAAGCGTGAATTAAATGAAGTGCAGAAGAAGGCGCTATCTGTGCATAACCGTGCTCTGGACTACCGAAAAAGAGCTCTGGCATTGGAGGAGAAACTGCCGGAGTTAGAAGGTGCGAAACAGGAGAAAGCGGAAATGCAAGTGGAACAACTGAACAGTGCAGCAACACAACTGTTAGAGGAAGAGAACAGAGCAAGAGAAAGGATACCGATGCTTCAGCAATCCGTTGCGGATATGGAGAAGAAAGTGAGGATGCTGAAGGACAAACAGGTAGATTTAACGGCGAAAATACAGCGATTTGCCGATAAGCGAACTGATTTAAAATCAGATTATGCGATGGCAAAAGCATCCAAGAGAGTTAATGACGCGCTCTCAGGAATAGATGGCGAGATTAGTGATGTGGATTTAACGGTGCAGCGAATGACGGAGAAGATCAGGATGGAAGAGGCGAAGGCAGATGCATCGGCAGAACTCGGCACTGCCGCAGGAACTA
>WSZT01000049.1 GCA_013139985.1 Candidatus Methanophagales archaeon | reverse complement strand
AAAGATGAGACATTTAAGCCATTACTTTCTGGTGCTGATGTGAGCCGTTACAGGATTAGCTGGGAAAGTGGAAAATGGATCAGTTACGGAAAATGGTTGGGTGCTCAGCGTGAGCAGCGATTCTTTATCCAACCCAGAATAATCGTCCGCCAAATTGTTAGTGGAGAACCGCCAAGGATTTTTGCTGGTTACACCGAGCAAGAGTTTTACAATGCCCAGATAGGATTTAACTTACTACTGAAGCCTAAAGTTAATGTTTCACTAAATTTTCTCCTTGCGCTTGTCAACTCAAGACTGATGACATTCTACCATCGCAATAGATTTCTTGATCAATCTAAGCGAGTATTTCAGAAAATTCTCATTCAGGACGCGAAGAAATTTCCAATCTCCACCATAGACTTCTCAAACCCAACTGAAAAAGCGCAGCACGCTAAACTTGTAGCTTTGGTTGACAGCATGCTCGAACTGCAAAAGAAACATCATGAGGCGAGAATGGAACAAGATAAGGAGCTTTACGAACGACAGATAAGAATTGTTGATGCGCAGATTGACAGGCTGGTTTATGAGTTGTATGGGCTAACGGAGGAGGAGATTGGAATTGTGGAAGAAGAGTGAAATGAGATATAAATGGATGAAATATAAATACTGGATTTATTGCATAATTCCAACATTGGTAGTCTTTTTAATCCTATATTGCGCCCCTCCGGACGAATGTCCAGAGAATGCAAGGTATATATTAAGTGCGATCTCTCAAAGCTTGGCTGCTATACTTGCGTTGGTGTTTACGATTACATTAGTAATAGCACAGATGACGAAAAGATACATGGCGATGGATGAGATTATATTTAGACTTGAAACCAAGTTGTTAATGAGTCTTTTTGGAATTGGCATTATTGCACCGCTTTTAGTTCTCGATTTTGGGTTTTGGAAATGGGGTGTACCTTTGTCGATTGTTGTTGCAAGTTCCTGCGTCTTTTCATTGCTTCCGTTTTTGATAGGTGTTAATAACTTGCTGAAGTACGATAGTGGGATAAAAAATCTAGACGAGGAGATCCCGGCAGCAATTCGAGAAGGATATGAGCAGAGGGCTATAAACAAAATCGGGGAGTTGAATAAGATGGGTGAAATTGCAATTAAGGAATCTCGTGAAGATGTAATATCGTCTATTTCAAGCGTTCTATCAAGGAGTGGTCTAAAATCTGCGGAAAAGAAATTTTGGTATGTAACTCTTCAGGTTGTTTATGCATTGGAAAATATAGGACTTAAAAGTGTTGAGAAGGGATTTAAATACAATTCAACAAGAGGGATAGTAGACGGTTTAAGATTTATTGCAACTGAAACATCAAAAGAAATTGAAGTTGGAGGTGACTTTAAGGATGCGGTAATTGTAGAAGTGCTTAAGGGGCTGAGTGATATTGGTGTGAAAGCTGCAGAGAAAGGAGTAGGGGATATACTAGTTGATGCCGCGGGGCACTTAACGCATGTTGGTCAGGTAAGTAGAGATAAAGAAGCAATGATCTGGTTATGGTGCTTGGGCGCGGCAGTGACAAAATACCTGCCAAGATATGTTGACGATGTCATCAGGAATATCGGAGAGTTGGAGGAAACTATCAGTGGTGATTGGTTGCCGTTAGCGGAAAGAATTTGCATGGAAAACTATCCCGAATTAAAAGATGCATTTGAAAAATTTAAAAGAATAAATAATAAATAGATGAGAATAAAAAATGTCCCATCACTTCACAAACTTATCAGAAAAAGCTCAGCACGATAAACTCGTAGCTTTGGTGGATAACCTGCTCGGACTCCAGAAGAAAAACCACGAGACGGGAATGGAACGAGATAAAGAGCTTTATGAACGGCAGATAAAAATTGTTGATGTGCAGATTGACAAGCTGGTTTATGATTTGTACGGGCTGACGGAGGAGGAGGTGAAGGTGGTGGAAGGTGAGGGGGTGAGATGAAAAAAATGCAAGAAGAAAAAAGAAACCGTTATGAACTACTTATTGACCGAGGGAACGAAGTCTTTGAACGAATGCTGGAAAACATTTTCAACCTTAATGCCCGAAACATGGCACTTATAGGCATTATTTTAGCCACTCTTTCAATTATTTTGACAATGGCATTATTTTTGCTTCTGAAGGGATGGCAACCCTCAAATGTAGATATATTATTATTAAGCCTTCTTGTTGGCTTTTTATTTATTTCATTGGTTATAAACATTTTAATTTTTCATCCAACGGATTATAAGGATCTAAATATATTTGAACAAGAGAGATTCGATGAATTAAGGCGGATGAATGAAGAAACGCTTTTTGAAGATTTTCTATATCACTTTAAAGAAGCTTATGAATACAATTTTAATAAATTCAAAAATCGGATGCGGTGGTTTACTTTTGCTCTCTATTCTTTTATCATCGCAGATATTATGTTTATAATATTGGTTGCTAAAAATATAATATGTGGGTGATACTATGTCGGAAGGAAATAAAGAAAAAGATACAGATCAAGTTGAGCCTTTAGAAGCCAAACCGGGTGGTAACATGGCTGGGACTATGCGGATAATTGCGGCTGCATCTGATGAGAAAGAAGAGGATAAGGAATAAATAGTGAAGATACTCAGCGGATATTCCAAAAGTCATGCACGATTAACTTGTGGCTCTGGTAGATCCTATGCTCAAACTGCAGAAGAAATACCGCGAGGCGAGAATGGAGCAAGATAAAGAGCTTTATGAGCGGCAGATAAGAATTGCTGATACGCAGATTGACCGGCTGGTTTATGATTTGTACGGGCTGACGGAGGAAGAGGTGAAGGTGGTGGAAAAGAATCTTTAGATTTAAATACGAACAATCAGAATGAAAGGTAACCTGATGAATTTGTGAGAAATGTATTCCCAAATCAAAAAGCCAGAAATCCACTTTGCGAAGAAGAAATTAAAATAATCGAAGGAATGTAAAAGTTTAAATAAACCAATAATTATAGTGTATTCAAGAGATAGAAAAAGAAGCAGAGATTTAAAAAATCACAAAAGAGGTGAAATGACACATGTCAATGGACGTAGACGTGATAAAGGAAGGCATAAATAGCCTCATACGTGCAGGTTATTACAAAGACAAAGAGATGTTGCTGGATGAGGCATTCAGGACGATGTTGGAGGTACGACCTGCGCTAAAAACCGAGATGGCAATAGAATTGTATAAAGAAGAGAAAATATCATTGAGTAGGGCGGCAGAAATTGCGGGCATGTC
>WSZT01000191.1 GCA_013139985.1 Candidatus Methanophagales archaeon | reverse complement strand
TAGTGGGTTTTTATCGCTCACTTAAAACTACTGGGGCAATCGTCAGAGAGACAGTAGATGATGCCAGGGAGTTGAACAAACCAGGGGTTTCTGCGATAGAGATGGCGCTTTCTAAAGGTTGGATCTCCGTATCAGAGCTATCAGACGATGAAAAAGATTCGGCGAGAAATATAGCGAAATTGTGAGGTATAATTTAAGAGAGAGCGCTAAGATAGGATAGGATAGGAGCCAAAGATATTTATTTTATATTATATTATATTATAGTGCCGAATCTGAATTGACTCTTTTTGAGGGTGATAAGAGGATCGGCATTGGGCAGCGGGAGCTATCTGCAAATCAAAAAATATGAACACATTATCCATCACTATTGACATAGAAGATTGGTATCATAAAACCTTTTTGCAAGCAAAAAGCTTTACCAAAAAAACATTTATTGATAAATGGACTGGGAAATACGACTATTTAAGTTTACGTAAGCAAACAAAGAGAGTGCTGGATATGCTGGATTCGTTAGAGAAGATAGGATTTAAATATGATTCTTCAGTGTGTGTTAATTCGTTGTATAATATGACTGATTCGTCTCTGGAAGGTGTTTCATCTTATCCTTATTATACAAAGGATGAAATCGAAGTGATAAAAGTGGATGGATATTCTACCGAATGAATCGAAGTATTATATAAACACTTAAGTGATAAATTAAATTACCATGATAACAAAAGATCTAACATACAATGAACTTCTCACGAACTCCAAGAAGGGATTGAGAAACGGCAACTGGAGAAAGCTGAGATTCTTAGATAAAGCGTTGTACAGGGCGGCGATGGGGTATGCGAGATATGGTAGAAGCACAGTAAATGGAATGCTTGTGGAGAAGCTTTTGGGGCTTATAGAAAGGTTAAAAGAGACGAAAGGTATGCGAATATTTAAAAGGGGATTTGAAAGAGCGGCTGAGATGTTGGAGAAGGGAGAAGGGAAAGGAGTGTTTGTGTGGGCGCCTTCGTTAAAGAACTGGCTAAAAGACCCGGATTATGTATTCTGGCTGGAGACGGTGCGGTAAAAGGAGATACAACGTGAGATGAAAATTGACTGCCGATGGCTTAAAAGATAACTTGTATGGAAGAAGAAGTCGAAAGGAAGAGGGATAGAAATGAGAAAAAGTTTTCTTATTGGGAGGAGTTGGAAGGTGGCGGTAGAAAGTATTGGTATGAACATAAAAGTCACTAAGAGGGAAATAGCAAATAGAATATCGTCTTATCTCAACCGTTCTATTACGCTTGAGCAGATGGTTGATTGGGCAGAGGACATGATATGCGAAGCCGAATACGAAGAAAAAGATATTGAGTTGATAAAAGAGGTTTTGAGTCGTTTGGGACTTGCGGATGTTAAAGAGTTCGGGCTATCCTGGGATGATTGCTATAATTATCTCTCCCGATTGGGGTATCAAGTCAAAGTTAGCATTTATAGTTACAGTGCACATGCGAATAAAATCAAGGTGGCAGACTAAATTAAACTTTTTTGCAAACAAAAACCTTTACTAAAAAAATGCTTACGCTTCTTTTTTGCAAGCAAAAAGCTTTACCATAAAACCTTTAAAAAAGGTTTAATCCAAAACAAAAACAATTATTGAGAAATGGGATGGAAGATACGACTGTTTAACTTTACGTGAGCCAACGAAAAGGGTGTTGGATATGCTGGATGGATATGATATAAATGCAACGTTCTTTGTGGTTGCGGAGGTGGTAGAGCATTATCCGGGATTGGTGGGATCGATTGCTGAAAGCGGGCATGAGATTGGATGTCACTGGCTGCATCATGCGTGTAAAAAATAAGATAGATCTAAAGACGAAGGAGCCGTTGATGAGTGTTAAAGATTTTGAAGATAGAACGTTAGAGGCGAAGGAAATGCTTGAAAAAGGGCGGGTAATAACCTTTATATACTGTAAAATTTACTTCTTAAGAGGTGAAGATAGATAAAATGGTACAGGCTGTGAGAATGGGAAAAGAAAAGAGCACCGCCATTGAGATTAAGGATGACATCTATGGGCAGTTGGAAGTTATCGCACAAAAGCAGGGATCTAAGTTAGAGGATGAGGTGGCAAAAGCCATAAAATCATACCTTGAGCGGATGAGTGCATATAGTGACGATCCATTCTTCCAAATAGGGAAAGCAGGTAAATCCGGTTTGAAAGACCTGGCAAAAGCTCACGATGAGTATCTCTATGGTAAAGGAATCAAATAATGCTGCCGAGGATATTCATTGATAAAGATTTCAGTTTTACTGATTGCGTGAGCTTTGTTGTCATGAGGGAGATGGGAATAAAAGAAGCCTTCGCCTTAGATCAGCACTTCAGTCAAATGGGATTCGTTCAAAAGCCATAACAAAAAAAATAACCTTGATAAAAGTGGAGAATGCGATGAGAATGCGTGATTTTACATTGAAAAAATATGAAGAATTGTGTTTGGCACTGTTAGATAGTGGTTACACACCACTGGCGGTTTATTCGTATCTCACGGGAAAGAAAAAGAGTAATAAGCTAATTGTTCTAAGGCATGACGTAGACAGCATATTTTCGCATCATCAATGAATGCACAGAAAGCAGATGTTGTTATAGTTTATATATTTATATATTTATATAGATGCTAACCAAACTTTATTGTGAGGTATAATTTAAGAGAGAGCGCTAAGATAGGATAGGATAGGAGCCAAAGATATTTATTTTATATTATTTTATTTTATTTTATAGTGCCGTATCTGAATTGACTTTCTGAAGGGTGATAAGAGGATCGGCATTGGTAAGCGTGCGCTGTCTGTAATGAGTATAGAACGAAAAATTAAAATAAGAAAGAGGTGAAAAAGAAATGGTTGAGGAGGAACAACTTGTGGAGCGACTTGTTCCAAGAATAGAGGAGAAGATAAGATATAGAGTTGTAAGAAGCATCATTAACGCACTTGAGGAACAATTTTATCCGCCGGAAGAGCTGTTTAGAGAGGAGTTTGTAAAGAGTGTGGAAGAGGCGGAAAAGGAGAGCGGCAGGATATTTAAAGACAGAGAAGAGCTCAAGGAATATTTAGAGAGCTTAGCAGAAGAAGATGTATGAATATTGGACATTCTGTGTATATTTATGGAATAGACGAGAAAGAGCGCAGAGTAATCTTTTTAGACTTTACGCATCACGATGAAGCATATAAATAATGGAAATTGAGGACTGGGAGGCTATAGAGCGGAATGCCGAGTTTTTAAAAAAATGAGAACTCTTATCTCTCAAGAAAGCATAATATCCAACTAAAATTAATTATTGACACAGATTAACACAAACCTTTTTGCTTGCAAAAAGGTTTACCAAAAAAACATTTATTGAGAAATGGAAAGGAAGATACGACTTTTTAAGTTTACGTGAGCCGACGAAAAGAGTGCTGGATTTGCTGGATGAATTTGATGTGAAAGCTACGTTCTTTGTAGTTGCGGATGTAGTAGAGCATTATCCGGGATTGGTGGAATCAATCCAATCGTATCTGTGAATTCATTGTATAATAAAACTGATTTGTCTCTAGAAGGGGTTTCATCCTATCCTTATTATCCAAAGAAGAAGGGATTGGAAATATGGGAACAAAAATTTGTGGAATTCCCGTGGGCATATTGGAATGTTTTTTGTTTCAATTTTAAGATTCCTACATCAGGTGGTCCGATGCTGAGATTCCTCGGTGCGCATGTGATATTAAAAGAATTTGAAAGAAGTTAATAAGGTATGCTTGAAAGATGCAGTACGAGTAAAAATTAGCTTCCGTCGATTCAATAGACACAGATTAACGCAGATTAACACAGATGGGGAATTACAAATACAGAGGGATAACGGAGAAGATAATTAGAGCTGCATACAAAGTACATAATACGCTTGGTTCTAGCTTTTTAGAGAAAGTGTATCAAAATTCGCTTGCTATTGAGTTCCGAATGGTTTGGTTTGAAAAATACACAAAGATTAAATTGACAAATCCTAAGATATTATATTATGGGGTGAGTGAACATGGAAGAAATAAGAGTAGTTTATGAGAAAGGTGTTTTTAAACCACTAAGGGAAACTGACCTTAAAGACGGCACTAAAGCAGTGGTAGTAGTAAGGCATGAGGGAATAGCAGATATATTAGAGAAATACAGCAGAAGCGTGGAAAGAGATGTTCTAAAAGAATTTCTGGAGGAGAGAAGGTGATAGTAGTTGACACTTCTGTTTTTCTTGATCGAAACAAAAGATTTAGATGGAATCGCTTTTTCAACAGCCTTTGAAACTGGCTCAAGGGCAATTGACGCATTTTATATAGCAGCTGCCAAAATCAGGAGTGCTATTTTGGTATCAAACGATAAAATTCAGGTTGAAAGTGCCAAGAAATTTAAAGTCGAAGCTTACTATTTAGTTGAAGAGTTTGACCAGATAAAAGAAAAGCTTTACCAAAAGAAATAAAACAAAATTATGCCCATATTTGTTACAGACGGTGCAGAACGGACAAGCTTAGCGATTGCACGGGCGCTTGGAATTAGAGGCAAAGAAAAATGGCAGAACATAGCGTAAATAAAGTTGCATTAGTCACGGGCAGCTCACGAGGTATAGGACGTGCAATAGCAGTAGAATTAGCGAAAAGAGGTTTTAGTGTAGTCATCAACAACGACGAAAAACCACAAGAAAAGATCGAAGTTATGAA
>WSZT01000225.1 GCA_013139985.1 Candidatus Methanophagales archaeon | reverse complement strand
CACTGAAGACCAGGAGTCCAATGCCAAGATACTCGTTCTGTGATAAGCGCTCGCCGAGGAATATTGATGAGAAAAGGAGTACGAAAAGAGGCGAAGTCATGGTTGATGAACAGGAGAAGAAGAAAATGTGGCGTATGTTTTTATGTATGAAAAAAAAAAGATGTTTAGAGTGCAAATAGGGGGGCAAATTATGAAATTTATAAAATGGTTTGATGAGGTTGGAACAGGCGATGTAGCCCTGGTAGGCGGTAAGAATGCATCCCTGGGCGAAATGATAAGAAATCTGCGAGAAAAAGATGTAAACGTACCCTTTGGATTCGCTATCACTGCAGAGGCATATAGACATGTAATTGAAGAAGCGGGGATACGAGAGGAGATCAGGGATACACTGTCGGATTTGGACACGCACGATATGGAGAATTTATCTGCAAGGGGCAGTAAACTAAGAGCGCTGATAACTGATGCTGATTGTCCTGCGGACTTAGAGGAAGAGATAAGGCTTGCTTATAGAGAGATGGAAAAGCGATATGGTGCGGGGGTTGACGTAGCGGTGAGGAGCAGTGCAACTGCGGAGGATCTACCTACCGCTTCCTTTGCGGGACAGCAAGAGACGTATCTGAACGTAACGGGTGAAGAGAAATTGCTCAAAATGGTTATGGAATGCTTCGCATCATTATTTACTAATAGGGCAATATCCTATCGCGTGGATAAAGGATTTGACCATCTCGGTGTCTATCTCTCAGTTGGCGTGCAGAAGATGGCTCGCTCGGATTTAGCAAGCTCCGGCGTTATGTTCTCCATAGATACCGAATCAGGTTTCAAGGACGCGGTTTTCATAACTGGTGCATACGGCTTGGGCGAGAACGTAGTGCAAGGCACTGTAAATCCCGACCAGTTTTTTGTATTCAAGCCGACACTAAAGGAAGGATTTAGACCGATAGTGGAGAAGAAATTGGGTGCGAAGAGGAAGAAACTGGTTTATAAAGATAAAGGAACCGGGACGAAACAGCAGAATGTAACTAAAGAAGAGCGAAACAGATTCATGCTGAGTGACGATGAAGTGCTCACATTGGCGAGATGGGCCTGCATTATAGAAGACCATTACGGCGGCCCGATGGACATCGAATGGGCAAAGGATGGGATAACCAATGAACTCTTCATCGTTCAGGCGAGACCAGAAACGGTACATTCACAGAAGGATTTTGCGATCTCCGAAACGTACGTGCTGGAGGAGGAAGGTACACTGCTTGCTCAAGGCGAGGCGGTGGGACACAAAATCGGATATGGTGAAGTGAATATAATAGAAGATCCGAAAGGCATCCTGAAATTCAAGCCCGGGCAAGTTCTGGTGACTCATATGACCGACCCGGACTGGGAGCCGATAATGAAAATAGCAGCTGCTATTGTCACGAACAGGGGTGGAAGAACCTGCCACGCCGCTATAATTTCAAGGGAATTGGGAACACCATGTGTTATCGGAACAGATAATGGTACAAAAGCACTAAAGGGTGTAAAAGATGCCACTGTAGATTGCTCCGAGGGTATAGGGCGGGTATACGAAGGCAAGTTGCAATACCGGGTGGACAAACTGGCTCTAGACTCCCTTCCAAGACCTCGTACCAGGATAATGATGAATGCAGGAGTCCCGGAAAATGCATTTGTTCAAGGTCAAATTCCCAATGACGGCGTTGGTTTAGCCCGCGAGGAGTTCATAATCAATTCTTATATCGGCATACACCCCCAGGCACTGATAGAGTATGAGAAATTAAAGCGAATGGCGGTAGAGGACAAGAAAATAGCGAGAGTAATTAAAGCGATAGACGAGCGAAGCGCATCATATGAGGACAAGGTGCAATTCTTTATTGACAATTTAGCGATGGGTATAGGTAAGATAGGAGCGGGATTTTATCCTAATGACGTGATAGTGCGGTTTTCCGATTTCAAGACAAATGAGTATGCCAATCTGATAGGCGGATATCTCTACGAGCCTGAGGAGAGTAACCCGATGATCGGTTGGCGAGGTGCGTCTCGTTATTATGATGATAAATTCAGACCAGCATTCGGATTAGAATGCGAAGCGATAAAGAAAGTTAGGGAAGAGATGGGGTTGACCAATGTAAAGGTAATGGTTCCGTTTTGCAGGACGCCAGAAGAAGGTAAGAGAGTAATAGAGACGATGGCGAGTTTTGGCTTGAAACAAGGCGAAAAGGGACTGGAAGTGTATGTGATGTGTGAGGTCCCCTCAAATGTCGTTTTAGCTGATGAATTTGCAGAAGTATTTGACGGGTTCAGTATAGGGTCGAACGATCTGACACAGCTAACACTTGGTTTGGATAGGGACTCTGCCCTCGTTGCACGCTTATTTGACGAGCGAAGCGAAGCGGTGAAGCGGTTAGTGAAGCATGTCATAAATGTTGCACATGCACATAAGCCGAGAAGAAAGATAGGTATTTGTGGCCAGGCACCGAGCGATTTCCCTGAATTTGCTGAGTTTCTTGTTGAATGTGGCATAGATTCAATATCGTTGAACTCCGATGCGATAATATCTACGCGGTTACATGTTGCGGAAGTGGAGGCTAGAATTGATAAATCACAATCGTAGAGTAGATATAAAAGCTCAAATAAATTCAAAACAAACCGGTATATGTATGTAAGCTAAATTAAGGCGAAGCAGGATAAAAGAAAGATGTATACGAAAGTAAGTGCGATTGATGTAGTAAGAGTGCCGCCTGAGAGGTTAGGGGATGATTTACGGCTTGTTGTAAAGGAGATGTTACAAGATAGACTGGAG
>WSZT01000146.1 GCA_013139985.1 Candidatus Methanophagales archaeon | reverse complement strand
GGGCAATCTGCAAGCCTTTGTCCGGGTCCGTTGCCACAATGACCGCGGAGACCGCTTTTACCACCGCGTCAGGAAAGTACATCTGGTCAATTACAGGCCTACGTTTTGCGAAATAGGCCAATTTCATTTACAGTACCAATGACCGGGTTTACAAATGCGAGGGCAATGATTACGATAACAGCAACTGTCGCAAGCTTTTTCCATACTGCTTTTTGCGGTTCTAGTCCCTGTATTCGTTCTATTATAAAAGCGGCACCGATACCGAGCGATATGTAAACAAACATCGAGAACATATCCATGAAATGCCATGCCCGAACTGCAGGAATCATAGTAACGAACAGTGCGGCAAAGAGATACAAACCATTTCTGCTATCGCGCTTGTAAAGACCATATATACCAACTGCGGTCATGAGAATCCCAACCAGCAGGAATGTACCGAAAAGGGATTCAAAGCCTTCTAGTCTCGGCGGCATAAGGTCGCTTGTGAATTTATAGACCAGAGGACCTTCTGCAAATCCTAGCATCTGTGCCGCTCTCAAGATTTCCACGGGGCCTCGCACGGGATAGAGAATCAGAGCTAGTATAGTGCCAAAGAACAGCGATAAAACGATAAAACCCCACGCTTTCCACAGATAACTTTTATACTGTCGCATAGAATCACGCTTAACCAAAAAGAGAGCAGTTAAAAGTAGTCCATAAAAAATCAGTATCACATGAAGGATGAAGTATCCGCCCCATGAGAAACCTGTGATACCAATAAGAACTGCTGGTGCGATAATAGTAACCAAATAGATAGCCCGATTCTTGGATCCCCTCGGGAACGGATTCTCAATCGTTTTTAGCGCGTACCAAAAAGCTACGACTGTTAATATGATTAGAAAGAGAGAAAGAGCGTTGTGGAATACGAACCCTTTCATAGTGCGTAAGAGTAGAATATGTGAGAATGAGGCAAGCACACCGGCAATGATTCCCGCAGACTTATTAAACAGGGTCTTTGCAAACCAGTATATAACCAGCACGGTAGCAGCACCGAGTAATGGTGGCACCAGACCCTCAGAGATAACCATGCTCGGCTGCGCGAATTCGTAAGGGATTAGATCAATCATCCAGCCCACGAAGGCAATGAGATATGCCATCCCGGGCTGATATAGGGGTGCTGAACTCAAAGGGTCAGGAACTGCCGGATGTCCGAAAGAATAAATATATTCCGCATGTCTTGCTATATAAGCATCGTTATCCCATTTGGTTCCCCAAGTACCACCCATAAAGCGTATGATAAAGGCTAAAATGAACAGTAAGATAATAGGAATCAGCTCTTCTATCTTCTTTCTTGTCTTTTTATCCCTACGCAATACCTCTTAAAATCCATTTTTCCATTTCTCTATTCCAAATTTCTCAATCACCATTTCCTTTAAGGCAAGTACAATTACTCCTTTCATTTTTACAGCCACATTTTATCCGGTTGACTTTTAAATGGATGTGTCTAAATAAATAAATAATTTGCGTATGTAGCGAAAAGAAAGCGGGTCATTTCGATCGGGAATGTGCTGAATTTGTAATTCTGGATTCTTTTGAGAGATATACAACGAAACTTTTGCGATATTTCTTGAAAAGTTGGTCTATGAGTATAGAGAATAAATACCCTATTCTTCGGAAGCATTACAAACCCGAACGATGAAGATATACATAAAACAATCTTTTTAGAAGGGACACGATAGAACTGGGATACGGGGTGCAGGGTACGTGATTCTGACTTCGATGGCATAACAGTTGCGACCCTGGAGAATATGACGGTGCATCCAGGGGATACTGTTCAGGTTACGGTGCCTGTGCAGCTTAAGGCAACGGGCGAGAGGAAGTTTTATATCTTTAAGGTGAGGAGTGCGAAAGGGTGAAAAAAATCTAGCCAAGCAAGTGCATCAACGATAATCTTGGAGTTCATGATCTTCGGACATATGCGTAAATTCTGTAAACGTTCCTTTTTATACCGTAATTACAGAAAATCAAATATGAGCTACGAAATTGACATCCCAGATAAAATCCAGCGCATAATAGATAAGAAGCTGGACAAGCACCTAAAGGAGAGATTGTATAAGAAGCTTTTAAAACTTGAACTCGCACCGCATTCTTATGCTAAGCCATTACGACATCCTCTATCCGGTATATGGGAAATCCATTTTGAGAAAAGATGGAGAGTGCTTTTTGAGATACATGAAAGCGAAAAGATAATAGTTATTGTTGGATTTAAGCATAAAAACGAGATGAGTTAATCTTTGCTCTCGCTTTCCTTTAACAAGTTTTGGAGTGTTTTGAATCTACCTGCTTTAAAATCTTCTCTGCTTTCTTTTATTTGTTCCATCAATTCAGGATCTGAAAGGACCTCTATCGTTGATTTCATAGACTCGTACTCATCCAAAGAGATGGTTACCCAGCGCGCCTTATGCTCTCCGAAAGCTACTAGTTCACTCATGTCTTTATGATAACTATTAGATTGAACTATATTTAAACTTTGCGTGATTAAAAAATAATTGTTTCTTTGGTAACGCATTCTTTTCCAAAGAACGGTTT
The DNA here is from genome assembly GCA_013139985.1 of Candidatus Methanophagales archaeon. Lineage (GTDB taxonomy): Archaea > Halobacteriota > Syntropharchaeia > Alkanophagales > Methanospirareceae > Methanophaga. The sequence goes on along the minus strand of WSZT01000146.1, from coordinate 608 downwards.
GCTTCGGGCTGAAGACCGCTCAGGCTCTTCAAAAGCTTTTAAGAAAAGTTTTTTCAAAAATACTTCGGATTTTAAGTATTTTATGCATATCATTTTGTCTGTATGCGAAGTTACCGAATGCTTTTGGAGTTAATCATTTAGTCTACGTTAGCCGACATCAGAGAGGGTCAAAAGAAGCAATGATTTTTTCCTCTTCTTGAACAGCATCAATAAGTTGCTCGATAAGGCATCAAAAAGGTTATCCCAACGATACAAATAGCAGAGATCCACGCGAAACCATCAACAAAGTATGAAATAAGTAATAAAAACTCCGGTTGGGAAACCACTGTGATTGCACTGACCGTTCCAACAATTCCGAGAATGTAATGAACATTCCACCAATTATGATGCTCCTAGGATTTCTCCAGGTACCTTTTCGCTAAATACACGGTACGGACTCTTTTTTTTGTTCATAGTTGCCATATCTCCGCGTGTGATGAGTTTCCTTTGTTTACACTACATTTTAAGGGAAAAGACCGATGTTCACCGGGAGATCTCCGGAAAGTTAGAGGCGTCTCTTGAAATGTTGTCATGGCTGACCTACACCCTGTAATTTCACCACACCTGTT
>WSZT01000022.1 GCA_013139985.1 Candidatus Methanophagales archaeon | reverse complement strand
TATTATAGTTCTAGTATTGTATTAGCATCGCGAAGACAAGAATGAGCTCCAATTAGTTGGTTAACTTCGTTCCCGTATAGGTGAATGATTTTCTCTTTAATTTGATCCATTTCCCTTCGTCCAACCCAATTAAGTTACCACATTTACACTTAATGCTCTTACCTTCTTTAATGGAATAGTCTCGGACAATCCTGCTTTTCCAGCAATGCCATAACCGCCCTTTTCCTATTTTTTGGTATCTAAATACCTTTTCTCCGCATGTAGCACATTTAATGGTTATCATCTTCCCTATTTATTTTTACCTCATCATTCGTGCCTTTTACATTCTTCCGGTGGGCTCAGAAAACCAATTCGCTTGTTCTTATAATAGCAACAAGTCCAATATATTAATTGGTTATATGCGCCGCTGGGCTATATCACTTATTAAATTGGTGGTCCCGCACTGAAAGTCCTTTTAACCTCTCGGATATTCGATTATTCAGCCTTGCTTGAAGATTCGAAAGAGAGTACTATTGTTGGAATTAGATCGTCACAACCTGCATCTAAAGACAATTCCCGCTTCTTCCGATCCTTCAAATACTCCGCCAGCACCTGATAACCACCGATTTGATACTCCCTCACCGCTTTTGAAACGCCCTCGAAATACTATACTGCTCCTTGCAATCCATCCTCGCTCGATATTCACAATAGCCTAACTTGGCTTTGCAAGGGTGACTACATTTTTATTATGTGAGCAACAAATGTAGATATGAGGGTGATTGACATGGAAGTAATAAAGCTTAAGATTCCAGATGTTGTGAGGGCGATTGGCGTGTTAGGAACATCACTTAAAAGAGAGTTGTTTTTGTGTTCATTGAGAGCGCAGATGTCGAATACAATGTGGAAGCGGGTATTGTAAGCTAGGGAGGAAGGAGAAAAAGGGGATTAATACAACTATGGAATGGTTTAAGGACGTTAATAATCGGCAGATTCGATTAACGCATGAGCGACAGGAACATTTTGAGACAGAGCATCCTGAGATGTCAGGGCAAATTGGAAAGATACAGGACACATTGCTGGACCCTGATCAGGTTATCAGATCACTAACAGATCCTGAAGTTGAGTTATTCTATCGGCATTACGACACCACACCTGTCACCCAAAAATATTTATGTGTTGTAGTCAAAGTTTTATTTGATGACTTGTTCATCATAACAGCATATTTTACGGATACTGTAAAGGGCGGTGAGATACTATGGGAAAAGAAATAAAAATATGGTATGACAGCGAAGGTGATTACCTTGAAGTCATTTTTGAGCGTAAAGCAGGATATTTCAGGGAGACAGGAAACGATGCGGTGATGGAAAAAGTTGATGAAGAAGGGAATATCCTTGGTTTTTCCATCCTAAAGGTTAGTGCTTTGAAAGAACGGGAGCCGATTTCTGTCAGTTTGTGATGAAAAGTCTGTTGCAAATATTAAAGTCGCTGCTTAAGGAGAAGGAAAAATGAGCATTACCTTAAAAGAAATTTTAGGCCTGGTGGGAAAGTTGGATGACACCTCGGGTGATGAAACCTCACGTGAACGTTTTCGGAGGTTTCTTAAAGAGAATATCACAGAGGTAGGACAGATTCGGGACTACATTGAAGAATGTTTGAGAAATTCAGGCGAGAAATATAATCGTGCTCTACAAGATTTGGTTAATTACCTGGGGCATTTTTTAGGATTTGAAGTAACTTTCGGGCGGTATCATGGTGTTCGAAACAAAATCGGATTCGATGGGCTTTGGAAGTCGCCTGCACCGTTCTTTATTGTTGTCGAGGTCAAAACGACCGATATATATGCCATCAAGACTGCTACACTCATTGGCTACGTAGACGCTTTGATTTCTGAGAAGGAAATATCCGATTGGGACCATGCGATAGGACTTTATGTTATCGGGCGTCCTGATGCAGAGCTACGGCAACTGGAGAATGCCATTCTTGCCGAGAAGAGAACGCACCAACTTCGTATTATATCTGTGGAATCTCTACTATCGCTTGCAGAACTGTTTAACGAATATGATGTTAGCCATGAGGACATTCTTGCGGTGCTTAGACCTTCAGGGACAACCGTTGACCCTGTTGTGGATTTGATGGCGCGTCTTGTAGCCCAGCGTCAGGTGGAAGAAGAAACTAAAGAAGAAACTATCGAGAAGGTAGAAATTACAGGTATGGAAAGGCAATATTGGCTTACGCCTGTAAAGAGTGATGAGGAACAAACTGCGGACGAATGCATCCAAAGCCTTGTCGGCGAAGAGAAGATTTATGCTTTTGGAGAACGAACACCTGGGCGGCGGCATTTAAAATCGGGTGATTACATTTGTTTTTACTCTACGGGGAAGGGTGTAATTGCTCATGCTCAGATTGATTCACTTCCAGAGCGCAAAGAGCATCCCAAAGTCCATCACACTGAACGATATCCGTGGGTATTTCGTGTAAAGGAAGCTTATCTCTATTTGGAAAATCCCATCGTTATAGGTGCAACCTTGAGGAGTCAATTAGATGCTTTTAAGAATAGAGAACTAAATAAGTCCTGGGCTTGGTTCGTTCAAGCGACTCGTAGGATAACCGAACATGATTTTAAAGTTCTTACAGGAGATCAAAAATAAGGGTAAAATGAGGATGTGATAGATGAATACCAAACCGTACGTCTGGCACATGGTCAAAGAAGCCGTCGAGAATCTCGGTGGTAAAGCCACATATTCTGAGATAAAAGATTATATCAGGAATAAGTACGGCGAGGTGAATGAGAGCACCATAAATTGTCAGATCATCGTGTGCACGGTAAACCATCCATCGAGAATCCATTATTCCGAGAATAAGAAACCGCGGATTGCTAATTCCCGATATGATTTCCTGTTCAGCACGGGTTATAAGTACAGAAAGGGCGAAGTTGAACATTATGACCCTGAGAAGCACGGCACTTGGGAAATCCGCAAAGACGAGTATGGTAAGCTTATGGTTGCTCAAAAGGGATTAGAGGAAGTCCTCGGAACGGAAGATGAGCAAGTTGAAGGAGAATTGTTGTTCCCGGTGGAAAGTCATTTGCGTGATTTCATTGCAAAGAATATTGATGCGATAACGGTTAATGGTCATAGGTTGAAGCTCTACGTTGAGGAGAATGGTCGTGATGGCGTTGAGTATCCAACGGATGTAGGACCAATAGACATTCTGGCTGTTGATGAGAAAGGTAACTTCGTGGTGTTCGAACTGAAGCTCAGTAGAGGTGCTGATAAAGCTATGGGGCAGATTTCAAGATATATGGGTTGGGTCAAAAGAAATTTAGCTACGGATAAGAAAGTTGGAGGTGTTATTGTTGCAAGAGAAGTTGATGAAAAATTAAAATATGCTGCATCCATCGTTCCGGATATTAACTTATTTGAGTATGAGTTACATTTTAAAATAAGACAGGTGAGCATAGATGATTGATAATGGCAGCATCAAACAACATGGAGGGTTAAATGGAATTCCAAAGAAATGCGGTTGAAGAACTGCTCGTCTCATGTCACAGGTACTGTTGCGTTGGTCAACAGTTCT
>WSZT01000115.1 GCA_013139985.1 Candidatus Methanophagales archaeon | reverse complement strand
CGATCTTCCTTTCTCCTTCTATACCCTACTTGCACCCATGCAGGTTTTCCACCTCTATGCTCTCGCACCTTGTTATCATGGCCACGAGGCCTTCTCCAGCTCTTACTCAGCTTCTTCTTCTTCCACCAGCCATATCGTGCAAATTTTACCCTTCTTCTCTTTATCATTTTTACAGTTTCACCAACTTTACATCTATTAGATTCTCTACCTTCATTATATCTTCTATAATATCGTCAGCAACCGGATTGTCCACATTAAGCACCATCACCGCTTCGCCTTCTATCTTCTCGCGCCCCACTCGCATCCCGGTTATATTTATGCTGCGGTCACCAAGAATCGTACAAACAGGTCCTATCACCCTCGGTTTATCAATGAAGGAGCATATGAGCATGTGGCCCGAAGGAGACGCATCCATCCAGAACCCATCTATCCTCACTATTCTCGGATCGTCTTTGCCGAATAGCGTACCGGAAACGGTCGTTTCGAACTCGCCTTCTGTACGCAGGGTAATGCTAATCAATGAGACGAAATTTTCAACGCCCTCTGTCTTACTCTCCGTGACTTTAACCCCGAATTTCTTCGCTATTGCCTCGGCATTCACATAGTTCACACCATCTGTGAACCACGCTAGGAAATTCTTCAGTAGCGCTACGGTTATCAATCTTGTGTTTTTACCTATGCCTGCTTCTACCGCGCCTAATTCACCTTCATAAGAAACGTTAAACTGCTCAATTCGACGCGATTTCGGTATCAGTTGTGCACCGAGTAATCCCAGTTTCTCAGCTAATACTAAATACGGTTTTACGGTATCCATCAACTCCTCTTCGACATATAGCATGTTAAGCGCATTTTTTACCGGCTTGTTGCTTAACGCCTCTATCACCTCATCTGCAATGACAACAGCAGCAGCTCTCTGCGCTTCGGTTGTTGATGCACCTAAATGTGGTGTAACGATTACTTCTTCCAGCGCCAGCAAATCATCATTGTTTGGTGGCTCTTGCTCGAAGACGTCAAGAGCAGCGCCTGCTACTTTACCTGCCTTTATCGCTTCCTTTAGTGCATCCTCATCTAATATACCGCCACGAGCACAATTTATTACACGAACGCCGTCTTTCATCAATTCGAACTCGCTCTTACCTATCATATGGTGCGTGTCCTTTGTGAGTGGCGTATGCAGAGTAATAAAATCAGCGGTAGCAAGTACCTCCTTAAAGCCCAAAAGCGTAATTCCTAGTTCTTTCGCTTTATCCTGTGATATAAACGGGTCGTATGCAACTACTCGCATTCCAAACCCTTTTGCTCGCTTCGCTACTTCACTCCCTACTCTTCCCAGACCGATTGTGCCCAATACCTTGCCGTTCACTTCCACACCCATGTGCTTCTTTCTTTCCCACTTGCCTGATTTCAGCGACACGTTTGCAGCCGGTATTTTCCGCGAACTGCTGAGCAGCATCGCAAATGTATGCTCCGCAGCAGATATGGTATTTGCGTCGGGCGAATTAACTACCAGAATTCCCTTTTCCGTCGCTCTTTCCACATCTATGTTGTCCACACCGACACCCGCTCTACCTATCACCTTTAAACGTTTGCCGGCATCGATTATCTCTTTCGTCACTGTTGTGCCGCTTCTTATCACCAGAGCATCATAGTCGGCAATGCACGCTGCTAAATCTTCCTTGTTTAAGTCCCGTTCTACGTCAACGTCTCCAAACTCCTGCAGCTTCTTTATCCCCTCTTCTGAGATATTGTCGGTTACAAGCACTTTACTTGTTGTTCCTTTTTCCGTGTTCACACTCATCTGGGATTGCCCACTCCCACTCTTTAAACGCACTTAGTGATATGAATAGATGATAGATATAAGTAAATATAAATAAAATCAAAAATATCTAAACCGCCCTCTTATACGCTCCGCTCTCCTTCGCCAACGCAACAAGCCGTCTATAACACCCTTCGCTTTCCAGCGTATTGGAATCACCAATTAAAACCAACTTCCGTTTCGCTCTCGTTATGGAGACATTAAGCCTCCTCAAATCATTGAGAAATCCTATAGTCCCCGATTTGTTACTCCTCACAAATGACACAATGACTACCTCCTTCTCCCTGCCCTGGAACCCATCCACAGTCTTTATCTCCAAGCCCTCTACATGGAGCATCCTTTTAATCCGCGCTACCTGGTCATCGTAAGGCGAGATAACTGCTATATCTTCCGGTCTTATACCCCGGTTTAACAGTCGTTCGGCAACATCCTTAACCAATTGCGCCTCACCGGGGTTCTCTCTCGATGTAGATCCTTTTCGTACACGTTCCTCAAGCTCATCTCCAGTATCAATAAACAAAAATGGTTTTACATCTTCACTATCTTCATCTACTGATTCCGGGAGTATATCCATAAGAGTACGCCGTTTTACCTGTTCATCCGCCTTCAGCTTACCATCATAGAACTCCCGATTCGGAAATTCCGCTATCTCTTCGTTCATTCTATACTGCACATCAAGCATAACCCGTATCCGATCACCATGTAGCGCCAGAAGTCGCTCGAAAAGACTCTTGGTGAAACTCCTGCATGCCGCCTCCTCGTTCAAAACAGTAGGTGGTAGCTGCTTGTGATCCCCAGCCATGATAAAACGCTTCGCCTTGAGCACGGCAATCAATGCTGAAGGTTCGGTGGACTGAGTGGCCTCGTCAATAACGGCAAAATCGAACTTTTCCGCTTTTAGTATCTCCGAGCCCGCAGTGCTGTTCGTTGCGCAAATTACTGTCGCATCCTTTATAATTCGCCTTATTGCTCGCTCTTCCAGTTCACGTGCATCACCAAATAACTTGTCTAGCTCATGTTTCAAATCAAGCCATTTCTTCATGCCCTCTATTTTCTTCAGCGGTATTCCCCTCGTTGTCGCCCCTTCACTTGCAAGCAGCATTATCTCTTCATCACTTAATCCGCGTCTCCATCGCATTTCCGGCATGATATACCGTTTCATGTCTTCCTTTAGCTCATATGCTCGCTCCCTGAACTCCTGCGCTTTTCGATAGTCCGGCTCGTCTTGAACGAGATAATCGAGGCTTCTTCTTAGTAAAGCGGGTATTATTCGTGCCGGATGCCCTATTCGTACTACGTTCACGCCTATTTTGTCCAATCGTTCTACTAGGTTATCCACCGCCACGTTGGAGTCTGCTGCGGTTAATATCTTATTGCCACGCTTAATAAGCTGTGCTATGACCTCAACGCAGGTTATCGTCTTACCCGTTCCCGGCGGTCCATGGATGAGGAAGAAGTCACGTGCCGCCAAACTCCTTATAACCGCTTCCTGTTGGCTTTTGTTCAATTTCGTATTAAAGAATTCTATTTTATCTGTCTGGGTGAACTCAGGGGCAGTATTACCAAGTAATTTGTCCTTACGCCAGCGTGGCAATCTTTTAAATTGCTTTAACGCTTCGATCATCCGTTGAAACGTAATGTCATTAACAAAAAGGTCAATTCTGAGCTCTTTACGATATACAAAACCGGGTGGCGCATTATCAAATGCAATTGTGATTGAAGACGAAGTCTTCTCTGCTACCGTACCCAGCGGGTTGTCCTCGTCCCACAGGCTTGTTTTACTTATCAGTACGAGGTCTCCAACTTCTATTTCGCTTTCTGGTAATGTGGTACCGGCAGTTTGTTTTCTAAACTTCACCATGTGCTTTCCGCCCAGTCCCAGGTCCTGAGATTTCCCTTTCATCATTAGAAAGGCTCTACCTCTATCTTCCCGTTCCCGACCACTCAACCGCCGCATCTCCTCTTCATGCCGCCGCATCTGCTCCTCGCGTTCCAATTCCACGAGTTCCGTAAAATGCTCTATGTATTTGTTATCATCCATTTTTTTGCCGTCTTTCAAGATTAGTTAGTTTAGTTAGAGTAAAGATATAGCATTACATCACCCTCCGGAGACAATTCGGATAATCGTTACCGCGCCATTATTTATATCATACAGTTTTTCATCTTCCGGCACGGGCTTACTATTACGAAGCACAACAACCTCCACGGGATTTATTCCCAGTTTCTCTAATACCTTCTCGTATGTATCATCATTCGAGACTTCCAATATCCTCTCTTCCTCTTTATCTGCAAGTATCTTCACTTTAAGTTCCATGACCCTTTTCCTTTCTAAGAATGGGTTTTTTATGCTTAATAAAATACATTTTCACGAGAAATTGCAAAGATGCAAGTCAAATCGGCATCCTGTATCTTGCATCCTTTCCAAAGATCATTTCAAAGCGAAAGCGATCTTATCCACTCGCCCTTCGCATCCCTTGTCGTACCCACGACCAATTGTGACTCATGCTTTGTGCGCTCTATTACGCCACGAGCTTCTATTTTTTCGCCTGCTAACGCTTGCCCGACATATGTATGCGTAAAAGAAAGAACCTTGCTTATCTCTGGGTGTTCTATTTCGTATATCGCGGGATTATCAAATGAATAAGAGGCGTCCTTTACTTCCGCTGTTATCGTTGCATAACCTACCCTTTCGCCTATTTCATAATTTCTCATATCCAACTGCTTTATCTCTTCTCGATCTCGCGTGTATAAAATATCAAGGTATGTGTCCCCGATTGCACCCCTATTCTTCTTCCTCTGTTCATGTGCGACAAAACGATTGTAACTCAATTCCGGCTGCCTTTTATTGTATATCCTCCGCCACACGGCATCAGTTATCTCTACGAGAATGCCTTCTTCCACTGCTGCTTCTATAACCTCTCTCGCACGGTTGAAGTTCGGCAGCCCATAAAGGACGAAATCAAGGTCTGAATTAGCGCTGTTAAGACCACATAAGTAGGAGCCGGTAATCCCTATCCGATCTCTTGGGATACGGTTTCCAAGAAGCTCAAAAATAGTTTGGGCCTGCTCTTCTCGCTCGGCAATTAACGGGAGCTCATCATCTGGTCGCAGGATTTCTTTTATATCCTCTTTTGGAACCACCTGCATACCACCTTTAACATATTCGGGGCAATGTCTACCTAAGAACTCATATGCGTCGTAAAAGTCTAATTTCCTGTATCGACCCCTCTCCGCGACTCTTTCGCCTCTGTCGTCTGGAACATATCGTAAGAGGCATTTCACTTCCTCTTCGCCTAAGTCATAAGAGACAACAGAGAAGATCCAATTTTGCTTTGTTATTACAAAATCTCGAATCCTTACTATCATGCTCTACTCGCTCTACTACAACTAAAGAAATATTATATTATATCTTTAGGTAAAACCTTTTCTTAGAAAGAAAAGCGTTAATAAAATAAAGGTAACTAAAGTAAAGTAAATAAAGATAAACGAAAATGAAGCTTTTATTACGGTTCCCCCGTCCTGGACACAAAACGCCGCGTACTGCGGAAGTAATACTCGAGACAGGTGCGAAAATAAACATAGATAAGGCGAACGTGGATGCGGTGAGTGGTGAGCTCATTGTTGACGTACCGAGCGATAAAGTAGATAGTGTTGCAGAACATTTCAGGGAAAAGGGTGTTGAAGTACGGAAATTAATGAAACTAATCGCGTGGGATGAAGAGAGATGCATCCATTGCGGCGCTTGCATTTCTATCTGTCCTACCGGTGTGTTTAAGTTCGATCCATCGTGGCAGATAGAGTTGGATGAGGAGAAATGTATTCGGTGTGAAGTGTGTGTGAACGTATGCCCATTTAGGGCTTTGGCTTGTGTGGATTGACTAATAGTATTAGAAGAAATGAAGAAAGTAGGCATTGCGGACACTACCTTTGCAAGATATGACATGGGTGCAGCGGCAATAGATGAGCTGAATAAGCGAGTATCCGTTGAGATAGAGCGGTACACGGTCCCGGGGATAAAGGACCTGCCAGTAGCGTCTAAGAAGCTGATAGAGGAGAGCGGATGCGACATCGTGATGGCTTTGGGCATGCCCGGGCCTGAGGCTATAGATAAGCAGTGTGCATATGAAGCATCACTCGGTATAATAGCAGCACAACTGCTCACTTCCAAGCACATAATCGAGGTTTTTGTGTATGAAGATGAAGCAGCGGAGGAGAAGGAGCTAGCATGGCTTTCTGACCGTCGTACGCGGGAGCATGTAGAGAACGTGATAAAACTGCTATTCAAGCCGGAAGAGCTGGAACGGGAGGCGGGAATGGGAAAAAGGGAAGGGTTTAAAGATGCGGGTCCTTTAGAGTACTGAGCACAGGACTTAAAAAATTGTGCAACTTTATTTTGACTTTTGCAATTAATTTAATTTCGCATTGTCTGGTCAAAATTCATTGAATTTTGAGCTGACATGTCACCACCCGCGCACTTGCAGCAGCTCCTCTTCTGCCAAAGTACTCACTTCTATACCTTTCATTGGTGATCCCAACCCCTTAGAAATTGCCGCCAGTCGTTTTGGATCATCATAGTTGTTCACAGCATCCACAATTGCCGAAGCCATCTTTTCCGGATCGCTCGATTTGAATATACCAGAGCCTACAAAAACACCGTCTGCTCCGAGCTGCATCATAAGTGCGGCATCTGCAGGTGTTGCTACACCGCCCGCGGCGAAATTAACCACCGGTAACCGTTGCAATTCCGCTGTCTCTTGCACTACTCCTATTGATACTTTCAACTCTTTTGCAACGTCCTTTAACTCCTCTTCATCTTTACCTTTTAGCGATCTTATCTCGCCCATAATCAATTTCATGTGTCGAACAGCTTCCTTGACATCTCCCGTGCCAGCTTCGCCTTTTGTCCTCACCATCGCCGCCCCTTCTTCTATCCGCCTCAACGCTTCACCTAAACTGCGAGCTCCGCATACGAAAGGCACTGTAAACTTTCTCTTGTCCACGTGATGCGTATCCACCGGTGTTAGGACCTCAGATTCATCAATCATGTCAACACCCAACGCCTCCAGTATCTCCGCCTCTACAAAGTGGCCTATACGGCATTTCGCCATCACCGGTATCGTAACGGTATCAACGATTTCCGAGACAACTACCGGGTCAGCCATTCGTGCTACACCGCCCGCCTTTCTTATGTCCGCCGGGACAGCATGCAACGCCATAACGGCAATAGCACCTGCCTCCTCTGCAATTCTGGCTTGATCTGCACTCGTTACGTCCATTATCACACCACCCTTTTGTAAAGATGCGAAACCATTCTTCAAAAGCTCTGTTCCATGCCTAAGATCTTCGATTTCTATCACCATTTTTCTTTCCCCTCCCTATGACCTAAAATGTATTTTATATATTTATACGTGTCTTAAAAATCATTGGAAAATGATACGATACAGTTCTGGTAAATAATATTTGTGAGTCCCCCTATATAAATACTAAAAGACGGAAAATGTTAGTTGCTTTTGAACTCACAGGCGAGCATGACACACTGCCGAAAGCCGAGGTTTTAGCGTGCTTACGTGCGTTATGTATCGTTTACGCTGCGAAAATGTTCTTAAACGGTATACTGGTGATTGATGCGCAAATCAGACCGGAAACACTCGCGGTTCTATCTAATCGGTTGGGGATGACGCACCGGATATACGAAGTGGACGGCATGAGTGAGCCGAATGAGGACGCAATACGGGCAATGGTGGAAAACGCAGATGTATACAAGTTCATGGAAAAAGGTAGCACATTCGCTGTTCGTGTGCCGAAAAACAGCTCTTATCCCGAGAAGAAAGCTATAATAGAACAAGTGGGGGCGATCATAAAAGGAAAGGGCTATAAAGTAAATCTATCTAATCCATCGAAGACTTTTGTGCTGCTGTTAACCGAACAAACCTGCTTCTTCTGTTTGCTTTTGCATTCAACGGATAAGAAGCAATATGGGGCAAGAAAACCGCAGTTCAGACCTTTCTTCTCGCCCGGCGTCATACTACCAAAAGTTGCGCGTGCTCTGGTTAATCTCAGTGGCATAAAAGAGAACGAGCTTTTTCTTGATCCGTTCTGCGGCACCGGGGGGCTATTAATAGAAGCGGGCATGATGGGGGTGCGTGTAATCGGGCTAGATGTGCAGGAGCAGATGGTGCGAGGAACCGCAGAAAACTTGAACTTTTATGGACTGACTGGTGATCTAATAGTAGGGGATGCTGCCAAGACGTCATTGAAGGATAAATGCATTGATGCGATTGCAACAGACATGCCTTATGGCAGATCTTCCCTAATAGCCCAGTCAGGTTTTGCACCGTCATTAGAACGCTTATTCCCGGATGCTTTAGCTGAAATACATCGTTTGCTTAAACCAGGCGGGAAAGCGGTTATCGTATCCAATTTCCCTTATTCGCGTTCTCCCGAGCTTTTTTTTCATGTCCTTGAAACGTACGTGTACCGTGTCCATAAAAGTTTAAACAGGTACATCACGGTACTCAAGAAAACATAATATCCAACTAAAATTAATTATTGTCACAGAGTGACGTAGAAAAAATTGGATCCATGTAAATCAGTGTAAATCTGCGTCCTAAATCAAATAATTAGAAGTTTCACTTTATCTATAATGAAAAAGGGTAATGGGTAGCTTATATTCATAAAGACCAAATTTATATTATCACGTATTTATGAAAGGGAGATAAAGGGTGGAGAAATTGAAAGTTCATTTACCAAATGGTAGGGAGATAGGAGCAATGGACGTAGACTTTGAGACGACAAAAGAAGATTGGAATGAATATACGTTGGAAGACGGTACGGTATTGAAGTTTAAAACGGTAGTAAGCAGTATTATTCGCACTGAGGACTACGATCCGATGACCGGTGATCCGGTATATCATGTACGTTCTACGAACATACTGAGAGTGAAGGTGCCACCGGAGATGAAGCGATTGCCTGCTGCGAGGAAGCCGGGTAAAGCGGGCGAAGGCGTGGAAGTGGGTTAGCTCTTTTCATTTACCATTAACCTTCTTTATTACTTCCTTGCCGCGCCTCTTAGGTACTATCTCCATCTCGGCATGCTCAAATTTAGTTTTTAGCTCTTTGCCACGCTGCAAATGATCGAGAAAGAGCGCCAAAGCAGCTACTTCTGAATGCGGCTGATTTGATACCGCAATGTTCCAATCAGCAGCATCGTAAACAATATATGGTACTTTTTCCGCACCCACTACGACCATGATACGCGTTTTATCCCTTTTCGCTTCTGCCCGTATCTCATCGATCACGTCAAGAATATTCTCACCGTACATCGTCAGATGACACACTTTCCCGCCTTCTTGCTTCCATCTCTTTAGCTCGTCGCTCCATTTCACTCCTGTTTGTACAAAGAAATCACCACCCCACCTCTGCGTGACTTCATTTATACTTCTCGCTATGCCTTTATCCCCAGATGCGAGTAGCATGCCTTTCGCTCCTAATGCTCGTCCAACTAATCCTACATGTGTGGTTATCCGCTTATCCCTCTCTGGGCGGTGTCCCAATCTCAGTATTACGATCTCCATGCGGTTAAAATTCCGTATCTCCTATTCCCTGAAAAAAATATAAACCTTTTGGTATAATTCAATTTCTTTGGTAAAGCTTTTAAAACTTTTTGAAAGTTTATAAAGGTTATGCGCCTCGTAGCCTAAGGGAACTCCCAGTAAATAGTTTAGTTTACCCATTTTGATAATTATCATAACTTGACACGGATTTTACAGATTTACACAGATGCTACTCTAAAGTCCTAAAAATTTATTAAGTTTTTACGGGTTGAATCAGTATTAAAAAGCGTAAATGATATAATAACAATATATAAAAAATGAGATGATGAGGGCATATGCAGGTCTTACACGCAGCGTGGGATGGGGACAGGTTTTATCTCTGGGCGGAATCATCCACTATGCCAATGACCGCACCGAGAACACGAGGTCGAGAGCCGAAGAAGCCTAAACCGAGGGTGCATCCTTTTTCTCTTGCGGGCAATGAGCTAAAAGCAGTATTTGTGGATTTTTATGATGAAAAACTTCCGGATCAAACTGCATTAGAGACAAAAACATTTCTCTTACCGTCCACACAAAAAGGGCCACTGCCATCACCGTGGCTGATTCGCGAAGAGGATTACAGCGCGGATAAAGCAACTGGGCTAGCAAGCTGGAATATAGAGACCTTGATTTTTGAGCCACAATTAGCATTTGTGTTCTTACTTGGACTGCCCGAGCAGCCCACCCATGGCGTTGCTTTTGGCAGTTCACTGCGGTTCTGGCTAGAAGTAGCAAAGTTCTCGCTTGAACTTATTACGCGACAGCAGTTTGCACCGGCTATTCGTGAGGCGGAAGGCGCCTTCCAAGCTGCCTGGGCAGTGGTGATTACGGGCGAGGACGAAGAGCGAGTGCATATGCTATCAGAGGCGATGCCAGCAATCTGTCGCGCGTTATCAACCAAAGATGAAATAGCACCGATAGAGCAGGTCTCGAGTTTTGTTAATCAGACGGTGGACGCATTTATACGTAGCAGTTTAGATTCTACCACGTTGCTTCCACCACGTCGTGGTCGCCGCCCTAAAGTGGTACCTTTACCAGAACAATGGCTCAAAGCGTTATCAACAGATAATCATGCTCTTGTGGCATCACCGGAAGAATTAAACACATTTTATACTGAGATACAAACATGGCTTTCTCAACTTCGACCTGCCGCGCCGGATGCACAGTTTCGCACCTGCTTCAGACTTGAGCCACCTCCGGACTCGGCAGACGGAGAAGATGGTGAAGAATGGGCCATTCATTTTTTCCTTCAGGCAAAGGCGGATCGTAGTCTACTGGTTCCCGCGGAGGCGGTCTGGCGGACGAGATCAAGCACGCTCACGTTTCTCAAACGCAGATTTGAGAACCCGCAAGAGCAATTGCTCACAGACCTCGGCAAAGCATCCCAGCTCTTTCACGCTATTGAGTCGAGTTTACAAACTGCACGGCCGGTAGGACTGGAACTGGACGCAGAGCAGGCATATTCGTTCCTGCGGCAGTCCGCACCACTTCTGGAGCAGAGCGGTTTCGGCGTGCTCCTACCTTCATGGTGGGAAAAACCGAGTGCTCGTATAGGCATAAAACTCAAGCTGACGCCTGCACAGGAGGTTACAAATGGCAAAGTGGCATCCCATGCGCTTCTGGGTGCTAAAGGCATCATCGCTTATGACTGGGCAGTGGCAGTGGGAGACGAAACGCTTTCAGAATCGGAATTTGAGCAATTGGCTAGTTTGAAGGTACCGCTGGTCCAGATACGGGGCGAATGGGTGGAATTGCGGCCCGATGATGTCGAAACAGCAATCAAGTTCTTCAAGAAGAAGCATAATCGGGGCGAGATGACTCTGGGCGAGGCGATGCAGCTTGGATTCGGTGCGGGCAATGAGGCGGTGGAAGCAGAGGTAGGACTACCCATAGTGGAAGTGAAAGCAGAGGGCTGGCTTGAAGATATGTTGAACAGTCTTTCTGAAGGTGTTAAGATAACGCCAGTTAAAACGCCACGAACATTCCACGGTAAACTTCGCCCATATCAAAAAAAAGGCGTTTCATGGCTTGCATACCTCAATAAATTCGGGCTTGGTGCGTGCTTAGCAGACGATATGGGACTGGGCAAGACAATCGAGTTAATTGCTCTCCTTTTGCATGAACGAGCAGGTAAACAAGTGAAGAAATTAGCACCGACACTATTAATCTGTCCCATGTCGGTGGTCGGCAACTGGCAGATGGAGGTTGAACGTTTTGCACCTTCACTGAAAGTCATGGTCCATCACGGCGCCGATAGGTATACGGGCAAAATCTTTGCTCGGGAAGCGAAAAAGCATGACCTGGTCATCAGCACTTACGCATTGGCGCATCGGGATGAAGAGACAATATCAACCGTTAGCTGGCGGCATGTCGTGCTGGACGAAGCGCAGAACATAAAAAATCCCGCTGCTAAACAGACGCAGGCGATAAAGAAGTTTGTGGCAGAGCACCGAATCGCACTTACAGGCACGCCCGTAGAAAACCGACTGTCCGAGCTGTGGTCTATCATGGACTTCCTCAATCCGGGCTACCTAAAATCAGCCAAGCATTTCCGTACTAATTTCGCATTACCCATCGAGCGATATCGTAGAAATGAGCGTGCCGAGCTGCTGCGAGATATAATCCAGCCTTTTGTGCTCCGGCGTCTGAAGTCCGACCCCACGATTATAAAGGATTTACCTGAGAAGATGGAGATGAAAGTTTACTACAACCTTACGAAAGAGCAGGCTTCGCTCTATGAAGCTGTTGTTGCCGAGATGATGGTACAAATAGAGCATTCTGAAGGGATAAAACGTAAAGGTCTGGTGCTCGCTACTCTAATGAAGCTGAAGCAGATAAGCAATCATCCGGCATTGTTCCTTCAGGATGGTAGTCCTTTGCCAGGACGTTCCGGAAAGCTTGCCCGACTGGAAGCGATGCTTGAGGAAGTGCTTGCAGAGGGTGATAAAGCATTGATTTTTACTCAGTTCGCGGGAATGGGCGTTATGCTACGGCACCATTTACAGGAGAAACTTGGCTGCGAGACGCTATTCTTGTATGGCGGCACGACAAAGAAGCAGCGAGATGCTATGATTCTTCGGTTCCAAACAGACCCACATGGGCCACCGCTATTTATTCTTTCTCTTAAAGCTGGTGGGATTGGACTCAATCTGACCGCTGCGAATCACGTTTTCCATTTTGACCGGTGGTGGAATCCGGCAGTTGAGAATCAGGCAACGGATCGCGTCTTCCGTATCGGGCAGAGGAAAAACGTGCAGGTACATAAGTTCATTTGCATTGGCACACTTGAAGAGCGCATAGATCAGATGATAGAGCGTAAGAAGGAGCTTGCAGAGTCTATTATCGGTGCTGGAGAGGCATGGGTAACGGAATTATCAACAGAGCAGCTTAAGGAGGTGTTCTCGTTGAGTCAGGATGCGGTGGAGCCAATGGAATAGCGTAAATAACTTTAAAGATTATACTAAATAAAATAAGAGTGATTAATACAGAAATGAAGATAGTTGTGCTCTCAGATACACATGCAAAAGATCTGACGGATTTGCACGAACGTATTTTGGAAGATCTGAATAGTGCTGATCTGATAATTCATGCGGGAGACTATACAAGCATAAGTTTTCTTGACCAAATGATGGAACTGGGCGATTTTAAGGGTGTTCATGGCAATATGGACCCAGAAGAAATAAAGGCGGAACTCCCGGGAGAAGCTATTTTTGAGTTTGAAGGGTTTAGAATTGGCGTCACACATCCTTCAGAGGGTGGGAGCCCACAGGGGTTAGTAGAACGGGTAAAATCTAAATTGGGCGACGATTTGGACTTGATCATCTACGGGCATTCGCATAAACCGGAACTTAAAAGAAAAGGCGATACTATTTTCTTCAATCCCGGCAGTGCAACTGGTGCCTTCCCCGCAAAGTATAAAACCTATGGTATTATAACTATAGCGGATAAGATAGAAGTAGGGATTGTGACTTTATCCTAATCGTCACCGCTATGTTTACGCCACAATGGCAGATATAAACGCCCTTGCGAAGGGTTTCCACCCCATTCTTTATTCCAACCGTAAAATATAAGTATTGTTCGATTATTTTTCGAGCTAAAACCAGAAACTTTTATATGTTAGAAATCGTATCAGCTTTCAATAGAATAGATAAAACAAATAAATAAATAAGTAAGTAAGTAAAAAGAAAAAGGTGAAAAGGAAAGATATGAACTCGAAATACGGATTTGCATTTACGCTTTGCTTGCTCTTGCTACTCACAGGAGTGGGTGTTGCGTCTGCACAAGAAGAAGTAGTGTCAGGAGTTACAGATAGCGGATGGATAGCAATAGCGGCGGGTATTGCAATGGCGGGATCAGCGCTTGCTGCAGGTATAGCAATATCAGCTACGGGCGTAGCAGCGGCTGGAGCTACGGCGGAGAAACCTGAATCGTTTGGTCGTGTTCTGATTTTCGTTGCTCTTGCAGAAGCGATTGCTATATACGGGCTTCTGATTGCGTTCATGCTCTGGACAAAGATATAGTAATTAATAGCGTATAGTGCTAAGCCAAATGCGGAATAGGGAGAAAATGAAAGAGGGGGTAAAGGGTAATGTTCTCTTTCATGCCCTTCCATACGCTATTTTTATTTCCTGTTTTACCATACTCGGTTTATTCGGAGGTTTTATGCTTGGTACTATGTTAGGGGGGAGTACCTTAGGCTTTGTCTTTTCTATTTCTTTGACATTCCTCGGATTCTTTCTCGCATTATTTATCGTTTACCGCATCGTGAAGGAGAAGTATCTGATTTGTTAACAATATTCGCAAATATATAATCAACATATTTATCTGCAATACAACTGTTCACACATTCAACCTGTATATCTTCACCTCTTTGCTCAGATAGAACGGCGTGTATCCCTCGATAGACTGATTAGTCCAGAGCCGATAGTAAGTAGTCTGATTTGTGAGATCGTTCATCCCGACCAATCGCCCCGTATCATCAACTGTCATCCGGATTGACTCATCGCCGGGTGACAGATCGTAGCCGGTGGCATAACCCATTATAGGAACCAGGAAAGCATCATACCGAAAAAGCATCAGGTACACTTCCGAGCTATTATGTCTCTCTTTGAGTGTTCGGGCAATCTGCAAGCCTTTGTCAGGGTCCGTTGCCACAATGACCGCGGAGACCGCTTTTACCACCGCGTCAGGAAAGTACATCTGGTCAATTACAGGCCTACGTTTTGCGAAATATGCCAATGAATTGCCGTAGTCCCACCAGTTGATAAATAGCGAATCCGCGTCTGTGTTGTTCTTGATGTACAAAAATGCTGCTTCTCTTTCTGGTTGGACGATATATCCGCCGGAATAACGCACTTCATTTACAGTACCAATGACCGGGTTTACGAATGCTATGGCAATGATTACGATAACAGCAACTGCCGCAAGCTTTTTCCATACTGCCTTTTGCGGTTCTAGTCCCTGTATTCGTTCTATTATGAAAGCGGCACCGATGCCAAGCGATATGTAAACAAACATCGAGAACATATCCATGAAATGCCATGCCCGAACTGCAGGAATCATAGTAACGAACAGTGCGGCAAAGAGATA
>WSZT01000245.1 GCA_013139985.1 Candidatus Methanophagales archaeon | reverse complement strand
GATAGAAGTTTCTGTTCCGGACAGGCAGGCAAAGCTTAAAATCTACAAGATAAAAACCCAGAAATACAACCTGAACGAAGACATAGATTTCAATCGCATCGTTGACCTGACACCTGAGAACTGCACGGGTAGGGATATCACGAATATCTGCACTGAGATCTGGTTAAGGAAAACAAAGGATGCAAAGCGGATGGGGAAGAAAGTAGGCGAGCTATCAATAACTACTGCGGATTTCGAATGTATAATCGAGGATATAATAGGGACATTTTCACAAAGGGTAATTTGTTAACGTTGGTTGAGCAAAAATGGAAGGCAGTCGAGTTTAAGAGGGATATATTATGGAAGATTTTTATACGGCTTTCGCTCGAAAACCTAACATTATTCGGCTTTTTATCCAAAACCAAGCATTATTAGGCGATAATATTTATGTCCCTAACAGCTAATGGGATAAACTGAGGTAAAAAAATGGCAGACAAAAAAGAACTGATGCAACACGCTCGGAAAAGAAAATGCCAGTAACAGGGGAACTTCTACATAGGATAGAGAAAGGAGGTACTTTAGACGAACTTGCAAATGAGTTAGATATGAGAAAGTCTATATTCGTGGCGATAATAGAGTTCTTGCTTCGTGCTGGTTATCTCTGCGAAGTTTGCCCTGGGAAAGACTGTGCAAGATGTTCAATGAGTAAAATATGCAGTGTACCAGTGCCTGGAGGTGGAAAAGGCTGGGTAAAGATGTATGTCTTTACTAAAAAGGGCCTGGCATATATCGAGGGTACTAAAGAGGATAGGGAAACTTAAATGAACAAACTGAACTGGCGAGAAACGTGGGACAAGATGCTAGGAGGTATAAAAAATGATAGAACCTTGTGCTTAGAAAACAAGCACAAAGGGAAAAAACAGGACTAATTTTTAGTCTCAGTTTTTACCGGAGGTAAAAAAGTTGTTAGGAGGTGAAAAGAAAAAAATGAATGAAACAAAAAGAATAAGCGCTATTGTAGTGATAACAAGCGTTTTATTATTGGGAGTTCTTACGTTATCTACGGGAGTTGGAAGTGCAGAAAATAGTAACCTATCAGAGCAGATAACGCCTGAGGAACTCTTCGAGCTTCTTTCGGGCAACTGGAGCTTCAATGGCACAATGACGATAGGTGAACAGGCCATGCCCACCATCGGCACGAGAACTGTTAGCCTGACCGGACCGACCACTGCCGATTTTGTTGTGGTAATGGAAGGAGAAGAGGGAGCAGAGACAGGGGAAGCTTGGTGGGATGCGGACAGAGAGAAGTTTGCGATTAAGGAGGGAGACGAGGAACCGAGGTATTATGATTTACTGCCAAATGGCTATGGTAGCACTTATGAAATGGACGGTCTTCCCGAGTTAGGCATCATGGAGAATGTTACCTGTGAGGAGAGAGAGACTTTTGTTGAGGATAATACCACGGTAAAGACATGGCTAGCGAAAAATACAACTGGTGTCGTGGTGGCAAAATGGGGAGGTACGTTCACTCGGGTCGAAAAGGCACCTGTTGAGGAGTACGAACGCATAGGCATTCTGGTGGTAGGACACGGCAGTCCGAGCGATTCATGGTGTGCTCCTGTTCGATCAGTAGTGGAGAATGTCAGCTTGCAGTATCCGGTAGAACTCGGCTTCTTAGAATTTGTGCCAAACGAGACGATAAACATTGCAGTGGACAAGCTCGATGAAGCGGGCGTTACAAAGATAATCGCAGTACCGCTGTTCATATCATCACACAGCAGACACATTGGCGAGATCGAGTACGTGCTTGGGCTGCGCGAGGAACTGCCGGCGATGAGCATGATGAGCAGGCAGGTATTTGTCGAAGGAAAAGAGATGGAACGTTCTATCGTAGCCCTTGAAGGGCGATACCGCGTTTCCTACATGCCGATAGCCAAGACAGTAAGCGCAATGGGAGTAACAGCAAAGCAGCACCACGGTGGAGTAGAAGCGGAGGAAGAAGAACTCGTTCCCGTTGATACACCAGCGGAGATCGTACTTACAAATGCTATTGATGACCACTGGGCGATTGCGGATATCCTGGTGGATCGCGCGGCTGCGTTAATCGAAGATCCAGCCAATGAAACCATCGTACTTGTTGCACACGGAACAGATAATAAATCCAATTTTGCAGGTTGGGTAAACAGTTCCAAATCGCTAGCAGAGCAGTTGAGACTCAAATTGAGGTACGGAATGGGACTCGATATAAATGATGCACGATATTCATTTGTATTTCCAAATGAGACGCTACATTCAGACCTCTTAGTAAGAGCAGTGGTGGAGAATGTTTCCATGACATCTGACCCCATTGTGGTTCCGCTAATGGTCAGCGAAGGGCATTTCACGGGTAGAAAAATCCCAAGACTGCTGGAGAACCTTAGTTACGCATATCCCGAAGAAGGAGCGCGAGCGCTGACACCGCATCCGAATGTGGCAGAATGGATCGAACTCATGGTGGCTAAGGAGCTCAGTTACCCATCAGTACAGATATACGACGGAGAAGAACTGCTAACGATAACAATAGAGGACGCCGGAAAATATCACGGTGAGGGTGTGGTAGAGATATGCCCCTGTGTGGCATCTGCATTCAGGTCAACCTTGCGAGCTTTTTCGGAAGAAGAATTGTGGAACGGAACACCACATCGAGGTGACGTGAAAATTAACTCGGGACATCCATCCGACGGGCACGTGATGACCTTTGAATACATTTTGCGTTCAAGCGAAGACCTCACAATTGACGAAGGAGCGGACATAGTGAATATTACAGCAGATAACTACGTCTACACATTCACACGGAAGTCCACCAACGATTCAGTCACGATCCGGGTGAAGGAAGAGCTATTCCCGGAACGATTCTTTGAACTGAGGACGAAGTGCAAATTGGCGAAAATGGGAAAAGGCGATGTAACGAAAGAGGAGAAGAAGGCGTTTAAGTTGCTCTGGGGAGAGCTAAAGGAGAAGTTGATGTA
>WSZT01000216.1 GCA_013139985.1 Candidatus Methanophagales archaeon | reverse complement strand
GTTAATGCAGGTTGTGGCGGTGTACTAGGCCATACATAGATCCATACTGAGTTACTCTCCCCAGTTGAACTTCCATCCGCATAAATTCGATTCCAGCCCACCTTCTCAGCGTCGAACTGGTGGTAGTAGTACCCTGCTTTTTGATGTCCTAAAGGATTCCAATCCTCCCAACCACCTGGATCTACCTCATATATCGAAATCCACTGGTTATGATCGTTGTAGAGTAGCAAATAAGTCCAGTCTCCAGCGTATAGGGCTGCGTTACCCTTAGTCCAGACGCCATTGTAAAGTGTCCATAGTTGACTTCCTGGTGTCATATCCAACCAGTCAACTTCTGGCAGCGGGCCTCCTATCACCACCATTTTAGTATCAGTTGTGGGCGTTATACCCGAGCTTTTCGGTAATGCAGAGATATTTTCGCCAGAAACCGTTTTCCCCGTTGATGGTGGTGGCGGGGTTGTTGTAGGCTCTGATGTGCTGCAAGCGGCTATCCCTACAAGAAGCACTATTACAGATATTGCGACTAACGCAAATATGCACTTTTTCATTTCCTCTTTTTTACCTCCTATTTCATTTACTATTCGATAGATATACAAATACAAATAAAAAATAAAAAGGTAAGATGTGGGATTAGCTAGCCCCGCTACCTAAACCACATTATACCATGTCACTGCGGAATCGTACTCGCCGCTGCTCGTCCATGCATCTACAACTACTGTCCTCATTCCTTTTGGCCACCCTATTGTGCCCGTGTCTGTATGCGTGCCTGCACTAACATAGCTTGGTCCACTCCAGACAATATTGCTATTTTGTTTTATGTAGGTTACTCTTGCATAGCATGGCTTGTTTACTGTGAAGTAAATACATGTTGGACTCCCTATGTAGTAGGTGTAAGAGCTTGGCCATGCTGCTGAGACTGTAAATGGTGTTGGTGTTGGTGTTGGCCATGGTGTTGGTGTTGGCCATGGTGTCCATGTTGGTGTTGGCCATGGTGTCCATGTTGGTGTTGGCGTTGGTGGCGTTGGACCGGTAGGCCATACATAGATCCATATTACGTTACTCGACCCGGTTACGCTGCCCTTAGCTACAATTTTATGCCAGCCCACAGCATCACCACGGAACGTAAAGTACTTGTACCCAGGGTTTAGGTATCCCCAATATCTCTTGTCCACCCAAGCACTTGGATATGTCTCTTCCGTCGAAATCCCTTGCCCTTGGTCGTTATCGAGGAGTATATAAGTACAATCGTTATAGTATATGGCTGCGGAATTCTTCGTCCATGCACCATTGTAAAGAACCCACAGTTGGGATCCTGAAATCATCTTGATTTTTTGTGGCGCACCACCTATCTTTGCCACTTCTCCCTCGCTTATGGTTGCCATTCCTGAAGGTGCCGGTAATTTCGAGACAGATTCACCAATAGCTGTTTGTCCAGTTGATGCTTTCGGAGGTGTTGAAGGCTGCCCTTCGAGTGGTGCCGAAGTAGGTGCCAAAGTAGGTGTGGGCGTCAATGTTGGGTACTGCTCTGTTGGATATGGTCCCCCATCTGGTGGTGGTGGTAGTCCAGGATCGTACAGCGCAGTTACCTGCGAAGATGTGGAGATGTTGTTAGACGGCTGTGATTCATTAGATGAAAGCGAGTCATCGGACGGTATCAATGCACTGCAAATGGCTATTCCAGAAAACAGTAGTACAACTATCGCGGTTAATACAACTATAATATTTTTATTCATTTTTTTTGCTTTGTCACCCCCTATTTTTTTATACCGCTTTTTATAGCGTTATCCCTTCTTTGCGCTACATGTAATTTATACGCGGTACTTAAATTTAGTACGTGATACATAAAAAACCAGGAGTAGAATAGTTAGGTATACGGGGCACATGGTAGGTATATGTGGATAGAACACTATGGTAAATGTTCGTAATTGTTTTTGTTCATTATAATGTTTGTATTTGTATAGCTAATCTTAAAAACCACGAGATTCCACAAGATTAACACAAGAATTTAAGGTTAACAGGGATGGGATAGCCAATAGTTTATTAAAACCCGATTACTATTATTGTTTTCTCGTGAAAATCTGTGTAATCTTGTGGTTTGCTAAACAAATACAAAAAGAGAAGTAATCGCTAAAGATTCACTTCCTAAACTCTATCGTGCCAGCGGAAACATCCATCTTTATCTCATCGCCCGCTTTGAACTCGCCATTCAAAATCTTCAGTGACAGTGGATCTTCTATCATGCGCTGGATCATTCGCTTTATGGGTCGTGCCCCGAATACGGGGTCAAAGCCTTTACTTGCTATTAATTCCTTTACGCTCTCGCTGACAGAAATTGTGATTCTTCTTTCGGCGAGTCTATCATGCAGGTACCGCAGTTGAATCTCCACTATCTTCTTTATCTCGTCCATGCCCAACTGATTGAATATGATAATCTCATCAATTCGATTCAAGAATTCCGGTCGGAACTGAGTCTTCAGCACTTCCATTACCTTCTCCCGCAGCTCATCTCCGGTATATTCCTGCATAATCGTGCTCGCGACATTAGAAGTCATAATAATTACGCTGTTTTTGAAGTTCACTGTCCTGCCATGTCCATCAGTAAGACGGCCATCGTCTAATATCTGAAGCAGCAGATTGAATACATCGCCGTGCGCCTTCTCGATCTCATCAAAGAGTACAACGGTGTATGGTCTTCTACGAACGGCTTCTGTTAAGAATCCACCCTCGTCATACCCTACGTATCCGGGTGGCGCACCGATGAGCCTTGCAATTGAGTGCCGTTCCATAAACTCCGACATATCCATGCGCACCATCGCCCGTTCATCATCGAACAGGAATTCCGCAAGCGCCTTTGCAAGTTCTGTCTTCCCAACTCCCGTTGGACCCAGGAAGATAAAGGAGCCTATTGGTCTGTTCGGATCGCTAAGACCGGCTCTTGCCCTTCTAATCGCATTAGAGATCAACGAAATCGCTTCATCCTGACCCACAACACGCTGTTTCAATCGCTCTTCCATATTAATGAGTTTCTCGGTATCGCCTTCCAGCATCTTCGATACCGGAATCCCGGACCATTTCGCAATTACCTCTGCAACGTCCTCTTCCTCAACTTCCTCGTTTAGCATCTTCTGCTCTTTCTGTAGCTCTTGCAGTTTCTCATTCTGAATATCCAGTTCATTTTGCAGTTCGACAAGCGAGCCGTAGCGTATTTTTGCTACACGTTCTAAATCGCCACTGCGCTCAGCCTGCTGCTCTTCTAACTTCTCCGCGTCTATATTCGCTTTTATTTCTCGTATACGCTGTATTATCGCCTTTTCATTCTGCCATCTAGCCTTGAGCTGGTCGCCGTTTTCCTTTAGTGTCGCCAGTTCATCAGCGAGCTTCACAAGTCGCTCCTTCGAGGCTTTGTCTTTCTCTCGTTTCAGTGCTTGTTCCTCAATCTCCAGTTGCCTGACTTTACGTTCTATCTCGTCAATTTCTACTGGCATACTGTCTATCTCAGTTCTCAACTTGGCAGCGGCTTCGTCAATGACGTCAATGGCTTTGTCCGGCAAGAACCGATCGGTGATGTATCTATCGGAAAGCACAGCCGCAGCAATCAACGCAGAATCATGAACCCGTACGCCATGATGCAGTTCGTATCGCTCCTTCAACCCGCGCAGAATCGATATTGTATCCTCCACTGTGGGTTCACGAACTAAAACTGGTTGGAATCTTCGTTCTAGTGCCGCGTCCTTCTCGATATACTTACGATATTCATCTGTTGTTGTTGCACCCACACATCTGAGTTCGCCACGCGCGAGTGCGGGTTTGAGCATATTTGAGGCATCTATTGCGCCCTCGGCCGCACCGGCACCGACAACGGTGTGTAATTCGTCTATAAATAGCACTATCTGACCCGCAGCTTCATTAATCTCTTTCAATACCGCCTTCAACCTGTCTTCAAACTCGCCCCGGAACTTCGCGCCGGCGATTAAAGCACCCATGTCGAGGGCTACTACTTGCTTATCTTTTAACGTCTCCGGGACATCGCCGTTTATTATTCGCTGTGCTAAACCCTCAACTATCGCGGTCTTTCCTACTCCCGCATCGCCAATAAGCACGGGATTGTTCTTCCTTCGTCTTGATAGGACCTGAACAACCCTGCGGATTTCGTCATTCCGGCCTATTACCGGGTCGAGCTTACCCGC
Source organism: Candidatus Methanophagales archaeon (assembly GCA_013139985.1). GTDB lineage: Archaea > Halobacteriota > Syntropharchaeia > Alkanophagales > Methanospirareceae > Methanophaga. Next base: position 3,895 of record WSZT01000216.1, on the reverse strand, counting down.
ACGGGCAAGATCAGTCAAATCGCGCGTGTATCGTTCCAGAGCCTGATATTTCTCTTCCGGATTTTGATCTACTATCCGCTGCCCACCACGAATTCCGGTCAATGCTTCGTATATCCGGGCCTTTGTCACGCCCATACCATTAAGGATTTGTGGCGCTGATGGGTCTTCAGCAATAGCGAGAAGCATGTGTTCCGTGCTCAGGAACTCATCCTTCATCGCCTGCGCTTCTTGCCATGCCGTTTCCAGCGTCTTATTCAATCTCGGTGATATATATATCTGCTCGATCCCACCTCCGCCATGTACCTGCGGTAAGGAACTCAAATGCTCTGCGAGACGCGATTTGAGCTGGTCTATATCAACGCCTATCTTTTGCAATATCGGGACTGCTATACCTTCTGGTTGCTCTACCAGAGCCAACAATAAATGCTCCACATCTAGCTGCTGCTGATTGTTAGTATCTGCAATGTTCTTTGCTTCTTGTAACGCCTCTTGCGCTTTTAAAGTCAGTTTGTCAAGCCTCATTTACGCATACCTCGCTCTTTCTATAAATATAATCATATATGGATTATATCTAAAACTCCAACACATATATAACTTAACCTTGTCAAGTTGTGGCGATAATTTTCTAACAGTGGAAACCTATTTCAACAGCATCCTTCCGAATTCTTCTTCTTTATAGTAGGCTTGTTGCGAAACTTGTCAGTGGTTATTCGCATTCGCTTAATTCCGCCGATAGCATGCTCTATCCGAACTCGGATGCTACTGATAAATAACTCCTTCAAACTCTTAATTTTCCTACTTGGCAGAGCCATTTTTTTACCAATTACTTTCTCTAATATTGGTGTTGATTTCTGGACATTGCGACATGCATTAGATCTGTTGAGATTAAATAATAGCCCTAAGACGTCGAAAGTTGGATAACACATGAAATAAAAGAGAATGGAAAATAATTTTTCCGTTCCCCTGTTCAAAATCTATCTCGTATCTATGCCACCCTTCTTTTTCTATTTCTGGACCGAAACGCTGCACCAGTTGATTAAATTCTTATGCGGATAGTCCTATTGTGGCTCTTAGTGCCCTGTCGTCCATCAAGGCTCTCTTAATGAATATCATGTTTTGTAATACATGTTATATCATATTAAAAGCCTTTGCGTAGAGATAGCATTTAATTAGCAACAAGTCTACTGAATAATGAACGCTATCCGCTTTGACATTAACCGGACAAAACGCATCCAGAGGCTCAAACGAGAAAGTTTTAATTGCGAGAGAAGCTCAACTTTTAGATTCCTTTGCAACTCAAATCTGCTCGACTTTTATTATTACTATTATCAGAAGTTATAATGAATATACGATTTAATTAGCGGTGATAAGAATGGGAAAGAGGGTTTGTAGGCAAGAGGGGAGAACGCGATCGAGCGGCGTCAATCACGCCCGTAGAGGCATCCGCGCTACAATGGTCTTGGTTTTGTTTATGATTCTTCTAAGTCAGATGGTGGTCTCGGGACTGGCGCAGGAAGATGTCCCGGTACTGGACTGGCTAAATAATTTCAATCCGGCCGATTACGTGCTGATCAACTCCGACCTGCCATCCGATCTGAAGGTGGTGGGCGACATTTATGCCGAGGCGCAAGCAGCGGAGACGACCCTTCTGCGTGATGGCAAGGCGGAGGTGGAGATGGTGGCCTTCGCCCAGATTTACGAAGACATCTGTCATCCTGACCCGGAGGGGATCTTCGATTGTGTGGGCAGCAACTACCTGGTCAACGTCTACGTATATGAGACCCCAGAGCTGGCCAGAGCAACCTGGGAAAATACAATCGTGGAGGAGTACGGCAAGCTTCCCCCACCTCAGGGGTTCGATTACGTCTCAAACGTGATAGGTCCTCAGGATCCCAGATTCGACGGCAAGGGGAGCTGCGTCGGTCCCTATATTTTATACGCGAACATCGCGTGTACGATCTTTGGAATGTGGGACGAAAGCCACCAGAAGATTGCCTCCCTGTGGCTGGATAAGGTATCCAAAACCGAACCCGTTTTGCAGGTGAACCTGGAGATGAAAGAGGATTTGAGCCTCATATTGGGCTATCAATATCAAGGATACTATATCGGCAGTGATAACTACAAGCCCATGAGGGAGATCGCCGCCGACCAGCAGGCGGTCCAGGCACAGGTATTCAACGCAGGAGAGGAGGTGGCGGAGAACGTCTACCTCCAGTTCTACCTCCAACTTCCGGGCCAGCCAGAATATGCTCCGTTGGGCGACCCCATCTTGGTGGGAGATGTTCCGCCCGGGGAAGGACGGGCTGCAGACATCTACTGGGATCTGAAGGGGGAGAACGTTGAAGGAGCGGTCTTGGGAGCCCAGGCCTACGTTCCCGGGGCAGTTGACGTCAACCCAGACGACAACTTCGTTTCGGTGACGGTCAACGTCTACTACGCCCACAACGGGCAGACGGCCTACAGTCACATCGACGACACCTACCGCTTCGAGAACTACCGTTTCAATGACAGTGAGGCCGAAGAGACGACAGAGGAGCTGATCGCCACCGTGGCTGCCGGTTTGGATTCCTCCACGGGGAAGGAGTTGTGGTTGAGGCTCTTCTTCCCCCAGACCTATGAACGCCTCTGGAACTACTTCAACGAGAGCTATCGGTCCAGCGCCGGAGGTCACTGTTACGGGATGGCCGCCACCTCCGCCCTCTACTTCCAGGATCCCTCTTTGAAGCCGACCAACAAGAAGACCTACCAGATGTCTCTGGAGGAGGCCTCCCAGAACATAGCCTTCTACCACCGGGCCCAGATGCTACCCCTGGTCAGATCGCTGCTGGTGGACGTAAACCCTTACTTCAATAGGGGTTGGGGCCAGACCAGCTACGATAGCCAGTACAAGACCTACATGGCGGTGAAGAACTCGCTGAAAGATGACCGTAAGCCCCTGATGATCGAATTTGGCGGTCCTGAAAGAAACAACACGGTTTACCACCAACATGCGGTCTTGGCCTACAAGTTGGTGGAGGTGGAGGGAGAGGATTACAAGCACATCTACATCTACGACTCCAACTCTCCAATATCGGAAGTAGAGAAATTGAACCAGCCCATGCCGGTTGTGACGCTCTGGCTAGATGGAGTTCTCTATTATAGTGTGAAGAGCGGCAACGTAAATTATAGGTGGAAAGCCCCACGTCTGATCGCGGCCAACCCGGTCTTCAGGACCATCCCCCTGGAGGAGGCAAACGCCCTTCTCCCCGATTTGAAGAAGATGGTCAAGATGTGGGTCGACTCTCTCCGGGCTGAAAGTAAGTTTGCCGCCGTGATCCGCTGCCCAGTAGATGCGGTCTTCACAGATTTTCAGGACCGTAGGACCGGCACGGTCGATGGAGTGGTGATCGTGGAGATCCCCGGATCGGAGGTCGTCGCCTACGGTGAGGTGGAGCTATATCTCCTGCCCTCTGACCTCGACTATACGCTGGAGATTACGGGTGCAGGCAACGGGAAGATGGATCTGGACATCATCACGCCCCTGGGAGAATCCGAGGCGAATGTGATCTCCTTCCAGAACGTCTCACTTGTTTCAGGAAAACATCTGACTTCTACTCTTGAAGTCGGTGGCGAAATAGGGTCCCTTCTGTCTGAATCGTCGATGCTGGCGCCGAGCCTCGTGGGCACCCTGGATCTGAGTGTTTTTGGTGAGGAATCGAATGGTACAGAGAACGTGGTATTGGTTGCAGATACCGGAAACGAGGTATGACATTTTTAACCGGACATTACGAGTTTTATAGGCTACCATATCACGTATCTATAATAGATCGCAATCTAAGGCACATTACTCGGTCCTAATCAGTCAAAAGCTTTATATACTCGTAGCCCATATATAGACCACATGGCAAAAACAAGA
>WSZT01000186.1 GCA_013139985.1 Candidatus Methanophagales archaeon | reverse complement strand
TTTATTTCTGTAGCTCTAAGTGCGAACGCAACATGATAAAGCTGAGGCGGAAAAGAAGAAAAGTGCGATGGGCTGCAAAAGCTAAAGTGGTATGAAGAGTGATTTTTTTTGGCCTTGCTGTTTGTTCAGAAAAGAAAGTCAAAACACTCAGGACAGAATCTCAATTAGCGGAATGGATTCCATCCCCACCTAATTTTTTATTTTGACGTTCCTGGGCGGTATATCGTTGTATTTGTCTTACAACCCAAATTTAACAAACACAATTTTTTTAAAAGGATAACCGCCCTTGGAGTCATAATTTCTAATATCGGGTATCCTAACTTTTTCCATTACTGCATCGTTTTCCGTCTCCCTAAAATAGGCAGTTATAATAAACTGATCTGTTAATCGAATTTGCGGGTTGTGAATATCTTTATAGCTTCTTCTTCATCTCATATAGCTTATTTAACGCCTCTAGTGGTGAAATCTTCTCCAGATTTATCGCTTGCAACTCTTCAACCACCGGATGCGTTTGAACCACATACTCCTTTTTCACCTCCTCCTTCTTTACTCCCCTTTCGCCCTCATCTTTTCTTTCGCTCTCTTTTTCTACCTCGCGTTCCATCCGGATCAACATACTTTTTGCAGATTCTATCACCTCTTCAGGCAACCCCGCTAATTTAGCAACTTGAATACCATAACTCTTTGTGCCTCGCCCTTCTACAACTTTGCGTACAAAGAATATCTCGTCTGCGACTTCTTTTATTGACACGTTGAAGCATTTTGTGCTATCGAGCGAATCGGCAAGCTCTGTCAGCTCGTAGAAATGTGTTGCAAACAGTGTTTTCGCTTTTATTCGCTCATGTACATATTCCGCAACGGACCATGCTATACTGACGCCGTCCAGCGTGCTCGTGCCCCGACCGATCTCATCGAGAATTATCAGGCTGCGTTCTGTCGCATTATTCAATATGTTTGCGGTTTCACTCATCTCGACCATAAAAGAGCTCTGCCCCATAGAGAGATCGTCATAAGCGCCCACCCTTGTGAATATCCGGTCCACAACACCCACTCGTGCCTCTTTTGCGGGTACGAAAGAGCCGAGCTGTGCCATGAGCGTAATTAAAGCAGTTTGACGCATAAACGTGCTTTTACCGCTCATGTTCGGACCCGTAATAATCATCAACCGGTTATTTTTGTCCAGTTGAATGTTATTTGGCACGAAACCGTCTCTCACTCCCTTCTCCACCACCGGATGCCGCCCGTCCACTATAACAATCTCATCGCCTTCATCTACTACAGGACAGCAATATCCATTTTCCGCTGCGACCTCTGCGAAAGCCAGAAGCATATCCAATTCAGCAATAGAATTCGCAGCTTCCTGGATCTCTTTACCCTGCTTTGCCACTTCCTTCCTTATTCGCTCGAATAATTCATATTCCAATTCCTTTATCCGTTCCTCAGCACTTAACGCTTTCGCCTCGTAAACCTTCAATTCTTCTGTTATATACCGCTCTGCCTCGGTTAGCGTCTGCTTTCTTATATACGTGGTGGGCACTTTCGCGATCCCCGATTTCCTAACTTCTATGTAATATCCAAAAACCTTGTTATAACCCACCTTAAGCGATTTTATCCCGGTACTGGCTTTTTCATGCTCTTCAAATTCCGCTAACCATCGCCTTCCCGCGTGTTTTATCGTTCTTAACTCGTCCAATTCAGTATTAAATGTCTCTTTTATCAGCCCGCCTTCTTTTACCGTTATCGGCGGCTCTTCTATTATGGCTCGTTCTACCAAAGCCACAACTTCAGAGAAGGTACTTGACTTTAACGCTCGCAGCACATCTTTTAGCTTCTTCGCACGGCTATTCTTTAACGTCTCTCTCAACACTTCTATTTGCATTAAGGACCGTTTTAGTGCGATTAAGTCACGTGCATTCGCATTCCCATAGGAGACTCGACTTATTATCCGCTCCATATCAGAAATATCCTTGAAGACGGTTTTTAACGATTCCCGCAGTAGGATGTCCAAATAGAACGTGTTTACCACCTCTTCTCTACTTCTTATCTCTCCAGGGTCGAGAAGAGGGAACTGTAAATTCTTTTTTAATAGTCTTGAGCCCATACCTGTAAGTGTTTTGTCTAGCACACTAACAAGCGTACCACGCTGTGTACCATCCCGAATATTATTAAATATCTCCAGGTTTCGTACTGTAACACTGTCTAATACCATGTAATCGGAGATGAAGAATGTCTTAGGCGATTTTATATGTGCTAGTATGCGCTTTTGCGTATCCCGTAGATAAGAGGTCACGGCACCTGCAGCCGTTATGCCCACTTTCAGATCACTACAGCCAAAACCGTCAAGCGAGATCACGCCAAAATGGTTTATCAGTGTCGTATACGCGTTTTTATAATCGAAATAGTAATCGTCATAGCGTGATATGGTGCATGTATCAAGTTCAAGTTCGAGCTCAAGCGAATCAGGCAGTATTATCTCCGCCGGCTTCACTCGCTCTAACTCATTTAACAATGACGATTCATCTTCTAATTCGGTCAATGAAAATTCACCGGTTGAAACGTCAACAATTGCAATGCCTACCTTACCGCCCAGTAAATTAGCACACATTAGATAATTGCTGTGCCGCTCTTCCAGAAAGGCATCTTCAATTATCGTACCCGGGGTAATGAGCCGCACCACTTCCCGCTTCTCTATTTTTTTACTCGCTTTATCTTCTACCTGCTCGCATATGGCCACTTTATAGCCCTTCTTTATCAACTGTTTTATGTATGGCGTTACAGCATGGTACGGCACGCCCGCCATCGGGATTTTCCTTGTCGCGCCTTTGCCCCTGCCAGTTGCGGTTAAAGCGATGTTGAGTTCTTTAGATGCTACCTTTGCATCTTCACCAAAGGTCTCATAAAAGTCACCGACACGAAAGAATATAATAGCATCGCTGTATTTCTCCTTTATCTGGTAATACTGCTCCATCATGGGTGTTTTCTCGGCCATTTCACTAACTATTATACATTTAACTGTTTACAAGTTAAAATAGAGAGTGTGAAAAAGAGAAAAGGGCCCGTGGCATAGCCAGGATAAAGCACCGGCCTTCTAAGCCGGGGATCGCGGGTTCGAATCCCGCCGGGTCCGTTTATATTTTCACGCTTGGGTTCTAATAAAAAGGCTATCAGACCAGCAGCTCCAGATAATCGCGGTATTCCTCAACCTCTACCGGTCTGCCGGCCCAGTATTTTTTTACTGCACCGTTATGAATGACTGCGATCAGAGGCAGAAGCTTCTCCCCCCCTCCTTGATGAATAATATGATAAAGCGCGGCTTCCGGAGAGCTGTCATAAAGATCATAAAAAACAATTCTATCATCATATATCCGTTGCAGCTTCTCGACGTTGGACTGGTCTCTTTCGCATATCTTACACACCGCCTCGCCACATGGGTCCCGACTTATATTCAGAATAACAGGACGTTTAAATTCCGCTATCTCTGATACCGCACGTTCTACACCTTTGTATTTTCTATGGATATAATTATCTATCACCACACCCTGTGACTTAAGAACCTGCTCCATCGTCATTGAATGCTTCTCCGCGAACGCCTGTACCACTTTCTGTTTGAACGCTTGCTGATGAAGAGATAAGAGTTCTTTGAGATACATATGTTACTTCACCCCCAGTCGCTCTAAATCAAGAATCCACTCGACAAGTTCTTTTATCCCTCTTATCTTCGCATCGCCCTTTATCCTAGCCCTCCCTAATATCTTATCTATCTTCTTTAATAATAAAAAGATTGGACAAAAGTAGGGGGCGATACTTAAGTAATGTCAAGATTGTGGAGTAAAAGCTTTGGAGCATATATGTATGATTGCAAATTAAGTCGATTCATTCGGCTTTTTATTTTTTACCGCAGAACGCGCACTAAAGGACTGCAAATATAAATCGCTGTTAACGCAAGAATAACAACTGCTGGATAAACGAACTGCAAAGAGCAGATATAGAATATGAATAGCGTGAGAAAAACTAGTCCTACTGGTATTGCTATCCGCATATCCTTTATATTCCTATATCTTATTCTGCTGGTCATTAAAATGCATAGAGCACACATTAAACCGATCAGAATGGAAGAGCAAGGCGAAATATGCGCCTCAACAGCCAGAAGCATAAAGGCAGCCAAAAGAATCGCGCCTCCGGTAATAGGAAAACCCACAAAATCTTTCCGCCCTCCTTTTTGCGCGCTTTCTAAACTCGCGCTTGCATCGAATCTCGCAAGTCTTAACAGTCCACATATCACATACGCACCGCAGAACGCCAACACAACATCAATACACAAATAACTAACCTGCAAATAATTCGTGAGCAGTGCATAAGCAACAATTGCAGGTGCGACACCAAAGGAAATCATATCAGCAAGGGAATCGAGATATTTGCCTAGGGGTGAGCACTCTATCGTTCTCGCCACCATACCGTCTAATCCATCAATAACCGCAGCTACTAGAATCAATACAAGTGCGTTTTTTATCGCCTCTTCACTTACGCTTGTAAGCACTAGTATTATAGCAGTGAAGCCTAATAAGGCATTACAGATAGAAAGCAAATCAGGCATTTTTATTAGCTTTAAAATACTCTCTGAGTTTATGGTGCTATTTTTCTCGGTCCCCATACTTTTTCCTTTCTTTTCCCTTTGGATAAGCGTCCCCCAAATAAATGAAACGATCTAATCGCCTGTTGTAGCCGCTCCATACACCATCTCTTTCTTTTACAGCCTCAAGCATCTGCTGCTGGCTGAATTTATTGAGCCGAGCATCAAGCAAATCAGCAAGAAATAACGCCTCCGCTTCTGCAAACAGGGGCTTTACCGGCGAGCCCCATTCACCATAATTATGATGACTCAAGAGGAGATGCAGCAATCTGAGCTCCAGCTCTTTCGGAAATCCCTCTATCGCCCTTATCCGTCCCTCCACCATTTGATAGCCTAACACGATATGATTCACAAGCCCCCCCTCGTCTGTTACATCAATACGGAAATCAAATACATAAGCCGCTGTTTTTCCTATATCGTGCAAAATAGCACCTGTAAGTAACAAATCACGGTCTAGTTCCGGATATAGCTTGATTATGGTCTTGCACAGCTCCATAACCGATTGAGTATGCTCTAACAGACCGCCAACGTAATTATGGTGGTGAATTTTAGCTGCCGGCGTTTCTTTAAAACATGCTATAAACTCGGAATCGTTGAGAAATGAGAAGACCACCGCCTTAAGGTATTCATTCTCCATACTCTCTGCTGTTTTTACTATCTCACCAAATAGCAAGTCTATTTTTTTCGATGTCCGAGGCAGATATCCGGAAACCCCATCGGCGCTTTTTTTAACGCCTTCTAGCGTGAAGATCAACTGTAAACGACCTTTAAAGGATTCCACGACACCATTTATATGTATGACCACGCCTGGTTCAAACATAGCGCCCGTTTCTTCTGCTCTCTCCCAGCATTTCGCACCTATACTGCCCGAGCTATCACCGAATTTCGCATTCAGGTAGTAGCCCGTCTTCGAGACAAACTCCTTTAGCTCCTTCTCCTGCACTAGGAGGGTCATATCTACTGAGTCACCCACCTTCAAATCCTTTACCTTCTTTGGTTCACTCATCTTTTCCCGGTCTTCAAGTACAACAAAATAAAATTCTTATGAGATCTTAGCCCTGTTCCAATTCCCGCATCATGTCCGCCATAGAATATATCCCACTTCTTTCTTTCGCGTTAATCCATTCAATGGCTTTTATTGCGCCTTGCGCGAAAGCCTCTCGGCTATGTGCGCGGTGTGTGATCTCCAGTCGTTCTCCCTTGCCCGCATATAATACCGTGTGTTCACCAACGATGTCGCCAGCACGTACGGCATGTATGCCCAATTCATCATCCGTTCTCTCTCCGGTTATACCCTGCCGGCCATAAACGAACGTTGTTTTGCCTTTTACGTAATCGGCGAGTATTTCAGCGGCTTTTACCGCCGTGCCACTGGGGGCATCCTTTTTATGTGAGTGATGCATCTCTATAATCTCCATGTGATACTGATATGCCTGAAGATGCTTTGCTGCCGCGGCAATCAAGTCCCAGAAGACATTTACACCAATCGAGAAGTTAGGAGAGATAATAGCAGGGACATTACCATTGATAGCGCTTTCTAGCTCTTTGAACTCTTCATCGGAAAAACCTGTTGTGCCAAGAACGAGCTTTACGTTATTACGTGCGGCGACTTTAACATTTTCCACTGCGGCTGCGGCATTTGTAAAATCCACGAATACATCGGGCCTAGAAACTGCTTTTAATACCTTGTCCATCGAGTCAGGACTTGAAATTTCTATACCCGGTGCTATCACTTCCCCCACACCATGGATGTCAAAACCCGCTACCAGTTCCATATTCTCGCTTTCTAAGATGCTGCTTACTACCTGTCCACTCATTCGCCCTTTTACTCCTGCTACTGCCACATTTATTCTCATGTTTAAACCATTACTTCTACCACATTATAAATTGTGGTCATATACATAAGATCACACAGATTTTTACACAAACTTTTGTATATTGATGAAATTATAAGCACGTTAAAACGAAGGTAATGTAATACAAGAAAGCATAATATCCAACCTTTTAAAATTAATTATTGACGCAGATTAACGCAGAAGAAATTAAATCTGTGTAAATCTACGTCCTAAATTAAATTTGTAGGTAGAAGTTATAGGTTATATACAATTAGAAAACTATAAATGACCATCGAAGAGGAGATCAAGAATGTAGAGGACGAAATATGGAAAACACCTTATAATAAGGCAACTTCTCATCATGTCGGGCGGCTAAAAGCGAAACTCGCTAGACTAAAGGATGAACTGCAAAAACGGGCAACTGCAAAATCATCAAGCAAAGGAAAAGGCTATTTCGTAAAAAAATCGGGTCATGCTACTATCGTGCTGGTGGGGTTCCCTTCGGTTGGTAAGTCAACGCTGCTCAACAGTCTTACCGGTACCTGCGCCGAGGTGGCTGCCTATGAATTCACTACCCTCTATGTTATCCCCGGTACACTCATATACAAAGGGGCACAATTGCAATTCCTTGATGTCCCTGGGCTCATCCAGGGCGCAGCAGCAGGACGAGGACATGGCAAAGAGGTTATTTCGGTGATGCGAAACGCTGATCTAATCCTCATCCTTGTAGATGTATTCCAGCAGCAGCAATATGATATACTACTAAAAGAGTTATATGATGCAGGCATTCGAATTAATGCGAACCCGCCATTTGTAGCCATACGCAAAGCGAGTAGAGGTGGAATTATAATAAACCGCACAGTAGATCTCGATTATGATGATAAAGTAATCCGAGCAGTATTAGCCGAATACCGAATACACAATGGGGAAGTACTTATACGAGAACGCATAACAATCGATGAACTCATTGATGCTGTTCTCGGAAACCGTAAATACGTACCTGCACTTACAGTAATAAACAAGACGGATCTGGCAGATTCAGAGACGCTTCTGACGTGCATGGCTCGATTCCCGGATGCAGTCCCAATCTCTGCTGCAGTTGGCATAAACATGGATGTGCTAAAAGAGAAGATATACAACGAATTAGGCTTCATGCGTATTTATATGAAGCCGCCGGGTGCGTCTCCGGACATGGACAATCCATTGGTCATAAGAAGAGATTCTACGATTACTGATGTCTGTTCTACAATTCATCGCGATTTCATTGACCGGTTCCGATATGCACGCATCTGGGGCAAATCAGTGAAGTATGGGGGGCAGCGTGTGGGTCTTTCGCATGTGCTTGAAGAGGGGGATGTGTTGAGTTTTGTGATTCGGAAGCTTTAAATAAACCTTTCTTTCAAAAAGTTTTAAAAACTTTACCAAAGAAATATTATACTTTATATATGCTCTTTAAATAATAAGATTATAGTGTTAAAAGGCATGATCAAAAGAAATATGAGGGGAGTGCTTTTTTGCCTGTTGGCTCTGCTGGTCCTGTTTTCATCTACGAATAACGTCTTCGCAGATGATGTAGATGACCTGTTAAGCAAGTGCGAAATTGCACCCAATCCAAAACCTTCTGCGATGGTGTATGAATACGAACTCAGTCCGGAGACTTTAATGCCCGGCGATGTAGGTGTGCTTACAATAACGCTTAAGAATATGCAAGATAAGCCAATAGAAAAGGATGTAGATATAAAAAGCGATATAAAAGGTACTTCAGGTTACACTATAGACATTGACGCAGAGACACGGTTCACAATGGACGCATACATAAAAGAAGCTCATATCGTTGCGCGCGCATTTGAAGTCGAGAATAGGTATACCCCTGCCGGTGTAATAGGTCCGAACGAGAAAATTAACCTGCCATTTAAGATAACAGCGCCGTTGAAAGAAGGGATATATATGCTAAAGTTCGTTGCGGACATCGAGGATATGGCAGGTAAAAGGAGCAAAGGCATCCATTATTTTATACCTGTAGTGGTTACGGGCACCGTGAACATATTGCCGCAGGAAGTATCTGAGAACGAAGTCAGGTTAGAGGTGATAAATGAAGGGCTATCGGATGTTACCTGTGTCTATATTGTCGCCGTGGTTTCAAATGCAACGGGAATAGAAAATCCGCCGGAAAGGATGTATTTGGGCAATATAAAGTCAGGTGAGTCTGCCATTGCTGCGTTTGAAGTAAATAATGAGGAGATGAGCAGAGCGGTTTTCAAGGCGGTTTTTAAGCATGGGATAAACAAACATGAATCAAATCAGGTATGCGTGATAATGCCATCTTCTAGAGAGGAGAGAGAAAAAGGGGAAACAATATTGAAAGAGCAATCTTTTAGCACTCCAACGCCAACTCACGCATCATCTTCCGGTTCGACACAACCATTAAGAATATCTGGATTTGTTGCTGCTATTGCATTTGCCGGACTGTTTGTGGTAACATTGGCTTTGGCACGGGAGAGAAGAAGGGGCGGTAGCGGTGAGAACTGAGGCTATAATATCTAAGCTTCTATTAACGGCCAGCGTACTCGCCCATTTCCGCCAGGAAAGCGTTGGCATGCTCGCTCAAGCCATCCGTCTGTTCGTTCATTTTGTCAAGGGTGTTGATGGCACCGGCAACTAACATCCGCAAAACCTGATAGTTCTCATCCCATGATAATAACCGCTTCAGGTTCTCCTTCCCTATTTCGTGATACCATTCATCATGACGCCAGATGAGAATTGCACCCAAGATGCTAACGGCCTCCTCTAACTTCAGGTCCTCTAATTGAGATAGCTTGAATAGCAATTCCTCTATAATGAACCCAAAGGGATCCTTGACGGCAGGTAAATCATCCAACGATAAAGTGACATGTTTCATAATCGCTGGCAGAGCCATAAATAGCTCTGATGTGCGCACACGTCCATGGAAATATGCAATGATAGTCCCTTTCGGAGTCGCAGCGTAGATTTCCGCACCCCGCTTTCCTTCGCCTATCTTGTGTACGACATGAGCATTCACCATTTTTGGGAGATTCCTCAGAACTGTTGGATAAGGTATGGCAGTACCTTTTGCTATAGCATACTTGCTGGCCTGTCCGCTCTTGATAAGGAATTCGAGAATAGCATCCGTGTATTCAGATCGCGCTATTTTCATGATATGTTTCTTTTAGTAGTGAATATGAACATAAAAGGATATGTTTATATAGGCATTTTAGCTACTTACTGGTAGACATGGTCAGACTAAGCGTGAAGAAGGTTCTGTTGATTGTGGTTTGTCTAGTAATTATCGGCACGAGTTTTGCTCTGCTTATGCAACAACCGGAGTCGCAACGGCCAGTTAGGGTGGTTATGGGCCCCTTTTTCGCTCATTACATACTCTGTTATCCGCTGGAGCACGAGTTTGTAAAACCTACGATTGGAGTGGAAATTGAGAAGACGCTCAACTTCAATGAACACCTGATGGCAGGTGGTGGAGATATGGGTGAGATGTCAACAGCAGCCTTCGCTATCGCTTATGATAAGGGCATCCCATTGAAGGCTGTGCGTATTTTCGTCTCCCATCACGGTCTGGAAAGTGGAGAAGGTGTAGCCAGAGTATTCGCGAGGAATGAGAGTGACATTCATATGCCAGAGGACCTTGTGGGGAAGAAAGTAGGTGTTCCAGGTCTTAAAACCACCACCACAACTATTTTCCTGGGGATGCTGAAGCGGGAATATGGTATAGAAGAAGAGGAGCTAGAACTCATAGCTAAAGCACCCCCTATGCTCCCTACGCTCTTAGATAAGGGCGACATCGATGCCGCTTTAATGCTCGGCGATGTATCCGTAAAGACATATTATAGCAATAAATACAAAGATGTGTGGAATGTGGATGAGGCATTCAAGCAGGAGTATGGTGAATATCCGCCTGCTTCACTGCTCGTAGTCAATGCCGAGTTCTTGGAGAAGCACAAAGACCGGGCAGAAGACGCAATAGACACGCTCGTACAGTCGAAGTCTTATGGTGAGGCGCATATAGAAGAGATATGTGAGTGGTATGCCAAGAAATTCGGTGGCGATGCGGAATATTACAAGAAGGCTTACTACAATCATTATGCTATATTCCTCACACCAATAACAGATGAAAACCGAGAGGCGGTTATGACCATTTTCGAGTTTACAAAAGATCGAGGCATCATAACAGAAGTCCCAGACCCAGCGAATGCATTTGTAAGTATATGATTGACTGACGATGAAAGCAAAAATATTTTATTCTGTTTTCGCTATATCTGCCTTTTTGGTTCTCTGGTTTGTCATTTCAGGATATTACAATTCGCCATTGTTTCCGGGTCCGATAGAGACGGTATATGCATTCTTTTCTATCTTAGCTACACAAGATGGCTGGTATCAAATAGGTGTGACCTGCTACCGAGTCTTCATTGGGACTCTTTTTGGCTCTTGTGTGGGCGCTCTGTGTGGTATATTACCGAGATACAGCAAGATGGCCGAATACGCCGTCAAGTCGGTGGTGTATCCGTTATTTGAATCTATTCCTGCGCTTTGTTGGGTTCTAATCTTTGTTGTCTGGTTTGGACTCTCGGATGTGACACCCATATTGGCAATTTCGACAGCGGTCATTCCGTTCTTCATAATAAATATATGGGAGGGCGTAAAAGAGCTGGACGAAAGTCTAATTGAGATGGCGCATACATGCACAAGAAATCGGCTGCGAATATTGCGAAAGGTAATAATGCCTATGCTTTACCCTTATGCCTTCTCTGCATTTAAGACCTCATTTGAAGTTGCGTGGAAGGTAGTTATACTAGGCGAGGTCTTTGGCGCTGCGTGTGGGATAGGTTACATGCTATGGATCTCCTATGAAGTCTATGCGATAGAGTACGTATTCGCATGGACACTCTGCTGTGCAATGATCATCATTGTGTTCGATTATGGTCTGTTCAACTACATAGAC
>WSZT01000124.1 GCA_013139985.1 Candidatus Methanophagales archaeon | reverse complement strand
TCTTGCGGATGAAAGTTTTGTGTTCTGTCATATATGTAGTGTATATACACTACATATATAAAGTTTTCTATTATTGTTTATAGTGCTTTTTCAGGCACATGCTATGCTGTCGTATGATAAAATGACTACACTATCTGTGGGTTCGCAAGACCAACTTGACGGCATGGGTTATTTCTATTGATTATACCGCTGTTAGTATACTTTTACAAACTTTACTGGAAGAAACGAAAGGCAGCAGCGCTGAAATTCAGTGCTTTGAGTATCGTAAAATCCGCTACAAATAAAAACAGACGCAGCGTCTGGATCCGTGCGCATTTGCCTTTCCTCATCCTTACTATTATTATAGCATTGATCGTTGTCGGTCTTGCAGACCCGATGATCCCGCTAAAGAGCGCAAAGGAAGGTGTCAATGTGGTTTTAGCAATTGACGATTCCGGTAGTATGCAGGCAACGGATTATCAGCCAACGCGATTAGAATCAGCAAAGGATGCCGCGGAGATTTTGATACGCAGTTTGAAGCCAAAGGATAATGTGGGCATCGTCATCTTCGAGTCGGGCGCAACAACCGCATGTTACCTCACGCCATTTAAGGATAAAGCAATAAGGAAATTGGAAGGGATAGAGCAAAAAACAGGCCGTACAGCAATTGGCGATGGTCTCAGCCTCGCTATTGATATGGCTAGTTCTATCCCGAACAAGAAGAAAGTGGTTATTTTACTCAGTGATGGTGTGAACAATGCAGGTGTTGTGAGCCCGCAAGAGGCTGTTCAGTTCGCAAGAGCAAGTAAAATGCAGGTCTATACCATTGGGCTCGGCTCTGATCAACCTGCGATTATCGGATACGATCCCTTCGGCAATCCTCAGTATGCAGAACTAGACGAAGAAACGCTGAAAACGATCGCTGTAGAGACCGGAGGGAAATATTACAAGTCGGTGGATAAGAGGACACTGGATGAAATTTACGCTAATATCGGCGAGCATATAGAACGCGAATGGGAAGACACCAGCATCAAGGATTGGTTCTTCATCGCAACATTTATAATGTTGCTGACCAACATATATATTATCTACGGTAAATACAGGGTGATTATGTGATGATGCGAAAGGTAATAGCAATCTTCTTGATTTTAGCTCTTGGCATGCTTCTCACGTCATCGGTAGCGGCGAAGGAGCTGGAGGTACAAAAGCTCGTTGACAGTAACAAAGAGATTAAAGTTGGCGATGGGGTTTCTGTTCAGCTCGATTTTAAGAACCCGTTCAACCGTGCGATACCGATACAAATCGTTGACAGAAACGTTTTTGGTAATAACGGCCTGGATATACAGTGTCTTGAATACACACTGCCAAGAGTGGCAGAGTCAGGAATCGCTTATGAGCCGATAGTACCTTACAAACCGGGTAAGTATTCTCTGGATGCGGCAACGGTGACTTACACCAATCCCGATACGGGAAAGGAAGAAACAGTGAATTCAAATACGCTGGACATTATGGTAAAAGAGAATAAGTCTATGCCATCAGTCCGAGCAGAGGGGATTACCACTATTTATCGCTGTGGTGGCACAAATATGCAATCCACTTCTTATTCGTCCTCCAGTGGCACGAATAGCCAATTCTCTTCTTCTTCTTCCTCCTCTAGCAAATCGTTCAATATACAGTTCGGTGGTTCCTCATTTAGCGGCGGCCAACAGCAATCAGGCAGTCGAGAGGGGCTACAAAAACGCGTGGATAACAATCAACTCAATCAGAATATGGAGCAGTTGAAGAAAGAGATGGAGGCAGAGCTGCAAAAGCAGCAAGAGCTGGAAGAGCAGATACAGCAAGAACTCGCTAAAAATACGGCGTTACAGAACTATGCAGAGCAATTAACGAATGCGGGCTTTAATAGCTCGCCGCCTTCTTTCAATCAGATTTCTCAAAACCATACAGAGATAACAGTACCTTATAGAAATGAAAGTGCAGAAAAGAAAATCAAAGCAGAATATGTCAATGGAACAATCCAGAATGTCACGTTAGAAAGCACACCAGAGCAGAAGAAAGAAGAAGGCAATAAACTCTGGTGGCTACTGCTCCTGATCATCATTGCTCTAGTCATTATTGGTTGGTTTATCTATGCTAGATACAGTAACAAGGAACCACTGCAAGAGCATATCCCCGTAGTATCGAAGCAGAGTGTTGTTGACTACGTTACCGAAGCGAGAAGAATGGTAGAAGAAGCGGAGGAGTTATTCACAAATAGCCGTGATAAAGATGCTTATGAGAAGGTATCACAAGCATTACGGTTCTATTTCGCGCGGAAATTCGGTATTAAAACGGAATTGCTGAATACCGAGTTAATTACTATTTTGAGCGGGAAGGAGGATACAAATACATATTCTGACGTTAAGGAATGCTTAGATCTGTGTGGTATGGTCGAATTCGCAAAGTATAAAGCGAATAAGGACGATTTCGGGAAGATCGTCACGATGGCGAAGGCAGTAATTATATAAGTAAGGGTTTCGTATATAGTTGGATAATATTTATGCTTTCTTATTGTGAACACAGTGAAAAATAGCGAAAAGATGAAGAGCGGATATATCACAGAACTATTCAGTTCTTTCCAGGGCGAAGGACCCTATGTCGGTAGGCGCCAGATATTCATCAGATTTGCAGGTTGCCCCTATTCGTGTTTTTATTGCGATACGCCATCGGCAAAGGAACCAAAACCGGGCTTATGCACCGTCTTTGGCAATGCAGAGCATAACAATTCTTTTGGTAAAGCTTTTCTTTCTAAGAAACGGTTTATTGAGAACCCAATGTCCTCGCACCTCGTGCTTGAATTGCTAACGGAACTACGTACTCATGACCTCCACAGCGTCTCGTACACTGGAGGAGAGCCGCTTTTTTACGCCGCTTTCGTGAAAGAGATAGCAAAGGGAGCAAGAGAGATGCACCTAAAAAATTATATAGAAACAAACGGCTATTCAGCACGAGCTTTTGCTTCTCTAGTCGATCACTTTGATTTCGCATCTATTGATATAAAGCTGAGAAGCCATCAAGCATCTACCGACTACGATAAGCAATATAAAAACGAGCTTGAATGTATAAGAATCGCCGCTGAGCGCGGATTAGAAACGATAGTGAAAGTGGTAGTGCTAAAAGATACAGCAATAGACGAGATAGAGAAGATATGTAAAGACCTCGTTGGCCTTAACATAAAGTTCGTGTTGCAGCCGGTCACGGGTGACAGAGCGCAAAGGGATATAGTACCTGGTATAAAGGAGCTCTTTGCGATTTCTGAACTTGCAGGCGCTTTTTTACATGACGTTATGGTGATTCCGCAGGTGCATAAAATCTTGCACGTACCTTAATAGGGCTGTGCTCAATACGAGGTGGAAAATCATAAATCTTTTAGAGGGGTCATGAACTTTAGGGCACTACCTGTTTCTAAAGTTCGCCATGATATTCTTGGAGTGACTTCACCTTTATATCTCGGGACTTCACCATCTCTATTCCAGCGACCGTTGCCATAGCAGCAGCGGTAGTAGTAATATACGGTATTTTGTGCTGGATAGCCGCTTTACGGATATAGCTATCGGCATATTTACCTCGCCTTCCTGTCGGCGTATTGATTACCATCTGTATCCGACCATTATGGATTTCGTCAGTTATATTAGGGCGACCTTCGTGCAGTTTTAGCGCCAAATCAGATTCTACTCCATTCTTATCCAAAAACGTCTTCGTACCTCTTGTTGCAAGTATCCGGAACCCTAATTCTTTAAGTCCGGTTGCTACCTCAAGAATATCCTTTCTGTCGTTATCAGTAACAGAAATCAGCACTGTTCCTTCTGAGGGTAATTTCATACCCGCAGCTTCCTGCGCTTTGTAAAACGCCAACCCAAAAGAGGATGCGATGCCCATCACTTCTCCCGTACTCTTCATCTCAGGTCCCAGCACAGGATCAACATCATGAAACATATTGAAAGGGAACACAGCTTCCTTCACACCAAAATACGGTATTTCCTTTTTAACAATAACCTCCTTGAGCAGGTCTATCAACTTCTTACCTAACAGCACCTTCGTTGTTACTTTAGCTACCGGAACGCCAGTAACCTTACTCACTAACGGAACGGTACGAGAAGCGCGTGGATTTGCTTCCAGGATATAGACCTTCCCTTCGGCTATTGCGTATTGGATATTCATGAGTCCAACGATCTGGAGCGCATCGGCGATTTTCTTTGTATAGTCCTCTATTTCCGCAAGATTCCGTTTTGTAATATTACGCGGAGGAATTACACATGCGCTATCTCCTGAGTGTACCCCTGCAAGCTCTATATGTTCCATTACTGCGGCAATATACACGTCCTCGCCATCTGCGATGGCGTCCACCTCAGTCTCGATAGCTTGCTCCAGGAATTTATCTATTAACATCGGATATTCGGGACTAACGTCGACTGCGGTTTTTGCATAATCCAGGAGCATCTTATCGTCATACACTATCTCCATGCCCCTTCCACCAAGCACAAAAGAAGGCCGTACCATCAAAGGGAATCCTATTTCCCGGCCAACTGCAAGCGCCTCTTCTACGGACCGCGCGGTGCCACTTTCCGGCTGTGGAATACCGAGCTTTGTTATCACTTCCTTAAATAGCTCCCGGTCCTCAGCCAAATGAATGCTATCAGGACTCGTGCCCAGAATCTTCACGCCCGCTTCATAAAGCTCTCTTGCTATATTAAGTGGTGTTTGTCCGCCAAACTGCACGATTACACCCTCTGGCTTTTCCTTTTCATAGATGCTTAATACGTCCTCTACAGTTAGAGGCTCGAAATAAAGTTTGTCGGAAGTGTCGTAATCGGCGGATACCGTTTCAGGATTGCAATTGACCATTACCGACTCAAGCCCCTCTTCCCGTAATGCGAACGCAGCATGAACGCAGGTATAATCAAACTCTATGCCCTGGCCTATTCGGTTAGGACCACCGCCTAAAATCATTACCTTGCGTTTGGGCGAGACAGTAACCGAATCGTCAGCGTTGTAGGTTGAGTAATAGTATGCGGCATCCGCACCGCTTACCGGCACAGGCGCATATGCTTCCTTCTTTCCCGCGTTGAGGCGCTGTGTACGTATCTGCTGTTCCGTCTTGCCCAGCAGTTGCGCGATGTATCTATCCGAGAATCCGTTCTCCTTTGCACTTTTGAGCTTTTCGTCTGGCAGGTCCTTACCGTAGAACTTCTTTAGCTCTTCCTCGAATTCTACCAGCTCTTGCATCTGGTTGATAAACCATCTACCGATTTTAGTCATCTGATAAAGTTCCTCAACCGACATACCTTTGCGTAATGCTTCATAGATCAAGAAAATGCGCTCACTTGACGGATATGCTAATTTCGTCTTGAGTTCAGGAAGAGAAAGCGCTGCAAAATCATTTACGCCACCAATACCGTATCTCTTGGTCTCCAGAGAGCGAATAGCCTTTTGGAACGCCTCCTTAAAATTCTTACCGATGCTCATAACCTCTCCCACGGCTTTCATCTGCGTCCCCAGTACGTCTTGCGTCTGTGGGAACTTCTCAAATGCCCATCTTGCGAATTTAACAACTACATAATCGCCACTAGGCGTATATTTGTCAAGTGTGCCCTCTTTCCAGTAGGGGAGTTCATCAAGAGTTATACCAGTAGCGAGTTTCGCTGATATACGCGCGATAGGGAAACCGGTAGCTTTTGATGCTAATGCTGAGGATCGCGAAGTGCGTGGGTTGATTTCAATAACCACCACTCTGCCATCTTCCGGGTTATGCGCAAATTGTACGTTTGTTCCGCCTAACACACCAATGGCATCAACAATCCGGTAAGAGAGCTCCTGTAACTTATTCTGTAGCTCTTTCTTTACCGTTAGCATCGGCGCTACACAAAAACTATCGCCCGTATGCACGCCCATGGGATCTACATTTTCAATAAAACAAACAGTAATCTTACTTCCTTTTTTATCCCGTATCACCTCGAGTTCAAGCTCTTCCCAGCCTAAAACCGATTCCTCTACGAGCACCTGTCCTATTAAGCTTGCCGAGATACCCCGGGTGACAATAGTCTTCAATTCTTCTACGTTGTATACAATCCCGCCGCCTGTGCCACCCATAGTGTATGCGGGTCTGATGACTACAGGATAACCCAATTCCTGTGCTATCTTCTCCGCTTCCTCGACAGAATAAGCGGGTGCGCTCTCTGGCATTTGAATATTCAGTTTGGCCATGGTCTCTTTGAATGCGATACGATCTTCACCGCGTTCTATTGCATCCGCTTCTACACCTATCATCCTAACACCGTATTTGGCTAGTATCCCCTTTTTACTGAGTTCCGAAGAGAGATTCAGCCCGGTCTGACCGCCAAGGTTGGGCAGCAACGCATCTGGTCGCTCCTTTGCTATTATCTTCTCCACGTTCGACAGGGTAAGCGGTTCGATGTACGTCCGGTCAGCCATTTCCGGATCGGTCATAATGGTAGCGGGATTGGAATTCACCAAAACCACCTCATAACCTTCCTCTTTTAGCGCTTTGCACGCTTGCGTACCCGAATAATCAAATTCACATGCCTGACCAATGATGATAGGACCAGAGCCTATTACCAGCACCCGTTTGATCTTTTTGTCTTTTGGCATTTTCTTTATTAATAAACCTAAATGATTTTCGTTATAAAAAACTTGGTTACCGGCACTATTTCTATTCTAACACCGTCTGCCGCTATACTTTTTTCATCGCCACGGCTAACAACAAAACCTTCCTTTATTTCCGCGATTGTGCAGAACTTAAGTAAGCCCTTCAAGTCCCTTTCCGCCACTCTGTCCTTATTTTTTACTTCTACCGGAATTACTTGCTCATTCTTTAGAACAAAATCCACCTCGTATCCTTGTTGTCGCCAGTAATATTCCGCGTTTGTCTCACTCCTGACCAGACACTCCAAATTCATAGCCTCATCTTTGCTCAGCGAGAGAGAAGGGTGCAAAGGGTATGCTTTTCTGTTCTTTCTACTCGTACTCAAAAAGCTCCCTCTCAAATTGCTAACTCGTTTTATCAGAAAGGATAGCTCTAAATAGTTTAAAGCGTTTCTTATTGTCTTCTTGTGCCGTCCTAAATCGCGTGAAAGAGACTCAATGTTCAAAATAACGCCGGGATTTTTAAAAATGTAGTCCGCCAGGATTCTAACTATTTCAACATCCTCTATCCGGAAACACTCGGGTATATCACGGTAAATTATTCGCTCTGAGATGAGCTCTCTTACATATTCACGTGCTTTCCGTTCTTCCATTTCTAAAGTTTCCGGAAAACCATTGTACATAAACTCACCGAGTCGTATCTCAAGTTTCCGCCGGTATATCTCGAATTCCTCACGCTCCGGTATTTTCTCACCCCGGAACTTAAGAAATTCCGTAAATTTTAATGTGGAAAGATAGTGGAATCTTGCCCGGCCCGCCAAACTTTCCCTGCTCTTCTTCATTACATTTAAGGATGCAGAGCCAGAAAGGATCAGCTTTACTCCCGGGTTCAAGTCGTACAGAACTTTTACCTTATTCTCCCAATCTTCTAACTTGTGTATCTCATCGAAGAAAAGAAAAACCCTTCCCCCCTTTATTCTATCGTGCAATATCTTCTCTTCATACTCTTTAATCACCTTGCCCAAGTCCTTTCGCTCGATGTCGAAGGAGTAGTAAAAAATCCGCTTTGCCTCTATCCCACTATTCAGCAGATGGCCAATAAGCTGATGCATGAGCACCGTTTTTCCTACTCTTCTCAAACCAATGATTATCTCGACAAAGCGTTCTTCTATACTTCCCTCTAGCTTTGGGAACATGTCGCGCCTTTTTAGTGATGATGTCTCGCTATCAATCGCTCCGGTTTCCCACCACGGGTTAAAATCAATGGCGTCCATAACTACAGAATAGTATCCCAATATATAATCTTTTCGGGCACTGCGATGTCCATACAAAATAGCGAAGAACCTTTTATTTTTGTATACCTAAAACTACATAAAGCTCTTTCTCAGTGTCTCCGCGGAATGAGGGCTCAAATATCCTGGCGCTATATCGAGCATGGTAAAAGCACCCTTGCGTCCCTCTTTGCAGAGTCGAAATGCTGCTCTTGCGCACGCGACCAAAACATTTGCTGTAAACTCTGGGTTGCTCTCCAATTGACACCGGTACTCGAGTATTTGCTTATTGCCCTCGCCGGTCACGCCAGAAGTAAGTACAAAACCGCCATGAGGCAGTTTAGAATGATTTTCACGCATATCCTCTTTGCTGATGAACAATACTTCCGTGTTATATTCATCATAATAATTGGGCATGGTAGCTATATCCATTCTTATTCGCTCTATATCGGCCCCTTCTTCTGCAACAGCATAAACCAGGCGTTTGTGCATCTCCCTTTTGGTAAACTCTGGAGTTTCGCCGGTTCTTACACGCTGTACCGCTTGCTCTATCGGAATAGTGTACGCTCTGGCGTCCAGGACGCCCTCAACTTTTCTTGCCGCGTCTGAATGCCCCTGGCTAACTCCTTTACCCCAAAAGGTGTACTGTTTGTTTTGTGGCAGAAATGCGTCACCTAAGACCCTCATTAGAGAGAAAATCCCGGGATCCCAACCTGCAGAAATTACATGGACATGTCCATACACTTTTACGATTGAATCCATCTTCTGGTAATAGCTCGGGATATCGGCATGCGTATCAAAACTGTCAACCGTATTGAATCTCTCGGCAAACTTTGGACCCTGAACCGGGATGTCTTCCTTTGAGCCGCCGCAGAGAATCGCTACATCTACTTGAATATCTCCTGTTTTTTCATCGATGTGAAATACAGGAACATCTTTTAGCTCTTTTCTTACTTGTTCCGGTCTTCTGGTTAACACCGCTACTAACTCGGTATCGGCATTTAGTTTTAGTTTTAGTGCCCCTTCGACCCCTCTACCCACGTTTCCATAGCCAACCAAGGCGATATTTATCTTTTCCATGATTGATCCTATCTATCACTCCGTTTAGAACGTTATAACACATGAATAGGGACTTGAACTCATAGTGTCAGCCCCTTTTCCTTCAGATAGTCCTTTATCTCGCCAACCGTGTACGTCCCGTAATGGAAAATACTCGCTGCCAGGCATGCGTCCGCCGCGCCATTAACAAAACCCTCGTAAATGTGCTCTAAACTACCTACACCACCGGACGCAATTACAGGAATGTCCACAGCGTCGGCAATTGCTTTTGTTATGGGTATGTCATAGCCGTCTGTTGTACCATCTCTATCCTTAGAAGTCAGTAATATCTCCGCAGCACCGAGCGCCTGCACCTCTTTTGCCCACTTTATCGCATCAATTCCGGTATACTCGCGCCCACCGTAAATTACGACGTCATACCAGGCACTCGTTCCATCTTCTAATTGCACCTGCGTTTTGCCTTCTCCCGCCTCAAGCTTCCGCTTGCAGTCAATTGCAACTACGATACGATTGCCAAACTTATCGGCTGCTTCTTTTATTAGCTCTGGGTTCTTTACCGCTGCGGTATTCGCACCTATCTTGTCAGCACCAGCATCAAACACCTTTTCAAAATCCGCTATGCTCTTTATCCCGCCGCCCACACATAAAGGAATGGATACTTGCTCTGCTATCTTCTTTACCATTGAGACCATTGTGTCTCTTCTCTCGACGGACGCGGAAATATCGAGAAAAACTAGTTCATCCGCTCCCTGCGCATCGTATCGCTTTGCTAGTTCGACCGGGTCACCGGCATACTTGAGTTGCTCAAATTCTATTCCCTTCACTACAACCGCCTTTCCCTGCTCATCGAACGTTGTATCGAGGCATGGGATTATTCGTTTTGTCATTTCTGTTCTCCTATTTTCAGTCTTTAATTTTATTTTATAAAGAAAAATATAAAGTTGGTAAAAACAATTCTTAAAGCTTTTCCCATTCCACCGGAGAAATTTCTGACTCTCTAAGGACCTTCAAACCCTGCTTCCCGCAGTTTCCGAATAACTTCCTTCGGTTTCTCGGGGTGTAGTCTCGACATCTTCTATTTCATCAATCGCATATTGCAGGTAACAACCGTCAATCGCCGGGATTTCATCGCCGAAGCGAAGCGCTGTAATTATCCATGCTTCTATTGCATCCTTCGCCATCTCCACAGCCTCTATTCTTGTTATACCCCAGGTGATGCATCCGGGAAGCACAGGCACTTCTACCGTCCAGGACGCATCTTCATTCCGAGAAAATCTCGCATGACTCAAAGCCAGCCTTACATACTGCTCAAACGTTATCTTGTTCACCGGTTCCACTCCTCTTACCCTTTTAATCTTTTTCTCCCATGGCAATGTGATAGAAGCAGCACCCACGACTATTCCCCTCCTATGTTGAGATTGTTGTAATGGCATATAAATAATGCATTTATTTTTATTTTTTCCCCATTTATATATCTCGTGAGAATCTGTGTAATCGTGTGGTCCCCTATCCTATTGGAATTCTATCGTTGCCGGTGGCTTATCCGTTAGCGAATAAAGCACGTGCACAACTTCTGGAATCTCCGTCGTAATCCTCTTATCTATCCTCTTTAAGACCGTCCAGGGAACGTTAACAGCCTCTGCCGTAATGGCATCCTTGCTTTTGACCAGTCTAACAACGATTATGTAGCCATACGCTCTTTTACCAGCTCTAATCCCGGTAGCCTTGTCATTCATCAAAACCGCCATACTCTGAAACGACTCAATAGCAGAAGTTTCCTCTTCCACTATCTTCGTAGCTCTTCTTTCTATCTCTACACGTTCGGGCGTCACTTCACCAAGTGTTCTCGTAGCAAGTCCGGGACCAGGGAAAGGTGGGCGCTCCGAAAACTCCGCCGGCAAATCCACACTTCTGGCAACTTCTCTTACTTCGTGCTTGTATATCTCCCTCAAAGGCTCAACAATCGTTAATCCATAACTTTCCGGGTCAATACCTATCTGTTCAAGAATGTTGTGCTGTGTCTTGATTCCCTTCACAGTCTCAAGAATATCTGCCGCTATTGTTCCCTGCACTAAATACTTAGCGTTCTCCTCTCGCACAACCCTTCCGAGAACAGAGTAGAACGTATTTCGAAATGCTTTTCTCTTCTCTTCTGGCTCAGTAATTCCTTTTAAAGCATCAAAAAACTCCGTAGCTGCATCCACCAGCCTTGTATTCATATTCAGCGCCTTAAAGAAGTTTGTAACTTGCTCTGCCTCGCCTTCGCGCATCAAGCCATCGTCAATGAAAACTATTACCGCTCGGTCTCCTATCGCACGATAGGTGAGAACGGCACAAACGGTGGAATCCACTCCTCCCGAAGTTGCTATTACTGCTTTCTCATCCCCTATTGTCTCTTTTACTTCATCTACCTGTTTTTCAATAAATTTTTCCGGCTCAAACATTTTTTACACTTTTGCCTCCTCAATCAATACTTTTATGTCTGCTATTCTTTTATAAATCTAGGATTAATTATAAAGATTAACGAATATTATTAACTAATACTACAACAAAAAAGACCATGCGATGCCAGATAGAAATAGCATAATAGAAAAGAGGGAAGCAGAGAAGGAAAAAGACAAAGTAGTGGTGCTCGATTTTGGAGGGCAATATAGCCATCTCATCGTGAGAAGGTGTAGAGAATTAGGCGTTTATACGGACCTTCTCCCGTATGAGATACCCATTGAAGAGTTTAAAAGAGGAATAGAAGCAGAGGAAGGAACAGGTAAGATTAAAGGGATTATCCTTTCCGGCAGTCCTTTTAGTATCCACGAACTGGGCAGTCCTAGCTGCAGTTCCGAGATTATTGATTTGAATATACCAATACTCGGGATTTGTTATGGTGCGCAGTTGATTGCATATACAAAAGGTGGCGTGGTAGGCGAAGGCATGAAAAGCGAATTCGGGAGGGCAGAACTGCTATTTAAAGATTGTGCTCTGTTTGATGGGTTAACCGAGCGTGGAAGTGAGAACGGAAGGATAAACGTGTGGATGTCTCATGGTGACGTGATAGAGCAATTTGATGGTGCTGATATACTAGGCCATACTATGAATACGCCCGTTGCGGCATTTCGCATCGCCAATAATTATGGTGTTCAATTCCATCCTGAGGTTCACCATACGGATAAGGGCGAAAAAATACTGTGGAATTTCCTGTATAAGATCTGCGGCTGCGAGCGCAATTGGGCGATTGAATCCTTTATTACCGATAAGATAGAAGCAATAAAGAGAGCGGTAGGAGCTGAGGGGAGAGTGATATGTGGACTAAGTGGTGGAATAGACTCTTCTACTACGGCATTGCTCGTCAATAAAGCCATAGGTGATAGACTCACGTGCATCTTCGTTGATAATGGACTACTGCGAGAAGGCGAAAAGGAAACGGTTATAAATACGTTTGAGAATAACTTCAATATGAAGCTGGTATTTGTAGATGCGAAAGAGCGTTTTTTGAATGGATTGCGGGACGTTAAGGACGCCGAAGCGAAGCGGATGGTGATAGGCGAACAGTTCATAAAAGTCTTTGAGGAAGAGGCGAATAAGCTTGGTAACGTTGATTTCCTCGCTCAGGGCACTATATATCCTGATAGAATAGAGAGTGCGGGGGCAAGCTCGCAAAAGTCATCACGAATAAAATCGCATCACAACGTGGGCGGACTTCCGGAGAAGCTGGAACTGAAGCTGGTAGAGCCAATTGCGGATTTGTATAAGGATGAAGTGCGAGAAGTGGCGAAGGAACTCGGTATGCCTCCGCAGATAGTGGGCCAGCATCCCTTTCCTGGTCCAGGTCTCGCAGCTCGTGTGATAGGTGCAGTTACAGATGATAAACTACGGATATGTCGTGAAGCATCTGACATTGTGGAGGCGGAATTGAAGAATAACGGATGGTATGACAAAGTGTGGCAGGCATTTGCAATAGTGGGCGATGACGTCGCTACCGGTGTACTCGGCGATGCACGAAGCTTGGGCAGAATCGTTACGATAAGGGTGGTTGAGTCCAAGGAGGCGATGACTGCGGATTTCGTGAAGCTGCCATATGAAGTGCTAGAGAGCATGAGCAAGCGAATAACAAATGAAGTTAAAGGTGTAACGTGGGTAACATATGCGATTTCTTCTAAGCCACCGGCAACGATAGAGCCATGTTAACACTTTTTCTTTTTACAAAAAAGAAAATTTAGCCAGTGCTAAAAGAAAAACGGATAAGTTCTTTTGGTAAAGCTTTTCTTCCTAAGAAAAGGTTTGTGCTAAAAGAAAATTTAGATAGGATTTGAAAAATGTATGCAAAAGGTATAAGTTCGCTGCCCCCATATCTATTTGCGGAAATAGATGCGAGGAAAAGGGAAACGGAGAAGAAGGGTGTAGATATAATAGACTTTGGTATCGGCGATCCTGATTTGCCGACGCCACCGCACATAGTAGAAGCGGTTTGTAACGCTGCAAAAGACCCTTCAAATCACCGGTACCCGTCTTACGAAGGAATGCTATCGTTCCGTGAAGCTGTAGCGACATGGTATAAACAGAGAAAGCACATTAAGTTGGATGCGGAGGATGAAGTTCTAACGTTGATAGGGTCAAAGGAAGGGATAGCGCATTCGGCATTCGCATTTTTAAATCCCGGTGATATTGCCCTCGTTCCGGATCCTGCATACCCGGTATACAATAATGCAACGATAATGGCGAATTCAACGCCTTATTCTGTACCGTTAACAGAAGAGCATGGCTTTAAGCCGGATTTAGAACGTATAGATAAAGGAATAGCGAGAAAAGCAAAAATCATGTTCTTGAATTACCCGAATAATCCCACTGCTGCAACAGCCGAAAAATCATTCTTTAAAGAGGTGGTGGATTTCGCGCACGACTACGAGATCATCATACTCCATGATAACCCCTACTCTGAGCTTACGTTTGATGGCTATAAAGCGCCGAGTTTTTTGGCTGTTGATAGTGCAAGGGATGTTGGTGTCGAGTTTGGTTCGCTATCTAAGACATATAACATGACGGGGTGGCGAATCGGCTTTGTAGTGGGGAATTCTGAAATAATAAACGGTCTGAAGCTTGTGAAGACTAATGTAGATTCCGGTGCTTTCCAGGCGGTCCAGATAGCGGGTATAGCGGCGCTAACAGGACCACAAGACTGTATAAATCAGAACGTAGAGATATATAAAAGAAGGCGGGACCTATTAGCGGATGGATTGAGATCCAGCGGGATAGAGTTAGAAAAGCCAAAAGCCACATTCTATTTCTGGGCAAAGGTTCCTTCGGGATTCTCGTCTATTTCGTTCTCCATGTTCTTGCTGGAGCGTACGGGCGTAGTTGTAACACCAGGGATAGGATTCGGTGAGGCGGGAGAGGGGTTCGTTCGATTTTCTCTTTGTGTAAGTGAAGAACGGATATTGGAGGCGTGTGAACGGATAAAAGAGCTGAACATATAGGGTGCGAAATAGCGAGCAATGACGGAACTTAAATTCACGAAGATGCAAGGCTGTGGTAATGATTTCATACTGATCGACGACCGAGAAGCAGGAATACCAGAGCAGAAGAAGGGCGAACTCGCCGGATATATATGCCAACGCGGATTCGCAATAGGTGCAGATGGCGTATTATTCCTTTGTAAACCCACTACAAGTTCGTATGATGTGCGGATGCAGATTTTTAATGCCGACGGTTCCGAGGCAGAGATGTGCGGAAATGGAATGCGATGCTTTGCCAAATATGTGTACGAAAGAGGGCTAGTACGAAGTAGTAGAATGAAAGTAGAGACGTTAGCCGGGTTGATTGTTCCAGAAGTGGAAGTTGATAGAAAGGGCGCAGTAACTTCTATCCGGGTTTTTATGGGGGTGCCGGAGTTTAATAAAATAGAGCAAATGCTTTTTGTGAATGATGAAATAGGTGGGATTAAACTGACCGCGTTAAGTCTTGGCAATCCACACGCAGTTGTCATTGTCGACTCATTTGATGGGCTGGAGGTTAATGAGGTGGGAAAAGCAATAGAATCTCATAAGGCGTTCCCTAACAAGACTAATGTTGATTTTGTGGTGCGTAACGCTAAAAGAGAGATAAGCGTGAGGACGTATGAGCGAGGAGTAGGGGAGACGTTATCGTGTGGCACCGGGTCAACAGCATCTGTGCTTACATTAAATAAGCTTAGGTATGTGAATCTAAATGAACCTGTTATCGTGCATACGAAAGGTGGTGATTTGGTGGTGGAGCTAAAAGAGGAAGGCGCTTATCTTATGGGTCCTGCGGAAGAAGTGTATGAGGGTGTAGTTAAGTTGAGTATCTAAGGTGCAGGAAAGGTAGTAGGGAAACCACAAGATTACACACAACCTTTCTTTGGAAAGGACTGCCGGACCAATGAAACAGGTTTTTCTTTTAGCACAGGTTTTATATCTAGCAACTCATATAATATATAACAATACAGAAATGAAAACCATAATCCAAATCCATAAAGAGGACGAATATTTTGTAGATGTAGATTTGATAACAAATGTGGCGGATCAAGGACTAACAGAGGAAAAAGCGGTAGCAAATTTAAAAAAGGGGCTGGAAGAGCATTATCAAATCCTTATGGAACTCGCATCAAAGGGTGGAAAAATATCATTTTCAGATCTTCTGTGTTAATCTTGTGTAATCTCGTGGTTCCATACAAATACCCTGCTCTTACAGTCTCACGTGAATACCATTATCCTGCAGATACTGTTTCACATCACGAATTGTGTATTCCTTGTAGTGGAATATGGAAGCGGCAAGTGCTGCTGAAGCGTCCGTGAACTTGAATACGTCTTTTATATGCTCGGGCAGCCCGCAACCACCAGATGCTATTACCGGTATATTTACTCGGTCGCAAATAGCGCTTGTTAATTCCAGATCGAATCCGTCTTTTGTTCCGTCTCGGTCCATACTCGTGAGCATTATTTCACCCGCTCCTCTTTCCTCTACCTCCATCGCCCATTTTAGCGCATCTACACCTGTAAACTTCCGACCGCCGTAGAAGGAGCATTCAAACCAGCATTTGCCTTCTTTCGTTTCTATTATCTCTCGTGCCGCATCTTCTCTTTGCACATATCGTCTCTTCGCATCTATTGCTACCATACAAGCCTGACTGCCAAACCGTCTCGCAAGTTCGTTCACCAGTTCATGATTCTTCAGTGCCGCTGTGTTCACCGAGACTTTATCGGCACCTGCGTTGAATGCTCGTCTCGCATCCTCTAAGCTGTGAATACCGCCACCCACTGTAAGAGGCATGAACACGTTACTCGCGGTCTTTTCTATTACATGCGCCATTGTCTCTCTTCTTTCGTGCGATGCCGTGATGTCCAGAAAGACGAGCTCATCTGCGCCTTGCTCATCGTATTCCGCTGCAAGATCCCAAGGGATACCTGCGTATCGTATCTGCTTGAATTCTATCCCTTTTACTACTCTACCTCCGGGCACGCCGAAATCACAGTCCAAACAGGGGATTATCCGTTTCGCTAACATTTTGTTTATTTACACACCCCTACAAAATTACTCAAAACCTGCAACCCTTTCTTTGACGACTTCTCCGGATGAAACTGAACGCCATACACGTTCTCCTTATTCACAACCGCGGCCAATTCCAGGCCGTAGTCTACTGTTGCTACCGTAGCGTCATCATCTCTCGGCACACAATAATAAGAATGCACGAAATAGAAATAATCATCATCCGTAATCCCATCCAGCAGCTCTGAATCCCTTTGCAGGTGCAGATTGTTCCAGCCCATATGTGGCACGCGCACATTCGCGGGTAATCGAACCACTTCACCGGGTATCAACCCCCACCCTTTTTCATTGCCCTCTTCGCTCGCGTCAAACAAAACCTGCATCCCAATGCAGATCCCGAGTACAGGCACGCCCGATTCTACAACTTCGATTAACGCTTCAGAAAACGGTTCTAGGTTCAGTATGCAGTCATCAAATGCACCCACGCCGGGCACAATAACGCCTTCCGCCGCTCTCATATCCGTAATATTATCGGCACCAATCACCATCGGGCGATCATACACCCTCCTCAACCCGTTATATATACTGAACAGATTCCCCATCCCGTAGTCTATTATTGCGATCATAAACCTTTTTTTTAGAAAGAAAAGCTTTACCAAAAGAAATAGTTTTTCTTTTAGCACAGGCTAAATTTTCTTTTTGGAAAAAAGAAAAAGTGTAAAGAAAGCTTTACCAAAGAAATATTTTTTCTTTTTTCTAAAAAGAAAAAATGTCTAAAGCGTGTTTTTTTTTTATTTCTCCTTCCTATCTTATAGTTGCAAGTTCGTCAAAGAATATCTTTTCCGTATCCCACGGGCCGGGACTCGCCTCTGGGTGATACTGCACGCATTTGATACCCAGATATGCGTTCTCAAAGCCTTCTACTGTGTGGTCATTCGCATTTAGCTGCGTTAGTTCCGCTATACCGTCCATCGAATCGATATCAACAGCAAAACCATGATTCTGCGCCGTTATGTACACACGGCCGCTTTTGAGGTTTTTCACGGGTTGGTTCGCACCCCGATGCCCGAATTTTAGCTTATACGTGTCGCAACCAAGTGCAAGCGCTATTATCTGTAAGCCGAGGCAAATACCGTAAATAGGTATCTCACCTGCGGATTTTTTTACCATGTCCATTGCGTTTCTTCCACGTTTCGGGTCGCCGGGCCCGTTTGAAAGCAGCAAAGCATCGGGTTCCACATTTAGTATCTCGGATTTACAGGTGTTTGCCGGGAACACGAAAATGTCCAAATTTCGTTCTGCTAAGTTCTTCAATATGTTCCTCTTTACACCCAGATCAATTACCGCTATCCTTTTACCATTCCCCTTTAGTCTGTAAGGCTTCTTGCACGTAACCTGCTCGATCAAATCAAGCTCTGATATATCTGGTTGAGCCCTTGCGAGTTCTAATGCATTTGCTTTTTCTTCATCGCTACAATCTTCTAACACATTCAAACATGCTTTCATCGTGCCGTATTGTCTCGTCTTTATCGTCAGCATCCTCGTATCCAGTTCGCATATCCCGGGCACTCCTTCTTCTATCAAGAACTGTTCTATACTTCGAGTATTTTTATAATGTGAAGGGAAATCGCATTTCTCTCTTACCACAAAGCCTTCTACTTTTATCCCCTCGGATTGGAATTTAGCACCGCTCACGCCATAATTCCCAATGAGCGGATATGTGGGCATTAATATCTGGCCCTTATACGAGGGGTCGGTCAGAGCTTCTTCGTAACCCGTAAACGGGGTTGCAAATACGAGTTCGCCTAATGCGGTTCCTTCTGCACCCCAACCTTCTCCTTCTACTACTGTTCCATCTTCAAGTGCGAGAATTGCTTTCATTTTGTAAAATACTCATTTATTGATTTTACTTCTATTTCGCTACCTTGCATCCCCAATATAGCAGATGCCGCCGCCTTCGCCGCCTGCATCGTTGTTATATACGGAACACCGAGCTCAATACAAGCCCTCCGTATCTGGGATCCATCCTTATAGGACTGTTTATCAGTAGGCGTATTTATCACCAGCTTTATCTCTTGCGAGTGCATCATCTCTATCACATTTGGAGACCCGTCTTGCAACTTCTTTAGTTTCTTTGCATCAATCCCACGCTGCCTTAGATACTCCACAGTGCCTTTTGTGCCGACAATAGAGAGCCCCGCTTTTTTTAAGTTCCGAGCCACATCCTCTATCACCGCTCTGTCCTCTTTACATACCGAGATGAAGATGGTACTGCCCCTATCCAACGGTAAAGGATTATAAGCCGCGAGTTCCGACTTGAAAAACGCCTTATCAAACTCGTCATCTATCCCCATCACCTCGCCCGTGCTTTTCATCTCTGGTCCCAAAATAGTGTCAACACCCGTAAACTTCAAAAAAGGCAATACAACCTCCTTCACTGCTACATGCCCTATTTCTACGTCATTAACCTCCAGATCCTTTAGTTTATGCCCCAACATTACCTTAGCCGCGAGCTTTGCAAGTGGTAATCCGGTTGCCTTCGCAACGAACGGGATTGTCCTACTTGACCTCGGATTCACTTCCAGCACGTAAACCACATCCTCTTTAACAGCCATCTGAAGGTTAAGCAACCCTTGTATCTGCAATCCGAGCGCTATCCGCCGCGTGTAGTCCCTTACCGTTTCTATAACATCCGCAGACAATGATTGCGGTGGAATAACACATGCGGAATCGCCGGAATGAACGCCAGCTTCCTCTATGTGCTCCATTATCGCACCAATCAGAACCTCTTCGCCATCACACACTGCATCTACGTCTACCTCAGTAGCTTTTTCTAGGAATTTATCTATTAATACTGGCTTCTCCTTTGATACTCGCACCGCCTCACGCATGTATCTAATGAGCTCTTCTTCGTCATACACTATCTCCATTGCTCGTCCGCCCAACACGTAGGATGGGCGAACAAGCACCGGAAATCCTATCCTCGATACTACTTCCTTCGCACCTTCCAGTGAGGTCGCATATCCGCTATCAGCCTGTGGTATTTGCAGCCGAAGCAGGAACTTGCTGAATCGCCCCCTATCTTCTGCAATATCCATGTTCTCAGGGTCTGTACCCATGATTATCGTCTTTGCCCCCAACCGTTCCAGTTCTTTCTTCAGTGGAACCGCTAAGTTGACCGAGGTCTGACCACCAAACTGAACCATCACGCCATCGTAGTTCTCCTTCTCTATCACGTTCATCACGTCTTCAAACGTCAAAGGCTCGAAGAAGAGTTTGTCTGATATATCGTAGTCCGTGGATACTGTCTCCGGGTTGTTATTTATTATATGCGCTTCTATTCCTTCTTCCTTCAGCGCTTTGACCGCATGCACAGTGCAATAATCGAACTCGATTCCCTGCCCTATTCTGATAGGACCCGCACCAATAATCAAAACCTTCTTTCGTGTCGAGGGCTTTAATTCACATTCTTGCTCATAAGAGGAATAGAAATAAGGTGTTTTCGCCTCGAATTCCGCGGCGCATGTGTCCACCATTTTATAGGTAGACAAAAGACCTTCTTCTCTTCTGTAATCGCTTATCTCTTCACTGCTTCGCCCGGTTAGCAATGCGATCCGTTCATCAGGGAACCCCATTCTCTTCGCTTTTCGCATATTCTCGCGTAGGTTCGCCTTCAATTTCGCTTCCATCTGCACTATTTTATCTATCTTATTTATGAAGAACGGGTCTATGCAGCTCAGTTCAGATATCGCATTTATGCTAAAAATACCTCGTTTCAAAGCCTCGTAAATCGCGTAAATACGATCGTCCGTTGGTATTTCTAAAAGCCGTTTCAGCTCTGTTTCTGACCAGTTCTCATAGCCAGCGCCAAAGTCCTTGTCTATGTCTAAGGACCGAAGTGCTTTTTGTAACGCCTCTTCAAAAGTCCGCCCTATCGCCATTACCTCTCCTGTGCTCTTCATTGAGGTCGTTAAAGTTCTATCAGCATTTGAGAACTTATCAAAAGGCCATCGCGGTATCTTCACCACCACGTAATCTATTGCAGGCTCAAAAGAAGCAGGTGTCTCTTCCGTCACGTCATTCCTTATCTCGTCCAGATGGAGCCCAATCGCGATCTTCGCCGCTACACGTGCAATTGGATACCCGGTAGCCTTTGATGCGAGTGCAGACGACCTGGACACGCGAGGATTTACTTCTATTACCCTGTAAGAACCGTCTTTTAATGCTAACTGGACATTGCAGCCGCCTTCTACTCGTAACGCACGTATTATTCTTATCGATGCAGACCTCAACATCTGATGCTCCTCATCTGTTAAAGTCTGTGTGGGCGTGACCACTATAGATTCGCCGGTGTGAATGCCCATTGCATCGAGGTTCTCCATGTTGCAGATCGTAATGCACGTGTCATTTGCATCACGCATCACCTCATATTCTATCTCCTTCCAGCCAAGTACGCTCTCTTCTACCAAAACCTGATGAATACGCGAAATTTGTAGCCCGTAAGATACTATCCCCCTAAGCTCCTCAAGCGTCCTCGCTATTCCTCCTCCGGTGCCGCCCAGAGTGTAAGAAGGTCTGATTATAACAGGTAGACCAAGTTCTGTCGCAACTTCTTCGGCTTCTGCCACGGAAGTAACCGTAACGCCTCGCGGTATCGGCTCATTTATGCGTTCCATCGCTTGTTTGAATCGTTCTCGATCTTCAGCGTCATAGATGGCTTCTAAAGGCGTACCGAGAACGTTTACGTCATATTTTGATAATACACCGAGTTCTGCTAATTCGGCCGTCAGGTTCAATGCAGTTTGGCCACCCAAACCCGCTAAAATACCATCAGGGCGCTCCTTCTCTACTACCTTCGCTACCACATCCGCCCGCAGCGGCTCTATGTATATGACATCGGCCATCTCAAAATCGGTCATTATCGTTGCGGGATTGGAATTCACAAGCACTACTTCCACGCCTTCTTCTCTTAACGCCCGGCAAGCTTGCGAACCCGAGAAATCGAACTCGGCTGCTTGCCCTATCTGTATCGGACCGGAACCTATTACCAGTACTTTTTTGATGTCTTCTACTTTTGGCACTTTCTCTATTTCTCATTCTTTCAATATCATAAAAAACATCACTCAACTTTAGAAGGCTAATCTTCTCCCTCTCCACACTCCACAAGCACAGAGTTTTTCAACGGTTTAACCTTCCTGTACACATCCAGCGGCGTCTTCGTATCGCCGTTCACTACCAGAAGGTTATCTGCGATAGATATACCAAACAGCCGCTCGTTCTCCTCCAGATATGGTAATATAAGCGTCCAATCTTCCGCTGTGAGAATCGAGAATTCACCTCCGTTTAATTGCTCCTCCACCAGCTTGTGATGCGGGTCTCGTATATAAATCGCACCGCCCGATGCGAGCGAAAACAGATTTGAACCGGGATAAGGCGTATCCTGCTCTATACACTTACCGTTTCCATCGTGTTCAAGCCCGTTCAGTACTACAAAACCTCCGCCGTTCAAAGGGTCACCAGCCATGAACGATTCCGCTAAGTAATCAAGGCATGTCCCATTTATCACCACCCGGGGTTTTCCCACTGCGTTTATTAGCGGCCTGCCAGCCGCATTTCCCAGCACGTATGCTTCTCCGCCTTTTGCTCCATACATGAACGTTTGCCCGACATCTCCAAACACAACGAGCTTTCCACTCCCCAATATCTGCCCGAGCTGATCCTGTCCGTTTCCGTGTATGTAAAGTTCCGCACCATCCATAGACGAGCCGAGATAATCACCTGAGCTGTCATAAATATCAATCCTCACCCCCGTGGTCTCAGAACCTAATCCGGAACCACAAAAACGCTGTCCCTGGGCGTTATAAACTATAAATCGCTTCCAACCCATCTCATATGCCTTTACGATAAGCCTCGCATCACACTCTTCGCCTTCTGGTGGAAAACCTGCTGCATCTACTATCAAAATCGCCTCGGCACTATCCGCTGGTCTAAAACTGTCCTTATTCGACCAGCCAATCAGGTGATAGATACCAGCGTGTTTTGCATCTATCGCTGGTGTATCATCAAATATCCGGTGTAGTGCTTC
Source organism: Candidatus Methanophagales archaeon (assembly GCA_013139985.1). Classification (GTDB taxonomy): domain Archaea; phylum Halobacteriota; class Syntropharchaeia; order Alkanophagales; family Methanospirareceae; genus Methanophaga. The sequence goes on along the minus strand of WSZT01000124.1, from coordinate 8,900 downwards.
TTTTGTTATCTGGACTACAGAACTCCTCTTTTTCGTACCCGTGTCATACCTGCGGTCGTTAAGGAGTGTTAAACCCCTTATTACAGTCGTTTTCGTTTGCTCATCGTCCTTTGCACACTCCGTAAGCTCGGATACCGTCCATCGCAGTGTATCCCAATCCCATTCCGTAACACCGTTTCGCAAGAACACAAATAAAGTTAGCGGGCTTTTCAATTCTGCCGCTATCAGTTCTCGCTGTCTATCACTATCTGGCGGAGGCGTGACAGGTTTTCTGAAATCACAGTGTGTTTGACCTTCAGGTGTTTTCACTACTTCACCAAACTTATTGGTGCATACTAGCTTCTCATCACTGTCTATTGAGAACATAAAAGCACCTCCATCTGTATAGCTCCCACCACGTGCATTCCAGTACTTATCTGCGACAGAAGGGAATCTCTTGTCCTCCTCGGATAAGCTCTTAAGCGTTGCGTCTATCGCTTGCTTTTCCGACCCGATAAGCCCTATCTGGACTTCTTCGCCCTCTACAAGTGCAAATACTTGCGGTCTCAGCATAGAGGTATCAGTTATCCCAATCAACTGGAAATAGTTCTCATAAGGCTCGGTTCTCGCAATTATAAAGAACCAGGGTCCGTCGGGCGAGCCATGTATATGCTCGGTCTGTATAGCGTGGTATATCTCCTGCTTTTTCGGCGGTAGCATATCAAAGTCAAACTCAGTAGTGGGCGCCATCGCCTCTATAATATACTCCAGCGGATAGTTATACTTCCTGCTTAACAGGTCAAATAACAGAACCGAAACTTCTGTATCGGTCAAGAAAAGAGGATGTCTGCCGCGTTGTTCAAGATATTCCACTACGGAATGGTAGTTAGCAAAATCGCCATTGTGAACGAGCGCTTCATGCATTCCCATGAATGGATGAGCTCCACCGGGATGCCATACCCTACCCCTTGTGGGATAACGTTGATGCGCTATCCAGACATGAGCTCTGAAATCCTCAAGTTTGTAGTATCTTACTATGTTCTCGGCATATCCGACTATCTTCAGTATCATCATATTCCTGCCTTGAGAGAGCACAAACGCCCTCTTATCGCCGAGCGAAGCGTAGAATTTCGTATTGATTTTGAAGCTATTTTGATATATGAACTCGTCTTCTGCCCTTCTTCTGTCCACATCTTCCAATTTAGTTTCGTTTATGAATCGGTCAAGCACGTCCGCCTTAACACGGACAAAATAGCGCCATACGTCCGGTGGTTTCGTCTCTAAACCTTCTATTGCATGGTAATCAGAAACGGTTGGTATCCTTTCGGACTTATCAACGTCCATTAAAGGCGTTATGAACTCTGCGTCTATATCGCTCTGAGCTTCCTGATCGAGTAGTGCAATTTGTAGCAGATAATCGTTTTTTAGTAGTGACTCGGAAACGCCGAGGTCTTCGTAGGAGAGCCCCACCGCGGCGATACCACCGCCCTTTCCGTTTCCTCTGTTATGCATCTGAATAGCAGGTTCAAATATGTGCTTACCTCTAACCGGAATCGTAGATGCGAAACCTACGACTCCACATCCACCTTCATCTTCGGATTTGTGTATCTTCATAGCTTCGTTTCCTCATCATTTTCTTGTGTAATCTCGTGGTTTTCAATCAAACAATCATACCGCCCAACCAACTCCTTTATACTCCTCATCCCAAACCTTTTAAGCACATCCACTATCTCGCTTCTCCACGCAGCATACAAATTAATCAGACGTTGAGCACCCCATTCTACATTAACTGCCTCAGAAAGTTCCGGGTCCGTGGTTGCAATCCCCCTTGGACATCCCCTACCGGATTCACAATTACCGCACCGTACACAACCCAGTGCAACGAGTTCGGCAGTGCCGATAACAACACCATCAGCACCCAGCGCAATCGCCTTTAGCGCATCATGAGCGGTTCTTATACCACCACTTGCGATAATCGTCATCGTATCCCGTAGCCCCTCCCGTTTAAGGAACTCATGCACCTTCGGTATTGCATACTCAATAGGCATCGCGATATTCTTCTTCGCAATGTCTGGTGCCGCGCCCGTGCCGCCATAGCTGCCATCCAGGTGGATAATATTTGCACCTGCGTAATAGCTGCCCACTGCTACCATATCTACATCCGTGGGCGTGGAAACCTTTACCGAGACAATAGCATTGGGATTTAGCTCTTTTATCCAATCCAGATGTTTTTTATGGTCTTCCACCGAGTATACACTATGAAACGGAAAAGGCGAGAACAGGCTACTACCTGAAATTGCTTCTCGCATACGCGCAACCTCTGCTGTTACTTTATCGCCCAGTAAATGCCCACCAAGACCAGGTTTTGCACCCTGCGCATACTTGAATTCAACAATCTTTACGCGTTGAATGGTATCTTCCATCACACCAAATAACCCGGTTGCTACCTGCGTAATCACGTTATCATCGTATTCCTTTAATGCTTCCGGGTAACCACCCTCACCCGTGCATGTAAACGTCCCCCATGCTCTTGCCGCTTTTGCTTTTGCAAGCATTACTGATAGACTGATAGAGCCAAAAGACATCCCGCCACCATAGAACGGCACCCTAATACTGATTTTCGTCCCCTCTCTCTTATTCAGGTCTATCTCAGTGCTTATACCAGTATCATCAGAAGGGAGAAAGGCGTTCTGGCCTATATTTTCATCTCCCCTCTCCCCTCTCCCCTCGTCATCCGGGAAATTGAATGAAATACGGTCGAATCCACCGCCTGAGTTTCCTATTTCGTATCTTTGCCCTTTAAGCGGTATCCCCGTCTCTGCCTGCTTCCATGTTCCTATTATAAGGTCTCGAGTCCAGCGATAATCGCCTATAGTACGGTATTCAGAACTTACACCTAAAGAAAGCGCTCCTCGTGGGCAGTGATTAACGCAATAAAACGGTTTGTCCTCGCATGAAGTGCCTATACAGCGGTAACTCAACGGTTTTGAAACCCTATTATAGCCTGTTTTACGCTCATGGACTCCGAACGGACATAGCTTAGCGCATGTGCCGCAGTTTATGCATTTAGAAAGGTCCCTTTGTACTTCTATCTCACTTATCTCGTTCGGGAATCTTGAAGGAGCTTTTTTAACCGTTTGCATCGTATGACTCATCCATCGCAAAAACAGTATCAAACGTATCTTTCTCTATATCCTCAAAGAATATCGCCCTTCCTACTTCACCACGGAGCCTCCTTACTTCTCGTAATCCCATAGCGCCCAGAATTTCAAGAAGCTGGTTCCTCCATGCACCAATAAGATTTATTATGCGCTGCGCACCCCATTCAGGATCTACATCTTTTAGCTCTACGGGACACGCTAAATCCTCTTGGCAGTCTTTACAATATCTGCATTCAAGCGCGAAAAGAAGCGGCAGGTCTATAGCTATCAGGTCGGCACCACAGATTATTGCTTTAGCTACGTGTTCTGCCATTGCGATACCGCCACTTACAATGAGCGTAACATCATCCCGGATCTTGAGGTCTACCAGATGTCTGTGAACTTCCAGGGTCATATCCTTTATCGAAGCATTTTTGGTCACACTTTTTTTGCCCGTTTGATTAAACGCCTTTCCATTAAGGTCTGCATAAAGATGAATGACTTCTATGCCAGCATAAGTCAATTCTTCTACTATTTGCTCTACATTATCGCCAAAAGGAACACTTACAGAGATAATAGTCCCAGGATTTAGATTTTTTGCCTCGTTTACCACAGTCATAACGTCTTCTTCATATTCCAATTCCACCATTTTACATGCCTTAATCCAATCTGCGTCAAAGCTGTGAGATGTAAGATGTGAGATATGAGGTATGATGTGTGAGCTTTGACCCCTATGCCCTTCGCTCTTAAACCAGTCACCAGCGTCTACAATCATAAAAGTGCCCAGATCTGAAGCAGCCTTTGCCATTGCCCCATATACGTTCTCATCAAACGTTAGGAAAGTTGGATCAAAATGCTTCGCGGCCTCAAACGGGAGTGTATCAAAGATTATCGGTAATGGTACATTTATTGTAGGTGGAATATGCGATAGGATCTCCCCCTGGCTATCAAATTTGATTGCCGGTAACTTTCTCCCAATTTCAACCACGGTACTGATGTACTCTCTACCATGAATCCCATCTCTCGTAGGTCTTACGATCTCAGACATATCGGTCCACATCGAATCGAACCCTTCACCGGAGAAAGGCCCACGATATCCCGCACCTGAGACGGGAATCTTACCGGTCTCTGCTTGATACCAGTTCGTACTGATTATCTCAGGCGTCCAGTAAGAATCGCCGAGACGCGAATAATCCGTTCCCTCACGGATAGTCAAAGTCGCTTGCGGGCATTCCTGGACACAGGAGAAGCAACCTTTGCAGCGATAAGCAACAGGCTCTGCCATACATCGCAGGTCCTCGTCCTGCCTTTTGTGGACTTCGTAGATGCAGACTATTGCGCACCTTCCGCAATTTATGCAGTCCTCGCCCCGTTCTATCTCAAACTTTCCGATTGGTATATACCTAGGCGGTGTTGGCACAACCTCAACGTTATATTTTTTGGGCATTATATACAAACCTCCAGTAATCTTCACTTGATTCCATTGTCGAGACGAAATCCCTTATTGCTTCTTCCGGCGCGCCAAATTTAGCTTCAAGCATCGTCTCCAGTTCGGTCCATGCCGCGACAAGGTCTAAATCATTCTGACAGACCGCTCTACACATCTCGCAATGAGTGCATAAAAAGATATTGTCAGAATCGGTCTTCGATACCGCTTCTCCCGCGAGCAGTTTTTTTGCAAGATACAGCTTGTTCTTGGGTAGCACTGATTCCTCGTTGGTAACAAGATATGCAGGGCAGACAGCGGCACAGCTTCCGCATTTGATACATGAATATACTATCTTCTCAAGTACTGATTCCTCTTTAAGACCTCCTTTTGACGATGCGCGTTTACCAAGAATCGGTGTAACTGTAGCTGAAATACGTATTAGTGGTCTGAAGATGCGTGGTTTAAACATTATTCCAGGTATATTCGCCATTTTCGTCTTCACCGCGAAGAATTTGTTCGGGTTGAGAATGTTATTCGGGTCAACCTCTTTCTTATACGCCCGATAGAGTTCAAGCGTCTTCGTATCATATTTATCATTTATAAAGGGCGTATTCCAGATGCCGATACCGTATGGAACACCGCCAAACTTTAGCCCGAGTCTCGTAAGCACAGGGATATGTGATATGTGGGTAAGGTATGTCTTTGGCTCTCTTACGTCAGACATGTATGTCAACATCAGTAGTGCACGGTCTTTTCCCACAATATGCGATTCTACTTCTACATACACACCACATCGGTTTAAAATTATTTTTGCCTCTTTGAGATACAAAACAGCATTTTCTAGGGAGATAACCATTTCACATGCCAACGGGGTTGGCATATCGCATCTTTTCTTCATCGGGAATAGCCGTTCGTGCCAGAGGTAATTTGAGAGATAATCGTCTGCAAGAATACCTCGGCCTTCTGCGAACTTCCGAAATTTCGTAGCCTCTTCCTCTTCTTCAAACTCCAATAATATCGCATCTTTCAGCCTGAACAAATGCTCACCCAGAAAGGTGTTTGCCTCTTCAAGATGTGAAGCATCCATATATTTTATGTGGTTGGGTTTGAGTTCCGCGTTTATTAGCTCCGTTATGAACACAAAAGCATCTTCGGCACTTTCTAGGTAGATCAGATGCGGTAGTGATTTTTCCGGCTTCTTCCTCAGTTTCAAGATAGCACTCAGAACTATGCCAAACTGCCCTTCTGTACCGAAAAAAAGTGTGAACTCCTCGTCCTTTGAATTGATGGATTTCACTTCGCCCGAAGGAAACATCACTTCGATTAACTCTATCTGATCTTTGAGATGCCCGAACCGATAGCTACCGATGCCGTAGCCGCCCGTAGCAATCCAGCCACCAACAGAGGAAAAGAAGCTGGAGGGGTACGCTCTGAGTGCTAGAGTCTCAGGGCACAAAAAATCCTCGATGTCCGACCACCGGACACCTGTTTGGACTTTTACTGTCTCCTGTTCCCTATTCAGCTCAACAATCTTATTCATGGATGACAAGTCAAGAACGATGCCTTTTACCGTAGGAACCACGCCACCAAGCCCTGAGGAAGCAGACCCCCGGGGGAATAAAGCTATTTTCTCAGCGTTTGCGAATCGAACGATTTTTTTGAGTGCTTCAACGCTTTTAGGCATGATTACAAGTTCTGGTGTGGTGTCAAAGAGTCGCTTTGCGAATGGTACTTCACCAATGTCCATGCTGTACAGCTCACGCTCGAAATCACCGTCTATCACCCTTGCTTCATCTCCGACTAGTTCTTCTATCTTTGTTTTTACTGTTTCGGTCATGCTCGCCCCTAAGATTTAAAAATAGCTTCTTTGATCCGACTCACAGCACCCCTAAATACGCCTTCAACTCCCATTCCGTGACGTTCACGCGATAATTGTCCCATTCTACCTTCTTTGATGTGATGAAGTTGTTGAAGACATGGTCACCTAACGCTTCTCGCACCAATTCGCTCTCCTCTGTAAGTCCAATTGCCTCGATTAAACTACCGGGCAGCGATGTTATTCCTTCCTTTGCCTTTTCCTCTGCATTCAGCAGGTAAACGTCCTTTTCTGTTGGTAGTCTCAATTCATACTTGTTCTTTATTCCCGCTAAACCGGCCGCAAGCATCACGGAAAATGTTAAGTACGGGTTGCATGCCGGATCGGCACTGCGGAATTCCACTCGTGTCGCGTTCTCTTTACCAGGCTTATACATCGGCACCCTTACTAGCGTAGAGCGGTTGCGGCGTGCCCAAGAGATGTAAACAGGTGCTTCATATCCAGGAACCAGGCGCTTATATGAGTTTACCCATTGATTGGCAACCGAAGTTATCTCTGGTGCGTGTCTTAGCAATCCCGCGATATAACCCTTACCCTCCTCGGATAGATGGTATTCGTCATTCGGGTCGAAGAACGCATTCCTATCCCCTTTGAATAACGATTGATGCACGTGCATGCCTGAGCCATTCACCCCGAAGATGGGTTTTGGCATGAACGTGGCATAAACTCCATATCGCTGCGCAATTTCCTTTACCACAATCCGATATGTCATCACCTGATCTGCCATCGTAAGCGCATCTTTATAACGAAGGTCTATCTCGTGCTGTGAAGGTGCAACTTCATGATGGCTGTACTCCACATCTATCCCCATTTCCTCCAGTGTTAAGATTGTATCCCTTCGTAAGTCACTTCCCGCATCCAGTGTCGTCAGGTCAAAGTATCCACCTTCATCCAGGACTTCGGTTGTCTTATCGTCTCGGAAGTAGAAATACTCCAGTTCCGGACCGACATAGAAAGTGTAGCCCTTCTCTTCCAACTGCTCCAGATTCCTTTTCAGTACGTATCTCGGGTCGCCCTCGTAAGGACTTCCGTCTGGCTGTTGAATGTCACAGAACATCCTAGCAACTGCATGCTCCTTTGGCCGCCACGGCACAATCCTGAATGTAGCGGGATCGGGTTTCGCGATCATATCGCTCTCGTCAATCCTTGCAAATCCCTTTATCGAGGAACCGTCAAAACCCATGCCCTCGTCAAAAGCACCTTCCAGCTCTTTTGGCGTGATTGCAAAGCTCTTCAACTGCCCCAGGATGTCCGTGAACCACAGTCGCACGAACTTTATCCCTTGCTTTTCTACTACGCCTAATACATCCTCTTTCGTCTTTGTCGCTTTTTCCATTTTCTATTCACCTTAAGATATTCATACTCGCTAACCCTTTCTAAAAGTATTTGAGAACTTTTGAGAACTTTTCATAAATGTTATGAAAAACGAAATGAGCGGATATAGCCCAAAAAGAATAGATATTCGCCCCTCTCCAAAATGCAACTACACAACCCTTTTTGTGGAATGACGAGTTTTTCCGGGCTGTAAGCGGAAGAGTAGCAGAAAAAGTAAAGACTATATGAGTTTATAAAAATGAAACTACCGGAAAGGGTCACAATTGTTCTGGATGAAGAGACTGTTGAGCTATTCAAAGAGGCGAAGAAGGAGTTACGAGTATCACAAAGCGAGTTAATGCGAGAAGCGTTAAAATTCTACTGCAAATATAAAACGCTCTTTGAGACGATTGATGAAGCTCTGGTGCGCACATATATCGAGATGCTTTCATCTGGCGAACATATCATAGTAGATATAGACCACTGGCTCTTATTTCTGAACTTTATTGACTCACATCAGGATAAGGAGAAATTCTGGGCTTTGCATCGCGAGGTTTGCCAGGCGCATGCAGAGCAGTTCAAATACAGACAATATCATGTAGAATACATACTAAAACGACTCGAAGCTTGCAATCTCTTCACATTAAGGAAAGATTCCGAAAATTCGTTCACTTTGGTTCTAGGCTCGGATATAGCCAGGCAATTTATAAAAACCGAGCTTGAAGAGATATTCGGGGGAATGGGCTTCAAAGTGGATATAAAAGAAGATTTGGCAAAGCTAAGGGTGAGAGTCACAAAAGATTTAAATCGCTGAGTTCAGTAACAAAACCTTTACGTGTTGGTTATCTACTATTTCGTATTATGCATCATCCCACAGCCTCCAGAAAGCGGAGAAACGCTTTTTCGTTTCCCAAAGCGTGAAGGTGCGTGTAAGAAGCGAGAGCTTTTTCTCGGACGATTCCGTCCTTCTTGTTCGCTATTCCAACACCTTTTAGAAGCGCATATGCGAATTCCGCCTTAACACAAACGGCAGAGTAATGGAACTCATGCCCCCGAAATCGTTCTCCTTTTCGGAATAGCAGGCAGTCCCTTACTGAGTCCGCTTCGACATAGCCCACAGCCTGAAGCCGCTTTGTGAGCTTTGCGGAACCTTTGAATACGC
>WSZT01000169.1 GCA_013139985.1 Candidatus Methanophagales archaeon | reverse complement strand
TCTTCGATTGCTTCAAAAACTGGTTAGATCTGCAGCCGGTAAGGCATTTTGGGGGAGGAAATATAGACGTTTATATTTTTATCTGCTATCTTGCATATTTGGCTCTGGCACTGTATAAGCATCATTTAGGCGTTACGGGCTGGGCGGGTGTTGAAGATAGTCTGGATGAACTGGGTAGAATACGAAAAACTACTCTTGATTTTGGGGGAGAATGTCGTGATAAAATTTCTGTGCTCACTAAAGAGCAAAGGGAGATTATTGAAAAGTTGGGATTTGCGGATGCGCTCTTTTAGTGTTGTAGCATATACAACGCTGAAAGTCAGGATGTAATGGTGGATAAGGAGCTCACTTCCGGTCATATCCAGGTCGTAGAGCATGGAAGCGGAATCTATTCCTCGGACACTGATTTTAACTCACAGCGATTGAATAAGAGCACAGAAGCGGAATACCAGCCCACTACATTTAACTTCTCGGACGGTTTCGGTGTAAACTTCTCTTCTAAGTGGATGCAGGGCATTTGCAGTAAGGACCAAAAGGCCGGCACTGCGATACATAAGAGGATAAGCAATGCCGCCACGATGAAAGATGATACAACTGCGACTAAGTCGTCAATGGCGTTTGAAACTTCGTTCAATGGCTCTATACACGTAGGTGCGAGAACAACTGAGACAAGAATTTCTGAGGATTATATTGGGCGGTTCAATGTTTCTCAGGTTATAAAAATAGGTGATGCAAGATCAACATCTACGTCTAATACGTCTAACTCGTCTGATTTGCCGTCTTGCCCATGAGTTCACTAATAAATTTAGAGCGTTTAAAAAGACGGAATATCCCCCTCATGTACTGCAGTAGCGACCAGTGCGCCCTTTACACCGATCGCCGCCATTTTATGTACGTCTTCGCAATTCCGCACGCCGCCGCCGCATAGAATGTCATGTTCCGAGAGTTCCACTGCACGAGCGAGGAACTCAAAATCTATTCCGCTTTTCGTGCCTACCCTGTTCAGTTCCAGCACAATCACGTCCCGAACGGGGAATTTGTTCAGCTCTTTTATTAACTGCAGAGGGTCTATCTTCAGCCTTGTATCGCTTGTCAGCACTTCGTTATTGAAGAGGTCAATGCTTATACATATATCATTTATCATATCGCTCTTAGATGCTTCCTCTAATAGCTCAATGGATATGGTTTCCGTACCTAAAATGAACTTATCGGCCATTTCCGCGTCAATAGCTTCTTTCAGGTCTTCCATCCCTTTTACACCATAATCCAGCATAATCCTCAAATCCATGTTTCGAGTTCTTAGATCTTTCAAAATCGGTCTGTTATTGCCTGTGCTCATGAGTCGGTTGAGGTCCGCGATATAAACTTCCTTGGGCTTTATCGTTTCTAGCACACGAGCCGGATCTGACGACGTAACGATAGAGCTGAAACGGTGAATCGGCACGTATTTCTCACGCTCGCCTCGCTTCGCATGCACTACCACGCCATCAAGCAAGTCCATTACAAAGATCAATCGGAAGTCCATTTTTTTCCTGTTGTGTATAAAGTATGACCGCTACCTATAAATTTAATTTAGGACGCAGATTTACACGGATTTACACGGATTTAATTTCTTCTGCGTTAATCAGTGTTAATCTGTGTCAATAAAAATTCAATTTTAGTTGAATATTATGCTTTCTTGTTTAGCCATACAAATACCACGATTGTATTAGTTAGTGATGCTAAATTAATAAGGCAACAAAACCTTTGAAAGGTAAATAAAAAATATTCGGTATACGATCATGCAACTCAAACCCTTTAAGGCGACAATACTGAACCCGAAACTGGATAACCGTGCTGAACTTGTTTGCCCGGTTTACGATACCGTAGATGCATCCGGATACGACATTTATTCCGCGAAGCGAAACAATGTGATCCATTTCACCACGAGAAGGGCTGGCGTAGAGGATGCAGATTTTGTCGATTATGCGAAACAGAATCTCACTCGCTTTTTCCGCGATGGGACATTAATAGAGACAGAAAAGAGCTCGTTCTACATCTATGGGATCCGGTACAGACTATCAGAAGCGATTACGGAACAAATCCAGGAAGAAGCCCGAAGAGATACATATTTCGCTTTTGGGTTAGTTGCACTGATGAAAGTAGAGAAGCTCAATGAGCACAATGTGTTGGGGCACGAAAAGACATTTGAGTCTAGCACGCAGGAGCGATACCATCTGATGAAAGAATGTGGTATGAATTTCTCGCCTATAATTGCGGAATACAAAATGCCGGGACATGAGCTAAACAACATATTCGAGGATTATCTGGGCTTCCACAGGCCGGATTTGAAGATAGATGCGCGGAACGAGCCAATTATAGATGTTGTATTAGATGGTGCACGCCACTTGCTCTGGGGTGTTTCCGATGAAGCGCTTATAGACAAGATTATGCGGCTGATGGCCGACAAAAGGGTTATGATCCTCGATGGGCATCATAGATATACCGCAGCTTATCAGTTGTGTAGCGATCGAGTGGAAGACTATACGTTGATGATGCTCTTAGAAGGAGGTGATAGAGCGCTTGTATTGCTGCCCTGGCACAGATGTGTAAAAAGGTGTCACGAGGAGGATTTATGGACGCGAATACGTGCTAATTTTGTTGTTGAAGAGTATGATGGGCGTAACTGCGCGGATGCAATGATCGCAATCAATACGAAACTCCGTGAATGCTGCAATGATGACGTCCGGGTGGGCATGTATGACGGTGAGAAATTCTATTTGCTGCGTGCTGATCCTGACAGGATAAGGAAGCTGGCGGAGGCGCGAGACGAGCGAATTGGACTGGACGTAATAAGCCTGCATGAATGGCTCATCAATCCAACGCTTATTGGTAAGCCCGAGGACATCCTTTTTACCGCCAGTCCGGAAGATGCAATGGCAAATGTGGATACGGGCGCTTATCAGGTTGCATTTTTCCTTAAACCGCTGCGTATCGCAGATGTGGAATATAAGACAGAAGTAGAGAAGAAAGTGTTCCCGCAGAAGTCAACGCTATTCCTGCCTAAGGTCGCCGAGGGTGTTGTGATGTGTAAGTTCGGGGAAGTGGATTAAAACCACACGATTACACGGATTTACACAAACCTTTTCTATCAAACGTAGTTTAAGAAAGTTTGATCAAAACGCTTCGCGGAAAGAAAAGCTTTACCAACAACTTTTTTACCTTCAGTAAAAACCTTGACTAAAAACGTTATTTTTGTTTTTCTTTTAGCACAGGCTAAATTTTCTTTTTTCCTAAAAAAGAAAATTATAGTGTTGTGTTACACTTGTGAAATCTCGTGGTTTTTGATTGACTCGAAATACAAATCGGGATTCAAAAACGGGATCAAAGCAACCACTAAACCCGCCACATAATACGCTTTCCGGTCCATGACGCCGTTAGTGAAATGCCCAACAGCGCCCTGTCTCTCTTTTGTATTCCGTTCACCAATCAAAGTATCCATCACATCGCCGAGTTCGACACCAGTTAAAAGCTCTTTGGTGATATGCGAGGGTAATTCAAAGAAAGGGGAGGTGCCATAACCCACTCGCTCTGTATTGTCCATGATACACATCACGCCAAAAGTGAACCACCGGTCATATAATTTCTTTATCCCGCCTTCTATACCGACAAAGAAGGTCGCACCGAAATTACGCGCTTCGTTTGCCATAGTCAATTCAAAGGCTCTATTCCGTGCGCCCACAAAGGTTTCTGTGTCGACTGGCTGATTGGGGACGTTACTATTCACACTGATACCCACTACATCAACGGTATCGAAATATTTGGAGAATGCCTCCGCTGTCGCTGCCTCTTTCACGGGGTTCCGAGATCCGACTAGCACATTCATTAATTACGTCTCAATCGCGATTAACGCGATTTCGATACCGACATCCTTTGGCAGCCGCGCCACTTCTACCGCACAGCGTGCCGGTGGGCGATCCTTGAAGTATCCTGCATATACCTTGTTTATTCGGTCGAAGTTGTCCATGTCAGCTATGAATACCGTGACACTAACCACGTCTGTGTAGTTCATACCAGCTTCCTTGAGCACGGCACCGAGATTGTCAAGCACCTGCTGCGTCTGTGTTTCTATTGTGCCATCATAATTTATCTCGCCTGTCTCGGGATTGATCGGGATCTGGCCCGAACAGAAGAGCATGTTCCCTACCCTTATAGCCTGACTATACGGGCCGATAGCCTTAGGCGCATCAGTCGTTGTAATGACTTCTTTGGCTGGGTTTTCCTCTGTGCGTACCAAAGAGCCGGTTATCCCGGTGAGGGCGAACATCGAAAGCAAATAAACGGGAGCTATTCTTTTCTTCATTGTAGATACAATGGAAACTGGGACATATATTATACTTTGGGCTTCTATTTTACGATCATACAAACATATTCTTTTATGTTATATCCAGTAGTGAATATAATAGGTCACGAGGTGATCAGAAAAATGGGTTTGATAACAACTGATACAAATACTATTATGAGTACGTTAAGGGTGTAGGTCGCGATTGTATGATGGAAACCAGAAGTTAGGAAAAGATCATGAGATGCAGTAGAGGCAAATGCACGAACCCGGCGATAATATATCAGAAATATTCGGGGTTGCACTTATGCGAACCACATTTTATTGCTGCTGTAGAGCGGAAAGTGAAAAAGGCGATGCGGAAGCAGTTGATGATAGAGTATGGAGATAAAATTGCAGTAGCATTAAGCGGGGGCAAGGACAGTTCAGCGCTTTTGTATATGCTAAAGGAGAAGATTTTTCATAATCGAAACGATTTAGAATTCTTTGCAATTGCCGTGGATGAGGGTATAAAAGGATTCCGTTCGGCAACGCTACGAAATGCGGAAAGGGTGGCAAAGGAATTAGAAGTAGACTGTTTTATTTATTCTTTCGCACATGAGTTTGGATTTACACTGGACGAAATAGTAGCGAAAGGGTTCGACCAGGCACCGTGCACGT
>WSZT01000044.1 GCA_013139985.1 Candidatus Methanophagales archaeon | reverse complement strand
CATCATGTAATAAATTTATCCAACACCCTGCTGAAGGCATCCGGTTTCAGCGACATCACCTTTCATTGTGAAATACACAATTGACCTGTTAAAAGAAGCATTAAGGGAATTGGGTGGTTTTCGCTTTACATATCTCGGCAATCACGATACGCTCATTCACGATTTAATAAACAACCCTGAAAAACTGACGAATGCGATTTCAGAGATAATGGAAAAATTCGGCTACGATAAGCCAATACTCGCGGAGGTGTTTCTGCGTGGCAAGGACCTGAGCGTGGGCATTATTGGCAATCCACTTGAATCTTACATGGCTCTGCCTATTGTTGAAGAGGATTACCCATCGCTACCTGAAAGATTGCCGAGGATATGTGGCTATTTTAGAAAAGATGGGAATAAACGTTTAGAGATATTTAAATAAAGGGATATAGTATAAGGAAAGAAAAGCATGAGGTGAGAGAAATGGTAGAAGAACTATCAGGCAACATGAAAAAGGTGTATGATGCGATGGTAAAGAAAGGTGCGACAAGCGAGGGAAAGGCAAAGGGAATGGAAGACATTGTAAGGGAAGCGAAAATCCCGAAGGGAGTGGTGGCGAACAGCATAAACGAGCTGATAAAGAAGAAACTTGTGAAAAGGAAAGCGGGAGAAAAGACCGCAAAATACTACATACTTGGATGATTCAAGCTCTCTCTGATAATTGCTGCTGGGAAAGGAAGTAGTTATGAAAATATCGAAGACAAATAGAGAATACTAAAAATGAGAATCGCATACGTATCAACCTATCTGCCCCAGCAGTGCGGGATAGCCACTTATACTGATTATGTCATTCATGGACTACAAAAGGTGAGTCCCTTAGTGGACATTTAGGTGGTTGCCGAGAAGGGGGCGTTACCAGTTAAGCAGGACAAATTTGAGGTGGTTCCCTGCGGGGATAGGAATGAAAATTATGTGGACCAAATCATCAGCAATATAAAGGACGTAGATATAGTCCATATTCAACATGAGTACGGCATTTACAAGTTTGATGACAGACTGCCAACGCTACTTAAGCGATTGAAAACCGAGAGAAAAAGGACGATTATAACTATCCATTGTATAACGCCCTTCCAACTCGCTAAAGGAGAAGTGTTGATGATGGCCGAGAATTGCGTTAAGAAAATTGCTGCACTTGCTGACGAGGTTATTGTACATCTCGAATCGCAGAAAGCAATATTAGAGCGACTCGGAATACCCTCAGAGAAGATTCATATTATTCCGCATGGAACAGAGCTCAGTAATGAAGCTAAGAAAAATTCGAGGTTGCGGCTGAACTTACCGGAAGAAGGCAAGATAATGACCGTATTTGGTTTTATCAATCCCTTTAAAGATCTGGATGTTTCGCTTGAGGTGCTCAAAGAGGTAAAAGAAGAAGTCAAAGAGGTGTATCTATTCATTGCATGGGGACTTCCACCGGGCGCATCAAAAAAAAGCTAAAGATTATGTCGAAAAACTCAGAAAGAGGATAAAAGAACTCTGCCTTAGTGATACCGTGATATTCCCAAATAGATTCATTCCAAACGAGGAGATACCGTATATTTTTGGAGCTTCTGATGTTGTCCTGTTCCCACATTATCACGAAGACCGGTCTGTTTCTGGTTCTCTTCATCTCGCAGTAGGAGCAAAGAAACCTGTTATCGCTTATAGAATGCCAAAGTTTGAGGAGGTTAAAAATATCTCTGATGAACTGCTCGTTCTTCCAGACAACAGCACAGGAATTGCAAAAACTGCTATTCGCATTTTTACTGATAAAGAATTTGAGCAGTATGTACTCGAGAGAACGGAACAATACCTGAGAGCAACTTCATGGCCGGTGACCGTACGCAAACATTTACGATTGTATCTGGGCGTGGATTAGGGGGATGGCGGAGCGATTGATAGAGGCGGAAGAGGTGTACACACGTATGCGGTCCTTTTTTGAGCTCGAGTCCATCCGTCCATAAATTGCAGCTTTGCCGACTTAGCCAGCTCGCTCCAGATCTTTTTTGTAGACCACCGTTCGATACGGGAACGGAATCTCAACGCCCTCTCTATCAAATCTCTTCTTTACAGATTCTCGTATTTCAGCGCCTGTTACAAACGCCGTGGGCCTGTCAGCCACCCAGAACCTAGTTCTTAGGTTAACTGCAAAATCGCCGAGTTCCGTAACCAGCACATTCGCTTCTCTATCCTCTTCCTGCATCACGTCCGGATGTTTGTTTATCTCGTCAAGGATTATTGATCTGGCAAGGTCTATATCAGAATCGTAACTTATCCCAAAATCAACCTTCCATAACACCGTAAGGTCCCCTATCGTCCAGTTTATTATGGTGTCTGCACTTATTCGTGAGTTGGGGATGATCTGCCTTTTGTTCTGCCATGTCCTTATCACTGTATGCTGGAGTGTTATATCTTCTACGGTTCCATATTCATTTCCTATTTCTACAACATCACCGACACGAAAAGGTCGAGAAAAAACAATCGAAATACCACTAAATAGGTTAGAAAGTGTTTGCTGTGCCGCTAAACCTATGACGATGGCAGCGATTCCTGCACTGACTGCCACGGCGTACACTAAGTCCGGAAGACCGGGGATGAGAGAAATCACGACTATAGCGCCTATTATGTAAATAGTGACGATTATTAGCCTTCTAACGACAGAATAGCTAGTTTCATCAACTTTGAGCTTCCTAGTTGCGGATTTGAAGTAAGCGGCCAAAGCACGGCTTATGAGCTGAGCAACTATGACCGTAACGACAATCGCAATGGATATTTTAATTAAAATTGTCATATAATATTATATTATATTCTTTAGTATCAAATTTTAAAGGATGAGGAAAATAGAGGTATTCAATATACCTTATCTCCTTCTTGGCGCTGTTAATTGGGACTATATCTGTATGCGGCTAACGATAATAGGTGGAGCAGGGGCGATGGGACGCTGGTTTGCTGCTTTTTTCAAAGCGAACGGTGCCGAAGTGCGGATAGTGGATACAAACGCAAATACTGGCGGGATTGCAAAGCAGCTGGGTGTGCAGTTTTCGAATACTGACGTTTTAAAGGAAGGCGAGCTAAACGAAGAGATTCTAGATGCCGATGTAGTGCTCATCTCGGTGCCCATAGATATAACGGCACGTGTGATAGAGCGAATAGGGCCAAAGATGCATGCCGGGTCCCTGCTGATGGACATAACCACAGTGAAGAAAATGCCCGTGGAAACAATGCAAAGCTGTACAAACGCGGGTGTGGAAATTCTGGGGTCACATCCTTTATTTGGCCCTTCGACAAAGAGCATGCAAGGTCAAACGGTCATATTCGTGCCTTCAAGAAAGGGTCAACTATACGAACGGATCTATGAGATGTTTGAGAGTACCGGGGCGAAGATCGAACTTTTAACTGCAGCGGAGCATGACGAAATGATGGCGGTCATACAAGGGCTGACCCATTTTGTTCTTATATCGTTCGGCATAGCGTTAAAGAATCTTGATTTTGACGTTGCCAAGTCAAGGAAATACATGAATCCAATGGTGGCGATTTTAATGGACTTTGTAGGTCGGCTATTGCATCAGGACCCGCACTTATCTGCACGGATACAGACGAATTTTGAGATGGGCGAGGTACACGAAGCTTTTTTATCAGGAGCAAACCGATTATTTGAATTGGTATCCGCAGGTAATGTGGAAGAGTTTATGGCTGAGACGAGGATGGCTGTGAGA
>WSZT01000111.1 GCA_013139985.1 Candidatus Methanophagales archaeon | reverse complement strand
CACTACTTGGAAGTGCTGATAACTCACCAAGAACCATACTCCGTGTCCTCTATTATTTCTTCGAGCTCATCATGTTCGAGCGGGATTATACCAAATGTCCTTTCTGTAATGCTCTTCTTAAGCTCTATCTCCACTTCCTCTCCTTCTTTCAAATCGAGCTTCTCCAATGGTTTCAAAATGCCCTCTTCATATATCGCTTTTGTTCTTGTTGCCATATTCATCACCAAAATAATGTTAACTTAAAAATATGTATTTGTTTAGCTCCTTTTTATAACCACCCGATTACACAGATTTTCACGAGAAACAGAATAATCTTGACATAGTTTTGGTACACCATTAACTACTTTACACCATATTAATCCCAAGTTCTTGTGTTAATCTTGTGAAATCTCGTGGTTTTTTAGTTAGCTATACAAATACATTATTTCTATTGTTTTTATCGCCTATAATCTTATCTTATCTTTGGTTTAGATATAGATCAATAATTATCATATAAAAATAACATATTTTTAACTAAACCATGTTCGTATTCGGACACATAGGGATTACCCTTGGTCTTGCATTCATATCAAAATATTCCAGTTCGTTCTTCCAAGGATTGGGATAAGAATGAAGAGAATCACTTATTTGTTCATCTCGTAATCGTAATGCTGCCCGTGTGGATCAAATAATAACTTCGTCAAATTCTTTTCTTAGTTCTCTTGAAACTGGTGCGCACTTGATGAAATTCGGTCGGGCGCCTACTATTGATGCTATTTTCATCTTTACCACCACAGATTCACACAGATTTTCACAAGATTTCTTATCTCGTTAGCCAATTCTCTACTTCCAGTTTTTCTATCCTTCTAAAGTGTTCTTCATTGTCCGTTACCAAAACCATACCTTTAACCAGGCAAGAGGCTGCTATAAGTATGTCAGCATCCTCAATTAATTCGCCTCTCCTTTTCAATTCGGCATAGATTTCCGATGCTCTATCCATGACTTCTCTAGCAAGTGTTATTATTTCGCTTTTATCCATTAACTGTTCAAAACCTCTTAATTTCTTCTCATTCTCTATATATTTCAGCCCCCGAAGTATCTCATAATAAGTTATTATGCTGAGGCTAAGCATGTCAAATTCCTCTAAGTACGCTTCTACTTTAGAAACGACATCCTCTTCTCCTCTTAGGAAAGCGATGAGTATGCTTGTATCTAAAAGAGAGCTCCTCATAGCTTTAGCGCCCTGCCAAAAAGACTTCTCCTTTTTACCGCCTCTAAGAATATTTTTTCTTCTTCCTCGCTCAGATCTTTTAAAATCCCTGCATGCCGTAGAATATCCCTTTTCCCACTAAATGCCTTTCTTTCCTTCAGTTCGATCTCAACCTCCTCTCCTTCCTTCAAATCCAGCTTCCCTATCGGCTTCAAAAAGCCCTCCTCATATATCGCTTTTGTTCTTGTCATCTTCACTACCAAGATTAAGTTATGTTCTTAACTTAAAAATATTGCTACAAACTCTTCCTTTGATGCTAAGAAGCATTCCAATTATCGTGCAACAGTTTAAAATATTGTCCCTGCTAAACTCCAGGCAATGAAGATGGATTATACAAGCGATAGTATTGAAGCAACAAATTGAGCGGCGAATAATGCTGCGGTGTTCTTTGCTTCAAGATTCGTTGGATGGTTTTCATTTTTTTATCCTTGGGTGAAAGGCAAATGGCAAAAGGTCTTCGACCATATTTGGACACGTAGGGATTACCCTTGGCATTGCATCCATATTATTCCAGTTCGTTCTTTTGGGTAATGCGTGATCGGTGATGCGTGATCGGTAATGCGTAATAGGGCATTCTTAACTTCGTATCCGGCACGTTCTCCTTATACGTCAGGCTCATTATCAAAAGTCTATTCAAAGTAAGAGAAAAGTTCCTTCTTATCCTTCTCTGAAAATTCATTAAAAACCACTCCGACCTCATTTTTGGTTTGTGGAACTTCAACATTCTTTTGCGGTAGCGACTCACTCACGGAATGGGAAGGTCCAACGGTCTTAACGAATATCTTTACATCGTCGAATCTTATTCTTTTAAAATCTTATATCACCACTACATTCTTTAGTCCCGTACCATATAAAGATATTGTTTTTAGAGCGATCTGAATGGATGCTTTGACAATGCCACTTACTTTTTTACTATCCTTTTAACCTCTGAAATATGCGATCTGTCTGGTAACACCACTCTGTAGTCCTAAGGTTGAAATCATAGCAAAGATGTTTAATAAAACTAATGCCAGTGAGAAGATTCCGTATTCGGTTTGGGTGGTGTATCTGACGATGATAATCCTGCTAACAAAACCTAAGAGCATGCCAATTATCGTGCCGATAAAAATTATACCTGTGCCTTTTGCTATAGCGTAAGCATTTTTTAGTAAAGGTTTTTGCTTGCAAAAAAAGTTTTTTTGCAGGCTTTGATTTACTACTTCGGACATTTAAAACTCCCCTATTTTTTCTAAAGTTTTATAAAATACCTTTATTACTCCGGGATTTACCCAAAAACCTTTATCTATCATCTTTTCAAACGTTTTGGCACATTCATTCTTATTGAAAAATCCTTTTTCATAAGATTTCAGCAGTAAATAAATTGTCCCTCTGCCATCAATCCCATAATTTTTGGCAAATTCTTTCGCATCCTCGTCATCTGACAGGAATATCTTATCATCTGCATCTATACATAGAGTAATACACTCCAATTCACCGCTACCCAATTTGAAACCGAGATTTACGGAATGTCTTCGTATTTTCTCTATCCTATCCTCTCTTGGATAGCAAAGAACTATATATTCCCCTATCTCCTTTTTAACTCTTATTGCATCCTCAAAACCCTTTTCCTCTCCTTTCACAACAACCTCTCGATAAACACTTGGGGTAATCTTAACCAATCCATAGAACTCTTTCAGGAGATAGAGTCTTTCGGTCTTTGCTAAATATATCAGTGGCGAAGCATCTGCTATGGGCATTGAATTAAGGTCAAAGTTCCTTTAGCTCCGCTTCAATTAATTTCTCATCCATACGCAAAACAAATCCCCTCCGCTTCAACTCTTGATGAAACTCTTGCAGTGTAATCCCTGCCTCTTCGGCAGCAGCACCCTGAGAAAGGGAACCGTTCAGATAGCCCTCTATTGTCTTTTCTATTTTGTAGTCCCTGAGTCCCTTCTTAAGAATCTCATGCATTGCCTCAGAAATAGACTTGCCTTCCCTCTCCGCAAGTTTTTTAACCTCTAATATATAGCTCTCCTCAAGCCTTATCGTCGCCTCCTTCATAAACAATCCCCTATTTTATCTGTAGTGTATACTACATAAATAAACTTTTCAATTATGGCTCTTTGGTATCTTACGTGGTACTTAAATATAATTAATGTTCTTCTCTTTATTTGCACCAGCCAAAACATTCCAGCCATCTTCTACTGTCTCAACCCATTCTGTATTATCTCTTAATGTAATACATGGCACCTTAAATTAAATTAAATTAAAAATGTATGCTTCCTTTTGAATGCCGCCAGAATCCGTTAGAATCTTTTTTGCATTCTTTTCCAATATGAGCATATCTAAATATCCAACTGGCTTTATAACTTTGATTTTCTTTGTTAGCTTATCCCACAAACCAAATTGCTTCAAATTTTTCTCAGTTCTCGGATGACATGGAAACACTATGTTTCCAATTACACAAAAAGCATCCACAATACTTTTTAGCCTGTTAAAAGCATCCGTATTCTCAGGTCTATGAATTTTTGGGTAGCCAAATAATACTCTTTCGGTTTTAAACTCAACGGATCCAGTATCTTTGATTTCTGCTCTGCTATTTTGATATTTTCTTGTAGCGCATCAACCATAACATAGCCGATAAGATAAACACCGCTCTCAATACCTTCTTTTTCCAAAATTTTTACCGCTGTTTCTGTCGGGCAGAAAAGCAAATCATCTCACCTGTTTGTTCGCCGTGCGAGCCTGATCCAACACTTAAATGATAACTTTCTAGCTCTGGTATTTTTAGCTCATCAAAGAATATTTTGTTCATCTCGTAATCGTAATGCTGCCCGGTGTGGATCAAATAATAACTTCGTCAAATTCTTTTCTTAGTTCTCTTGAAACTGGTGCGCACTTGATGAAATTCGGTCGGGCGCCCACAACAGATGCGATTTTCATCGTTTATACCTTTGCTTCAGTGCAAATAAATGTAATTGCTATCGTCTGAGGAAACCCAATCAAAGAGAAGTCGAGTCCGAGCCTTGAAAATAAGATTACTAAGCCCAAAGAAGAGATTAAAGCGGTAGCCAATCCGACATCATTGATGGAATAAAGTCTTGCGGCAAACATCCCGAAGAAGAAGCCACAAGCGACATTGAAGACCCTGCTTAGAACTAAGAAGAAGGAGTTTTTATATAATGGGTCTTTTAGGTGCTGTTTCAGTTCTTTTATGACTGATTCCATCACATTTCACCTTCGTTAACCAAGAAATTTTAATCCCTATTCCTAATTATTTGTATGCTTTCTTTCTTGACAAAATAGCATAAACTATAATAGTATGCCCTTCTTGAAGCTCGAAAAGAATCCTATATCCCCTAACACGTAAACGATAATGATTCCGATAGCCCTTTAACTTCTTTATATCAAGTTCAGGAGAAAAACCTTTTTTGAGTTTGCTTATCTTCTCATTTATTATTCTACCGATACTTGAGTTTAACGTTTCCAACTGTTTTTCCGCTTTTCTCTCCAAAAATACATTATAACTCATTTAATTCAATCTTTCCTTCGCTCTTTCTTTTCTCATAATCCACTATCTCTTTTATTTCGTCCTCTTCTGCTTCTTCTATACCTATCAATCTTGCATCTATTATGCTTTCAATCTTCTTTAGCACGAATTTTATCTCTGTTACTTCTTTACTTATTTCCTCCATTATCCCACCCGTTATTAATTTAAATTCTTTGTATTTAAACTCATCATCCATCATATCCCCCTTTTAGCACAAGTTCTTCCTTAGCTTAACCCGGTAGATGACAATTGTTTTATTCTTTTGATAGATATACTGCAAATCCTCTTCTTTTATC
>WSZT01000127.1 GCA_013139985.1 Candidatus Methanophagales archaeon | reverse complement strand
GGGATGACGAGAGGAAGGGGTTTGGGGAGATTATGAAGCGTGGGGGGTTTGATTGTGTGGTTGGGAATCCGCCGTATGGTGCGGCATTTGATGAACAAGTGAAAAATTACATAAATTCAAAATGCGTTCATCAAGACTATCAACTCGATAGCTATTTGGTTTTTATGGAGCAGTCCTTTAACCTACTCACGAAAGATGGATACTATGGTATGATTATTCCCAATACTTGGCTAACAAACCTTTTGTTTAAAAATATCAGGATATTTGTTTTTTCTGAAAAATCTGTCCGCGATATTTGTCACTTAAAATCACGTGTATTTCCAAACGTGACGGTAGATGCTGAGATCGTAATTATTCAAAATACGCTGCCAGAAAATGTACAGACCCATATCACCATTTTGCATAAGGATGGGACCGAAATAGCACATATGGCAAAGCAGAGCCGGTGGAAAGAAGCAAATGGTGATACTGTTAATATTTTCATTACACCGGAGGAACAACTCTTATTTGACAAGGTATTGAGCAAGTCAAAACGGCTAGATGACTTTTGTAAAGTTGTGGTGGGTATAAAACCCTACCAAACGAACAAGGGGAAACCAAAGCAAACCAGAGAAACCGTCAAGAACAGGTCTTTTGATGCAAGTTACAAAAAGGACGCCACATACCGGCAATACTTACGTGGTAAGGACATTGGCCGATTTGTTATTTCCCCTTTGGAAGAACGTTGGATAAGTTATGGTGATTGGCTTGCTGAGCCACGCTACACAGCCAATTTTGACGTTCTGGAGAAACTTATGATTCGACAAACAGGTGACAGCTTGATTGCTTGCTGTGATAACCAGCAGTTTTTGTGCTTTAACAATATGCACGTCATCACACCTTTAGATAATAATGAGCACAATATCAAATATTTTCTTGGAATTATCAATTCCCGACTGTTAAATTTTATCTATGAAATTTTCAATCCTGAAAAAGGAGAAGCATTAGCCGAAGTAAAAAGAACAAATGTGGCTCGTCTTCCAATCAGTGCCATAGACTTCTCAAACCCAACAGAAAAAGCACAGCATGATAAACTTGTAGCTCTGGTGGATAACATGCTCGAACTGCAGAAGAAACACCAAGAGGCGAGAATGGAACGCGATAAAGAGCTTTATGAACGGCAGATAAAGATGGTTGATACGCAAATTGAGAGATGGGTGTATGATTTGTACGGGCTGACGGAAGAAGAGATGAAGGTGGTGGAGGGTGAGTGAAGTGATTATGCCATTTGCAGTGTTATTGTGTGTATCTTCTTTGTCGCGGTGGAAACTTGAGACGAGAAAAGTTTTTTATGGAAGGAAAAGCTAAAAAGAGTGGGTGGTTAATAGTGAACATAGATGCGGCGGTAATGGGAGTGAGGAAGTGCTATGCCAGTAAATATTAATCCGATACTTCCGCTTTCTTACAATCTCGCTGATGGGAAAAAGAGGTATGTTCTATTTTGCGGAGCAGGAGTATCAAAAGATGTGGGTATTCCCACCGGCTGGGAAATCCTCTTAGAGACATTAAGACATATTAGAACTCAAAAAGAGGGAGAGAACAAAGAATATACTGACAAGGAAATGGAAACGTACTATGAAGAAAATTTTGAAGACTATACTTATTCAGATATCATTGAAAGTTTATTCCCTTCAACAGAGGAACAAAGAGCTTTTTTAGAGAACTTCTTTGAGAACAAAGCTCCCGGAAAGGCTCATAAGTTAATTACTGATTGGGTAAAAGCAGGAATAATCAGATTTATTATCACAACTAATTTTGATTCATCAATCGAACATTCGCTAGATGATGCAGGATTAAGAGGAAAATATTCCGTTATTACAAATGGTGCGCAAGTCTCGACAAGCAAGCCCTGGAACCTTGTAGATAATTGCCGTATTTATAAAGTTCATGGCACTATTGAACAAGGGCAAATAAGGAACACAAAAGAGGATTTAGAGAAATTAGATGACGATATTGAAAAAGATGTCTTAGATATTATCGAAAGACACGGCGTAATTGTGTTAGGTTATGCAGGTAATAAAGAAGATAAGGCTGTGATGGATTGTTTCAACAGAAGGGAATTCCAGGGATACACTCTTTATTGGACGGTTCACGACAATCAAATTAAAGACACTGTAAAAGAGTTAGTAGAGAGGCAAGATGGCCGTTTTATTCATATACAAAGCGCTTCAGAGTTTCTGGAAGAAGTTTTGAATAGAGTCGAAATTGCAAGAAAAGGAACGGAACAGACATCGGAGGCGGTTGCACAAGTAAGGTTTAAGAATCTAATTACATCCGGCTCAGATATTGAGATAAAACAAACCATTGATGAAGAAAGAAGAAAACTCAAAAAATATTTTAAAAATATCTTAGATGAAGTAGATGAAGAAGATTATAAGTCTCTGTGGGATGGCTACTTAAAGATTTTTAATTATTCTATGAACTTTTTGAGCTTGGCCGATCAGATAAGTAAATATCGAAATCAATATTGGGAAAATATATCGCATATATTTGAAGAAATTCAGTCTTTAAATAAAAATCAAGGTAGATCTGGCAAAGGGGGATTGGTGAACTACTATTTCTTTACTTTATTAGAAATCATTGGAGGGATTTTATTAGAAAATAAGGCTTTCAAGCTACTTCATTCATTATTAGCGGTAAAAAGATTGAATTACAGAAAAGATGGACTGGTACCTATTTTAGATTGGAATATCCAAGCTCGGTTCATCGAAGTAAAAAATGATGAGGAAGAGAGTAAGTGGATTGTTCCCTACATGCATTACCTACTCGAAGTAACAGAAAGTCAAGCGATTCCGTTTGAATATGATTTGAGAGAGCGCATATTTGATGTTGATTTGCTATACTTTGTATATACTGTTATATACCCAATGGATCGGCATTTTCCCTATTGGTTCCCGCAATCAAGCGTTTATTCGAGGGAGGTTTCTTCAGACTTATTTAAAAGGCTAAAGTATGACAAAACGTTTGGAACCGTAGTAGCCAATGAGTTATTCAATATAAGTTATGAAGAACTTGTTAAAAAATTAGGAGAGGCAAAAGAGATTTTTAACACGGAAGTAATAGATAGCTTTCATACACCCTGGGTAGGTAATCCATTTGAGGATTTTTGATGAACCGATGAAAATATCCCTCCAGTCGAAAAAGCTCAGCGCAAAAAACTCGTGGTTCTGGTGGATAACATGCCCGAACTGCAGAAGAACTACCACGATGCAAAAATGGAACGCGACAAAGAGCTTTACGAACGACAGATAAGAATTGTTGATACGCAGATTGACCGGCTGGTTTATGATTTGTACGGGCTGACGGAGGAGGAGGTAAGGGTGGTGGAGAACTCGTAATAACTGGCATGGCTACCTGTGCTACAACCCATACACCTGTTATGTTTTTCCCTCTTTTCGATCTTCACTATCCTCTTTCTAATCCTCGTCAACCGCTACAACCCCTGCGATCAATAGATTGCGTAACATGACAACTGCGAGTGAGTATGCCTATTTTCGGGTGTCCCATTTTCTGTCAATTATTATTAGGTGTAAAAGATAAGTCACGACTTTAAGTGCAACGCCACCTTCAATATAACTATTGGGTATCAGCTCAAAAATCGGTGGATTTTTTAGCGGACAATGTAAACGGAAAAGTACAAAAGTCAAAGTTCAATAGATGGGTATAATGGGTTTTTAAAGTAAAAATAGCTCGTCCCCCTCCATATCTTATATTTTGCATTTTCCATTGTAGATTACCCCTCTCTAAAATAGACTACTTTGTGCTCCCCTGTAAGTGTTCTATATCCTTTGCACCCTGCGAAGTAGTAGTGCCCACTAAAAGGACATTCAGAAAAGCGATATTTACTCCAGCTAAAAGAGTAGATCGGTGTAGGTTAGGAAGAGCGGACATTCTACTGAGTACAAGTAAAAATCTTAAAAACCCTTTTTAGTGCTCTAATACCACATCGAAGATGTCTAAGATGTTTTTGTCTGAACCATCACAACAGGGGAGCAAAATCTTTAGTTTACTATTTCATTGCTTTTTATCTGCTAAATTTTAGTTATGGTTGTTTATCAAATGTCCTTTTATATAATGAGCATGTAGGACAT
>WSZT01000217.1 GCA_013139985.1 Candidatus Methanophagales archaeon | reverse complement strand
TTCCCAAGTCTTTATCATTTTATCTTAAGCACTCCTCCAGCTCTTCCTCTTCGTATGCAGTGAATGGTAACGGCTCATCAACGTCTTTACCGGGCTCATACTTGAAAATCTCCTGCACTTTCTGCGTAATCACCGGATAGAACCGCGTCAATGGTATGTCCTTTGGACAGGCATCTTCACATGCTCCACACCCTACACATGTCGTACTTACGTGATAAACCCTCGTGAGGTGATAAAACAACTGACCCGTTGGTAACCCGATCGCACCTCTTAACTCTGCTAAGTTCAACAGATCCCCTCCTACTGGGTCACCCAAAGGTTGATCGAAGAAACATTCCTTGCAATAGCATACGGGGCACACATCTCGGCAGTTCTTGCACACTATACAGTCCTGTAAAAACTCCTCTAATGCGTCCAGGCTGTTTAGCTCTGGCAAGCTCGCTAACTTCGCCTTCGCTTCCGCCGCTATCTTCTCTTTTTCCGCCGCCCTTTCTAAGTCCTTATCTTCCAGCGATATGTCTAAAGCAGATAACGCATCAACGCCCCTATCCGTTAGCCCTGCAACTACCACGTTCTCTCCAGCACCCTTCGCTATTATGATGTCCCCTTCATCCGCAAGCTTATTTTCACATATCGCACAGGCTTCTCTTATCGTAATCCCTTTACCTTCCAATTCCGTTATCTTCGCACTGTCCGCCTCATCACCTATATCGGCGTAGTGCTCTCTATAAACCTGGTTCGTGTAAGTGCCCGCGCAATCCACGGCTATGAGCAGCATACTCTCCTTATCCATCTGTTTCAGTTTTATCAATTCTATCGCTGCCATTATCTCGCACGGCTTTGCCACTATACCTACTTTCTCCTTTATCGTCCAGCCCTTAACAAGATTTGCTGCGTTTACACTGAACGAAGGAGCGAAGATAGCAGATGCCGCTGATTCTATCTTATCTGCATCTTTTACCAGCATGTAGGACACATTCTTTCCCGTTCTATGTGGCATTACCAGACAATCCACGACTCCTTTATCGAGTAACCCCTTAAGTAGCCCCTCTAAATCCTCATGTTTCAGCTCTGCTCCTTTCATAGTATCTTACCTCCAAGTGGATTGGGTCCCAGTTCCTTCACCTCTTCCGTCAATGACTTCATCGTATTTGCAAACTTCTCGCCCTCTGATGCGCTTATCCAGTACGATTTGAATCGGTCGTCAAGCCCAAATTGCTTCAGAATTGTCCGTATCGCCGCTATCCTCCGCCTGGCATAGAAGTTCCCTTTTATATAATGACACTCCCCTGGATGGCAGCCGCTAAAGAACACACCATCCGCACCATTTAGTAACGCCTTGAGCACAAACATCGGATCTAACCTCGCGGAACACATAAGCCTTATTATTCGACTGTTCGGCGGGTATTTCTTACGTGACGTCCCTGCAAGGTCTGCTGCCGCGTATGTGCACCAATTACAGGTAAATCCGACTATCTTCGGCTCAAATTCCTCTTTCGCTTCTTCTCCCATTTATCTCACCTATACTTCCTATTTACAATAACTTTTTTATAAACCTTCCTACATTTGTAGCATATATAAATTCTTCGGTTTTTTCCTATTTTCCCTATAAATATTGTATTGCGTCTTGGGAATATCAATGCCACATAAAAAACGCGCTATGTATTCTTCTCAATTGCATCCAACATCCGCTTTATAGTAAATGGCTTTTCAATGAAATCCACAACCCGCTGCGAAGCAAGCAAACCTCGCTCCTCCGCTTCCAGGAAATGAATAGCGGTCATGAAAATAATCTTTACCTCTGCTAATCTACGATCTCTATCTATATTGTTCAATATTTCCTGGGTTGTCAACCCGGGCATCATTATATCCAGCAGGATAACATCTGGTATTTCTACCTTTAATTCCTCTAAACACTCTTGCCCATCTTTCGCTTTGATTGTTTTGTACTGGTTTGCATCTAAAATCTGCACGATAGATGTCAACACATCGGGTACATCATCCACCACCATCACGGTTTTAGTCATAGTTACTTCACCTTTTTATTGTTAGATGCAAAACGGGACTCCGCAACAGCTACAAATTGGAGCGGTCCTTTTGTACCCAATATTAACGAAGTGGATAAACGAGTTTTGAATTCAGAACCGTCTTTTCGCACTCCTATTAATTTGCCTATCCAGCTCCCCTTTCCCAGCACCTCCGCCAGAATATCCACATCAGCTCGTTGCTTCCAGAACTCCGTGCATGAACACCCCAGCACTTCCTTTTCTGTATCATAGCCCCACATCTCCAAGAATGAGGGATTCACATACGTTAGCTTACCTGCCATGTCAGCCATGAAAACAGGATTGATAGAAATTTCAATAGCACTTGCCTTGACTCTCAACTCTTGTTCGGCTTTGATTTTCGCAATACCACCCGCGATCTCTTCTGAAACCCCTTCAATCAAACTTCTATCTTCCTCCGATAGCTTTCTTCCAGATCCTGTAAGGATTAATAATGCACCATGAGATTCCCCTTTGGTCCTTAGAGGGACCACATACATCTCTTGAAGATTGTATTCCAGCGCCAGATTATTGGTTGAGCGGATAAGCTCATCACCCTCCTTGTTTCTTTCGTCTTTATTAAACGCGATAAATGCAGGTTCTCTGCGCTGGTTTACCACCATTACAACACTTTTTTTCCAGTTTTCAACTTCTTCTTTACGCCCGTTTTCCTCCGTGTCCGGATAACCTATCTCCGCAGAGCAAGCAAGCTTATTAGTTTCCGGATTGTAAATCAATATATCCCCCATATCGTAACCAATTACGCTACGCACGTTTTCGAGAATAGTTGAGCATAGCTGATCCATTGTATATGATCGGTTAACCGACTCACCAAGGAGTCTATGCAATTCAGAAAGATGTTTTATTCGCTCTTCTCTTCTAACTTTTTCTGATGTGTCACTGATAAGAACAATAATAGAAGAAGAACCGTCAGGATTTTCCGCTTTTCTTGCTTTTATCTCCAGCGTCCTGCCTTTTTTATCTCTCGTTTGATACTCAATTTCTTCCTCCTTGCTATCTATAATGGCCCTTATTTTACTTTGAATCGGACTTTCAGGTAAGGTATCAACGATAGCATGATAATATTTCTGCCCGATACAGTCGCCGTAAAAGGTAATCAAATGCCGATTCATAAACAAGATATTGTAATCAAAGTCCATAACCAAAACACCTTCGGGCATATCAGACAATATGCGCGATAAAATCTTCTCTGTGTATGTCTTTTCATCTTCACTCAATCTGAAAATGTGCTGTAAAGGCGCTTTGCTAACGAACCATACCTTTGCTCTGCCTATTCTTTTGTATGATAGACGCCCATCCGCCCTCAACTGGCTCAGATATTTGGATAACGTATGCCGTTCTAAATGCACAATCTCTGAAAGTTCGTCAATAGTTGCTCCGGTTTCACCTATGTCCTGTATAGCTTCAATTATCCTATTGAAAGTTCTTTCTTCTGCACCCATTTTAGATGTTATTTATAGGCATAAGGGTATAAGAAGGTTGTGGTTTACGGCTACCCGTTTGGGTAGCAGAACGGGATAAAAAAAGAAACTATTTCTTGGTTATAAGGTAACCCATTGGGGTAGCAATAAGGCAAAAACCGAAAGGCTTTTATATAGTGTTGCTTTATACGGTAACCAGGTATAAGAACCATATAAAGCGAAGGGGTGAAAAGATGAGCGGTAGAAGAATAATGCAAAGGAGCAGATGGGAACTTATTTTGGACATACTGGGCGTAATATCTGATGAAGGAAGAAGGGCGAAGAAGACACGCATTATGAAAAAGGCTTATTTAGATTGGTGGAGTTTCGAGAAATATTTTGCCAAACTCCAGGAGCGTGGCTTTGTAGAAAAAATCGAGGACCCTGCAGTAGGGACGATCTACGGACTTACAGAACGAGGAAAAGATTTGCAGGGGAGACTAAAGGACGTGGGAGCGATCCTACAATAGTCTCGATCGCCTTATTTCTTCCTCTACTGTCGAGATCAGAGAGCGAGCAAGCTGGGGTGAGCTA
Source organism: Candidatus Methanophagales archaeon (assembly GCA_013139985.1). Classification (GTDB taxonomy): domain Archaea; phylum Halobacteriota; class Syntropharchaeia; order Alkanophagales; family Methanospirareceae; genus Methanophaga. The sequence continues at coordinate 406 of WSZT01000217.1, read as the reverse complement.
AATAATTTCCCTGGCTCTCGGCGCTATTTTTTATCTGATATATGAAGCCTCTTTTTCGGTGACTTTTTGTCCTGTTGGAATAGTGAAATAAAATGTGGTGCCATTACCTGATTCGCTATCTATCCAGACCTTCCCGCGATGTGCATGGATAATACCGCGAACAATAGCTAAGCCTAAGCCCGTTCCAGCTTGTTCCCTACCCAAAGAAGTATCAATTTGCGAGAACGGCTTGAACAATTTCTTGTGATCTGCTTTTGAGATCTCGATTCCATAATCGGTTATACTACTCCGCATCTGTTTTTTGTAACTTTTATATAATACCTCTGTATTATTGTAGTATATGAGAAAAGATGAAACATTTCAAAGGGTTAAGATATCAGTGACAGAATATGAGCAACTTAAACGG
>WSZT01000061.1 GCA_013139985.1 Candidatus Methanophagales archaeon | reverse complement strand
GGGATAGTTCCGAGTTCAAAGCTGTTACTTATCCAAGAAATAGCATCGGTATTAATCGCAGTGGTTATAGTGGCTGTGGTGGATTGGAAAAGAGTACTGAGAAGAGCGAAAAACTTTTAAAACAACTTAAAGAAGTAGATGCTGGTTTTGGATAGTTGCAGGGAGTGAGACCAACCTTCTCTTCTTACCTCATAATTATCAGTTCTTCTATTCTTTTGCAACTTTAAAGCACATCTCATTCCATTCCAACATAATATTTTAGGATTCACTTTGATATGGATCATTTTTGTTCTTCTCCTTGGATTTTCTCGCGAGATAAACCGGTACTGCTCACGGGCTACTCACACCTGACAACACACAGAGTAATAAGCTAACATCTCTTATAGAGATTAAAAGCAGATGATAGACCCATTCTTGCCGCTACTATTGCTCATTGCATTTTCAATGCTCGGGGTACTATTAGGCACGATAACAGGACTTGTTCCCGGCTTCCATCCAAATAACGTTGCCTTTATCCTACTCGCCATCGCGCCTATGCTATTATCAGAGCTGCAGTTCTTAGATGATTTTGGCATTTCTGCGACCATACTTGTTGTCGCGATCATACTCGCAGCTTCCGTAGCGCATACCTTTTTGAGCTTTATTCCCGCAGCATTCATTGGTGCGCCCGAAGGAGACACGGCACTCTGTTTACTGCCTGCGCACCGTTTACTGCTGGAGGGTAGAGCCTATGAATCGACTGTTCTTTCCGCCATAGGCAGTTTTGGTGCGGTTATTTTCGCCTTTGTTACACTTATCCCGTTCTATTTCGTTTTCATCGAATTGCAATTCTACGATATTATTCAAAGCTATATGCTTTACATCCTAATAGGGATTTCCGCCTTGCTTATTCTAACCGAGAGCTTCAGTGAACAGATGGAGACATACGAAGCTATCCTACTTTCTTCCTTTGTCTTTATCCTCTCGGGATTGTTCGGCTATGTAATACTGGATATGCCGTCAACATGCTCATTCCAGTCGTCACTGCTTTTTCCTGCGCTAACCGGCTTATTCGGACTCTCAACCATTTTATATTCGCTGTTTCACACGCCCGAGATACCAGAGCAAATGATAGAGGAGCCAGAGATAGAGAAAGCGGAAACAGTGAAATCAATTATATCCGGCTCGACTCTTGGCTCTTTTGTTAGCTTCCTGCCCGGTATCACATCTGCACACGCAACAGTGATGGCTATGCTTGTAAGAAGAAATAGGGAGCCCGAGCAGGTGATCACGACTTTAAGTGGTGTCAATACGGCGAATGTTATTTTCTGCCTGGCGACACTATATCTAATTTTTCGCGCGAGGAGCGGCGCGACAATCGCAATAAGCCGCCTACTGCAAGTTCAAGCCTGGGAAATGGTAATTCCGCCGTTATCATTGGTATATCTGTTGATAGCAGTGTTAATCGCAGCCGCATTCTCGTTCTTCATTACAAAATACATGGGGAAGCAATTCGCACTACTATTTACGAAACTGCCATATAGAAAGTTGCTAATAGGTATCATTTTCTTCCTTTTTGCACTTGTCTTCCTTTTTACTGGCGTGTTAGGATTGCTTACGCTTCTCGTAGCCACATGCATAGGTCTTGTCCCTATCCATTTTGGCATACGACGTAGCAATTGCATGGGTGTATTACTATTACCAATAATCATAAGATTGTGGCTGCTGTACACTTAACTTAATAACATCCCGAATATGCACTAATTTCAAACTGCTAAATACGAGAAAAATAGATTTATATAAATAACATTCTGACTATTCAAGTGTTTAGTTTAGCAGGTGCATGAAATGAGCAGGAAACAAGAGACAGTAAGAGTCACGATAATTGGATTTGGGTATGTGGGACGCGGCGTGGCAGAAGTGATAAAACGGAAACATGATGCGATAGCAAGAAAACACGGCATAAACCTAAAAATTGTCGGCATAGCGGACTTGAAAGGCAGTATTGTGAATGAGAACGGACTGAGAGAGGAAGAGATAATGAACCTCAGAACAGGCAAAAACCTAAAAGAGATCTCAAGTCTGGATCTAATAAAAGAGGTAGAGCATGATGTTATGGTGGAAACGACACCAACTAATGTCGATAATGGCGAGCCGGGATTAACTCATGTACTTACTGCATTAGTGTCAGACCGGCATGTAGTAACCTCGAATAAAGGGCCAATAGCATTAGAGTATAAGCGGGTTACGGAACTAGCAGCGAAGCGTGGTAAAGAGCTAAGATTTGAAGCTTCGGTAGGCGGAGCAATGCCATTAATATCACTGGTGAGTGAGAATCTCGCGGGCAATGGGGTTATATCAATAGAGGGCATTTTGAATGGCACTTGCAACTATATTCTAACGCGGATGGCAGAGGAGAAGCTGCCTTACGAGCATGTGTTAAAGGAGGCGCAGGGGCTAGGAATCGCAGAGGCGGATCCATCCAAAGATATAGAAGGAATAGATACTGCAGTGAAACTAGTCATCCTAGCTAATTCCATCTTTGATATGAACGCAGCCTATAATGATGTTGAAGTGACAGGGATTACCGAGATAACCCCGGAGGCGTTGAAACTGGCAGATGACGAGGGCTATGTGATAAAATTAATAGGCGAAGTAGACAATGACGGCAGCCTGAAAGTTGCGCCCCGATTAGTCCCGAAAGGGAATCCGCTTAACGTCGGTGGTACACTAAACGTTGCAACTATAAAAACCGACTTAGCTGGCGAAATCACAGTCATTGGTAAAGGTGCGGGTCCTATCGAAGCGGCAAGTGCTATTCTCTCTGATATAATAGGTATTTACAGCTGAGGTATGTGCAGATTGTTATTTTGAAACGTTATGTATTGGTAACTTTTTACCAACATATCAGTGGGTAATAAAATTGGTTCCGCTTGTGAAAGAGATAAAAGGGCATATCTCCTCTCTCTATATCCTCTGCGCTCTATGTGAACTCGGTGGTTAATCGGACATTGTCAAGCTATTTCTAAAATATCTTTTACTCTGCCGATTTCACCACTTTCAAGACGAACTTTTATTCCATGTGGATGTGTCCGAGAATTCGTTAGTATGCGTTGGACAACTCCTGTTGTAACTTTACCGGTTTTTTGGTCCTTTTTTAATACTATTGCAACATGTAACCCCAAAGAGATATTAGCTCGAATAGTTCCATCCATATTTAAGTTCTCCTATCGATTAGATCTTGAGTGAAATTTTGTAAAACTCCGGTGTATCTAAACGTATTTCGCATTTTCTTCCCTTTTCGCTGAACCTGTTCACTCATTTTTCTCCTACCAACTTTTAAGTAGATGGAGGTAGATAAATTGCTTGCGTATTTTTGCAATTGCTTTTTTGACATAATAGCTCTCCCCTTTCTCTACAGGGGTACATTTTAAATTGTGGTTACCTCCTTCAACTAACACTTTGTTCCAGTTCAACATGTTCACTATTTCTTTGCAAACGAAAAATCGGGAGAAGAGGATTATCTGCGAAGCTTTTTGATCAAACTTTCCTAAAGTTTGTTGCATCAAAGATATTATCCGAAAAGAAAAATTTGACATATGATTGTCATAGCGACTGACACTGCCATTATTCAAAGTACTCCTTTTTTACCTCCCGACTTTTAGATAGACGCACGCATGTAAATAAATACCCTGCGTATTGCCTCAGATGAAGCTTTGTATATCTCCATCAAGAACAAAAACACAAAACTCATAGTTTTTTATAGTAGAAACGCATTGATTGATTTGGTAAATTATCATGTTCGGGTACTGGAATCCACACGTTGAACGCATGCCCATTAAGGACCTGCATAAGCTGCAGGAGGAACGGCTTCGGACAGTTGTCCGCTATGTTTATGACCATTCATCATTCTACCGGCAGCGATTCCGTGAAGCGGGTGTGGAGCCCGAAGACATAAAAGAGCTTAGTGACGTAACCAAACTCCCATTCACAACGAAGATAGACCTTCGTAATACATATCCCACGGGCATGTTCTGCCTTCCCCAAGACTGGGTGGTGCGGTATCATGTATCCAGCGGCACGACCGGGAAGCCAACTGTGGTTGGATACACTCAAGGAGACATAGATATGTGGACAGATTCGTTGGCGCGTGGGCTCACGTCCATAGGTCTGGGCCGTGGCGATGTAATCCAGGTTAGTTACGGTTATGGCCTTTTCACCGGCGGGCTCGGTCTACATTACGGTGCAGAGCGAATAGGTGCCACGGTACTTCCTACGAGTGCCGGCAGTACCGAGCGTCAAATCGAGCTCATGCAGGACTTGGGAAGCACTGCTATCGCCTGCACGCCTTCTTATTTCCTTTACCTAAACGAAGTAGCAAAGAAGATGGGTGTGAGCATCAGGGATGATACAAAGCTCAAGGCAGGTCTCTTCGGTGCAGAGCCCTGGTCTGATGAGACGAGAAGGCGGATTGAAGTGTCCACAGGCATCAAGGCATATGACGTCTATGGCACCAGCGAGATGAGCGGTCCCTTATGCTCAGAATGCCATCTCCAGAACGGTATCCACATCTGGGCGGATCTCTTCCTTATTGAGGTGATTGACCCTAAAACCGGCGAGCAGGTGGCAGAAGGTGAACGTGGCGAACTCGTTGTTACCACGCTAGATAAATGGGCATTTCCTCTTATTCGGTACCGGATAGGGGACCTCACCATAGTGAATAACGAGGCTTGTGAGTGTGGACGTACACATCCGCGAATCATGCGGATTCTTGGTCGCACAGATGATATGATCATTGTGCGTGGTATAAATGTATTCCCGAGCCAGGTCGAGTCTGTACTCATGAAGATCCCTGAGATTGGAGACAATTACATGATTATTGTGGATCGGAAAGGGCCACTGGATGTTATGACCGTCAAGGTCGAGGTGACGGAATCTGCGTTCAGCGATAAAATCGCAGACTTGATGTCATTAAGCAAGATGGTATCCCAACAGCTTAAGGGTGTGCTTAATATTATGGCTGATGTTGAGTTGGTGGAGCCGGGAACGATTCCGCGTTCGGAAGGTAAGGCACAGAGAGTAATAGACAATAGGGAGGTGTGAATGAACATGGAGGCAATAAAGCAGATCTCCATCTTTATGGAGAACAAGTACGGCAGGATGG
>WSZT01000114.1 GCA_013139985.1 Candidatus Methanophagales archaeon | reverse complement strand
AATTACAGCTTCCTGCGGAACATTTATAATCGCGGTATTCCTGCTCCTTCTGCTCCTTCTCCTGGCATTCGCTCACGTCTACCCATCGCGTGTTACCGGTATCCACCCAGCTATCGTTATGCCTATTAGAGGAAGTATAGTTGCAAGCTGTCCCATTACCCGCGCAATAATAGTCTCTTTCTTCGCAACCATCGCCATGCGGATAGCAACCATCTTGTTCATTGCAATTTCCACAATTTGGGTAAATGCCACAACAGGTATCCGTGCCCTCACACTCTTTTGGGTGTTCTGTTACAGCCCATATCCACATCTGCATATCAGAGCCATTTGCATTCGATGCAATTGCTGTGACGTTGTGCACACCTACCACATCCGCATGCAGCGTGCATTTAGCTTCCCGTACACTCTCGTTCGTCAGCACGAGCATATCATTTAGATACCAGCTCACGTTCGCCGCCTGATTTGTCGTAACGTTAAATGCCCTCCCATTGCCGACCGTGTCGTCAACATACGATAGAGGTGCGAAGGAAGTTATTCCTGGTGGTGCGAGAGAAACATCGATGCAAGTGGAATTATAGATTCCGGTATCTATCCATTTCGTATCGTTTATGTTGTAATTACAGCTTCCTGCGGAACATTTATAATCCCGGTATTCCTGTTCCTTCTGCTCCTTCTCTTCGCATTCGTTCACGTCTACCCATCGCGTGTTACCTGTGTCCACCCAGCTATCGTTATGCCTATTGGAGGAAGTATAGTTGCAACCTGTCCCATTACCCGCGCAATAATAGTCTCTTTCTTCGCAACCATCGCCATACGGATAGCAACCATCTTGTTCATTGCAATTTCCACAACTTGGGTAACTGCCACAACAGGTATCCGTGCCTTCACACTCTTTTGGGAGTTCCGTCACAACCCATATCCACATCTGCATATCAGAGCCATTTGCATTCGATGCGATTGCTGTGACGCTGTGCTCACCTACCACATCCGCAAGTAACATGCATTTAGCTTCCAGTACACTCTCGTTCGTCAGCACGAGCATATCATTTAGATACCAGCTAACCTTCGCCGCCTGATTTACCGTAACGTCAAATGTCCTCCCATTGCCGACCGTGTCATCAACATACGATAGAGGTGTGAAAGAAGTGATTTCCAGTGGTGCAAGAGAAACACCGATGCAAGTAGCATTATAGATTCCGGTATCTATCCATTTTGTATCGTTTATGCTGTAATAACAGCTTCCTTCAGAACATTTATAATCCCGGTATTCCTGTTCCTTCTGCTCCTTCTCTTCGCATTCGTCCACGTCTACCCATCGCGTGTTACCTGTATCCACCCAGCTATCGGTATGCCTATTGGAGAAAGTATAGTTGCAACCTGTCCCATTACCCGCGCAATAATAGTCTCTTTCTTCGCAACCATCGGCGTACGGATAGCAACCATCTTGTTCATTGCAAAGCGGATCCACCTCAAAGTTATTCTTTTTGATTTTGTTTCCGACCACACTAAGGTGCCCAAAGACATAAACAGTATTTGTCGAAAGAAGATTGTGTATAGGTGAAAAGGAAAGATGTGCTCGCTCTGACATAGGCGGCCCGTCTGCCGCTGCTGTCCCTAAGAGCACTACCACTACTATCAGACCCACTACCAGCACAAATCCTGCCAACCACAGTTCAATAACCCTCTCTCTCTTCATTTTTTATTCACCGACCTCCTTCGCCTATGCACCATGACTACACCTTCTATAATACGCTTTATATATAGAGAGTTTGCATGCTTGAGGCATAAAGGATGATATTAAACCGTACAAAGAGGAGCTAAAATTATGACCGAATTTGATAGAACTCGCTTGGCGGAAAAAGGACTTTGGGAACTCACGAATAATAATTTACCAGAAATATCTCATTTTTCAAGGATTTTTAAGACACAGATTAACGCTGATTAACACAGATTTAAAGTAGTGTATTGATTTTTTAATTTTGATTCTATGAACCCGTAAAAACTTAATAATCCAGACAGTAGCATCTGTGTAAATCTGTGAAATCTGTGTCTATGATAATTATCAAAATTGGTAAATTACTTACAGGGAGTTCCCTAGGAGATTTTATGCAGGATATTCCAAAACTACCGTGACCCAAAACGGAAAAAACGAAATAAAATAAATTGTTGACACAGATTAACACTGATTAACACAGAAAAAAATCAAATCCGTGTAAATCTGCGTAAATCTGTGTCCTAAATTAAATAGTTTAAATATCTTGCACACTAATAAGGATAACATATACCACATTCACCATCAGAGGTAAAAAGAGCATATAGGGGAAAAAGAAATGGCAAAAGTGAAGTTAAGCGGTGCGGAAATAGTAGTGGAGGAGTTGAAGGATGAAGGTGCAGAGGTAGCCTTTGGAATACCAGGCGGTGTTCTGTTAGATCTATACGATACGCTATATAAGGATGATGCGCTAAGACACATATTGATGCGGCATGAGCAATGTGCGGCGCATGCGGCTGACGGCTATGCCCGTGTATCAGGGAAGACGGGCGTGTGTATCGCCACTTCGGGTCCCGGCGCAACGAATCTCGTTACGGGTCTGGCGAACGCAAACATGGATTCGGCA